>JBBSBZ010000118.1:0-9872 GCA_038250795.1 Burkholderiales bacterium | reverse complement strand
GAAGGTGCTCGTCGCACCCGCGTCGAGCGTCAGGCCGCGAAGCGCCGTCACGGTCGCGCCGTCGATCTCGGGCCAGGGCAGCGCCTCCATCGCCGACGAGACCGGCGGCACCCCCTGGATCTCGACGTCGAACACGCTGCGGCCGGCGACGGTGAAGGGCGTGCTGCAGCTGTCGTCGGCGAAAAGCGAGAAGGTCACCGTGCGGCCGCCGCGATAGAAGTTGCGGATGACGGCGTCGCCATCGGTGCCCTGCGGCAGCGTCAGCCAGGTGTCGTCGGCGCTGCGCACCGAGCCGGCCAGCGGATCGAGGCTGGCGCCGCTGCCCATGCCGTTGCTGCCCCAGAGCGACAGGCGCGCCTGGTGCGCCGCGCCCGGGAAGCGCTTGTAGAAGGCGATCGTCGTCGAGCTGCCGTCGGCCGTGTGCTGGGCGACGCGGGCGCATGCCAGGCCCGAGACCGCAGCCACCTCGAGCTGGATCGCGCGGTCGTACTGGACGACGGGCGACGTCGCGTCGACGCGCACCGTGCGCTGCGCGCGCGCCGTGGCGCGAATCTGGACCGGCAGCAGATCGCCCATGAACTTCCAGACGCCGCCTTCCTGCGTCACGCCCATGCCGTCGCCGACCGGCATCACATCGCCGTCAGGGCTCTGGATCACGAACGAGATGGCGCACACCGGCACGGTGCCCGAGAGGTCGCAGCGGCCGAGCGTCGGGCTCAGCAGCGTCGAGCCCCACATCGGCGTCGCGCCGTCGTCGCCGGTGGCGAAGAACTGGCACAGGCCCGCGGCGACGTCGTCCGGTCCCTGCGCCGCGCTGTCGCCGAGCGTCATCTGCGCGATCGACGACAGGGAGCGGCGGATCCCGGTGTTGGCGTCGGCGCAGGCGGTCGCGCTGGCCATCGCCGCGCTCATGCCGCGGAACAGCGTCTCGATGCCCGCCAGGCCCAGGTTCGAGCTGTTCGCCGCCGTCACCGTGCCCACGGTCGAGCCTTGCTGCAGGTAGAGATTGCCGCTGCCGATGCGCGGCGTGATCTGCACGAAGGCGCCGGTGTCCTGGCCGACCGAGACGCCGACCGCGTCGAGCACGCCGTCGTAGCCCGAGCGCGAGCCGGCCGACAGCGCGCCCGAGACGAAGTCGAGCGCCGCGGAAACGCCGGCGCCGCTCAGCACGCCGGCCAGGCTGCTCCTGAGCTGGTCCTGGGCGGAGCTGACGCCGCTCGCGCTCACCGCCGGCGCGTCGGCCGCCATCATCGCGTCGGGCGAGGCGCCCGTGGCGAGCAGCACCATCGCGCTCGTCAGCGGCGTGACGTTCGCGGTGCCGGCCGCGTTCGCGACCGAATACACGCACAGGTAGTTCGGGCCCGCGTAGCCGCAGGCCTCGAGGCGATACGGCGCCGGGCCGGTCAGCGTGACGCCGGCGTAGTGGCCGTCGGCGTCGATCGCCACTTCGGAAGCGACGACCGCGCCGTTGCCGTCGAGGATGCGCAACCTGCCGCTCGTGATCGGCGCGCCGACGGCGACCGTGCCGGACAGGGCCGTCGCACCGGCCGATCCCGGCCCGGCCGGCGTCAGGTAGTCGGCGCCGCCGCCGCAGCCCGCTGCGGCGAGACAGGCGAATCCGGCCACGATGGCCGAGGTCAGTCGAGCGGGAACGAACGCGCTGGGCGAGGGCATGAGGAATCTCCGTCGCCCCGTCGCGGACACGGAGCGTGGTTGCAGGACGCCCCCGAGCGAGCATCGCGGGGGGCGGCCTGTCGTTGTCGGCCCGAGGCGAATGCGCTTGAGCGCACCCCTGCCGTCAGGGTGACGACTTCCTCACGGATCGGAGCGGGCGAGGCCGGTCGGCGTCGCCGTACAGACGCTTACTTCAGGTCGCGATGCGTCTCGATGACGCGCGAGACGATGCCGTAGGCGACCGCCTCGTCGGCGCTCATCCAGTAGTCGCGCTCCATGTCGGCGGTGACCTTCTCGAACGGCTTGCCGGTCTCGCGGGCAATCACGCGGGCGATCCGCTCGCGCGTGCGCAGGATCTCCTTGGCCTGGATCGCAATGTCGGTCGCCGGGCCGCCGGCGCCGCCGGCCGGCTGGTGGATCATGAAGCGCGTGTTCGGCAGGCAGACGCGACGCTCCTTGGGCGCGGCCAGGAAGATGTGCGTGCCGGCGCTGGCGACCCAGCCGGTGCCGATCGTCGTCACCGGGGCGCGGACGAAGCGGATCATGTCGTGGATCGCGTCGCCCGATTCGACGTGGCCGCCGGGCGACGAGACCATCACCTGGATCGGCGCATCGGACTCTTCGGCCAGCGCGATCAGCCGCTCGCAGGTCGAGCGCGCCACCGCGTGATCGACCTCGCCGAAGACGAGGACGAAGCGCGACTTGAACGCCAGCTTCTCGGTCAGGCTGCCGGGCGACTTGGCGGCCTCGGTCTCGGGCTTGTCGTCGTCGGAAGGGGAGCGAGGCATGGCGGTTCCAGGGAAGAAGCAGGGTGCTGTTCAGATGCTACGCCAGAGCATGCAGACGGCGCGCGCCTCGATCGATTCGCCGTGGCCGACCGGGCCCATCTTTTCCGCCGTCTTCGCCTTCACGCTCACCTGGTCGACCGCGACCGACAACGCACCGGCGATCCGCTGGCGCATCGCCGCGATGTGGGGCGCGAGGCGCGGCGCCTGGGCGATCACGGTCGCATCGACGTTGCCGATCTGCCAGCCGGCGCCCTTGACGCGACGCATCGCCTCGGCCAGCAACGCGAGCGAATCCGCGCCGCGGTACTGCATGTCGGTGTCGGGAAAGTGATGGCCAATGTCGCCGAGCGCAGCCGCGCCGAACAGCGCGTCGGTGATCGCGTGGCAGAGCGCGTCGGCGTCGGAGTGGCCCATCAGGCCGTGCGTGTGCGCGATCTCGACGCCGCCGAGAACGAGCTTGCGACCCTCGACGAGGGCGTGCGTGTCCCAGCCCTCGCCCACGCGCCAGATCGGGCCGCGCGGTCTCATGCGGCGTGGGCGCCGAGGATCGCGGCGGCGGTCGAGAAATCGGCGGCGTGAGTCACCTTGAAGTTCTCCGCCGAGCAGGCGACGAGGCGCGGCGCAAGACCCATCGCCTCGATCGCCGAGGACTCGTCGGTCGCGCTCGAGCCCGCCCGGCTCAACGCGTCGCTCAGCGTGCCGAGCCGGAACATCTGGGGCGTCTGCGCCTGCCAGAGCCCCCAGCGCGGAACGGTCGCCTCGACACGCCCGGCGGCCTCGCGCTTGATCGTGTCGCTCACCGGCGCCGCGAGCAGACCGCCGACCGGATCGTCGATGCACGCATCGATGAGCCCGTCGACCCACTCGGTCCGCACGAGACAGCGCGCGGCGTCGTGGACGAGCACCCAGTCGTCGGCGGCGGCGCCGAGGCGGGCGAGTTCGTCGAGGCCCGCCGCGACCGTGCGCGCGCGGGTCTCGCCGCCGCAGCGGGCGATGCACAGGCGCCGGTCGCGGGGAACGTCGGAGAGCGCGGCGAAGCGGCCGTCGTCGGGCGCGAGCACAACGAGGACACGCGCGAGCCGCGAAACCGCGAAGAGCGCCGCGAGCGTGTGCGCCACCATCGATCGCCCCGCGATCTCGACATATTGCTTGGCCCCGGCCGCGCCGGCGCGCACGCCGCTGCCCGCGCAAGGCACGAGCGCATGCAGGCGGACGGAGGGGGACGACTCGGGCGGCATCGGCAGTCGCACAGCTGGGAGCGGGCAAGGATAAGCGCAGCCTCACGCGGACTCGCCGCGCCGCCTAAAATTCGAGGCTTTGGCGACCGCGGCGCCTTCTCGTGCCGCCTCCATGCTCCTCCCCGACATCGCCCCCGGCAAGCGCTTCGCGCTGCCCCGCCCTCCCGGTTCCGCCGACGCCCTGCTGCTCGCGCGCTTCGCCGAGCGCCAGCGCGCGCGTGGATCGCTCCTGGCGATCTTCACCGCCGAGCCCGCCGACGCGCAGCGTCTCGCCGACGAGATCCCGTTTTTCGCGCCGACCCTGCGCGTCGCCGTCTTTCCCGACTGGGAGACGCTGCCCTACGACAGCTTCTCCCCGCACGAAGACCTGATCTCCGAGCGGCTGGCGACGCTCTGGCGGATCCGCCGCGGCGACGTCGACGTCGTCCTGATGCCCGCGACGACGGCGCTCGTCCGCCTCGCGCCGCCCGCCTTCATGGCCGGCTACACCTTCCACTTCACGACACGGCAAAAGCTCGACGAGGCGGCGCTCAAGGCGCAGCTCACCCTTGCCGGCTACACCCACGTGAGCCAGGTCGTGTCGCCCGGCGAGTACGCGGTGCGCGGCGGGCTGATCGATCTCTTCCCGATGGGGTCGGCCGTGCCGTACCGCGTCGATCTCTTCGGCGACGAGATCGACTCGATCCGGACCTTCGACCCCGACACCCAGCGCAGCCTCTATCCGGTGCCCGAGGTGCGGCTGCTGCCCGGCCGCGAGTTCCCGATGGACGAGCCCTCGCGCAACGCCTTTCGCGCGCGCTGGCGCGAACGCTTCGAGGGCGACCCGACGAAGGTCCGGCTCTACAAGGACATCGGCACCGGCATCGCCACCGCCGGGATCGAGTACTACCTGCCGCTCTTCTTCGACGCGACCGCGACCGTCTTCGACTACCTGGGCGCCGAGGCCACCGTGGCCCTGCACGGCGACGTCGACGAATCGCTGCAGCGCTTCTGGGCCGACACGCGCGACCGTCATCGCTTCTTCCAGCACGACCGCGAGCGGCCGATCCTGCCGCCGGAAGCCCTGTTCCTGAAGCCGGAGGAATTCTTCGCGACCACCGGCGAGCACGCGCAGCTGACCCTGCGCGCGCGCGGCGACGAGACTTCGCCGTGGGCGAGCGCCCTGCCCGACCTGAGCGTCGACCGCGGCGCGCCCGAGCCGCTCAGGCGCCTGCAGGACCACGTCGCCGCCACGCCGCACCGCGTCCTCATCGTCGCCGAGAGCGAAGGACGACGCGAGAGCCTGCTCGAGCTGCTGCGCGACAGCCGCATCGACCCGCCGAGCGTCGCGACGCTTGCCGAGTTCGGCGACGGCGCGGAGCGCTTCGCGATCGCGGTCGCGCCGCTCGCCCAGGGCTTCGCGGCACGCGACGACGGCGCCGTCGACGACCCCGCCAGGACGATCGAGTTCGTCACCGAGACCGAGCTCTTCGCCATGACGCCGGGCGCGCGCCGCAGGAAGCGCCAGGAGCAGACGAGCGACGTCAACTCGCTGATCAAGGATCTGTCGGAGCTCAAGGTCGGCGATCCGGTCGTCCACGTCAACCACGGCATCGGCCGCTATCTCGGCCTGACGACGATCGCCCTCGGCGACGAGGAGCCGGGCGAGTTCCTGCAGCTCGAGTACGCCGACAAGGCGACGCTCTACGTGCCGGTCGCGCAGCTGCACCTGATCGCGCGCTACACCGGCGTGAGCGCCGAGGAAGCGCCGCTGCACCGCCTCGGCTCGGGCCAGTGGGACAAGGCACGCAGGAAGGCCGCCGAGCAGGTGCGCGACACCGCCGCCGAGCTGCTCAATCTCTACGCGAGACGCGCCGCGCGCGAAGGCTTCGCCTTCCGCTTCCAGCCACACGACTACGAGGCCTTTGCCGCGAGCTTCGGCTTCGAGGAAACGCCCGACCAGCATGCCGCGATCCACGCCGTGATCCAGGACATGGTCTCGCCGCGGCCGATGGATCGCCTCGTCTGCGGCGACGTCGGCTTCGGCAAGACCGAGGTCGCGCTGCGAGCTGCCTTCGTCGCCGTCAACGGCGGCAAGCAGGTCGCCATCCTGGCGCCGACGACGCTGCTCGCCGAGCAGCATCACCAGAACATCGCCGACCGCTTCGGCAAGTGGCCGATCAAGGTCGCCGAGCTCTCGCGCTTTCGCTCGCCCAAGGAAGTGAAGGCCGCGCTCGCCGGGCTGGAGGACGGCACGGTCGACATCGTCGTCGGCACGCACAAGCTGCTGTCGAGCGACGTCAAGTTCGCGCGCCTGGGCCTGCTCGTGATCGACGAGGAGCACCGCTTCGGCGTGCGCCACAAGGAGCAGATGAAGGCGATGCGCGCCGAGGTCGACGTGCTCACGCTCACCGCGACGCCGATCCCGCGCACGCTCGGCATGGCGCTCGAGGGCCTGCGCGATCTCTCGGTGATCGCGACGGCGCCCGAGCGACGCCTGGCGATCAAGACCTTCGTGCGCAGCGAGAGCTCGTCGACGATCCGCGAGGCGGTGCTGCGCGAGCTCAAGCGCGGCGGCCAGGTCTATTTCCTGCACAACGACGTGCAGACGATCGAGCACCGCAAGGAGACCTTGCTCTCGCTCGTGCCGGAGGCGCGCATCGCCGTCGCCCACGGCCAGCTGCCGGAGCGCGAGCTCGAGCGCGTGATGCGCGACTTCGTCGCCCAACGCTTCAACGTGCTGCTCTGCTCAACCATCATCGAGACCGGCATCGACGTGCCGAGCGCCAACACCATCGTCATCAGCCGCGCCGACAAATTCGGCCTGGCCCAGCTGCATCAGCTGCGCGGCCGCGTCGGCCGCTCGCACCACCAGGCGTACGCGTACCTCATGGTGCCCGACGTCGAGGGCCTCACCAAGCAGGCGGCGCAGCGGCTCGAGGCCATCCAGCAGATGGAAGAGCTCGGCTCGGGCTTCTACCTGGCGATGCACGACCTCGAGATCCGCGGTGCCGGCGAGGTGCTGGGCGACAACCAGAGCGGCAACATGATGGAGGTCGGCTTCCAGCTCTACAACGACATGCTGGCCGAGGCGGTGCGGTCGCTGCGAAACGGGCGCGAGCCCGACCTGCTCGCACCGCTCTCGGCCGTCACCGAGATCAACCTGCACGTGCCCGCGCTGCTGCCGGATTCGTACTGCGGCGACGTCCACATCCGCCTGTCGCTCTACAAGCGGCTCGCGAGCGCGGGCAAGGCCGAGCAGATCGACGCGCTGCTGGAAGAGATCACCGACCGCTTCGGCAAGCTGCCTGCGCAGGCGCAGGCGCTCTTCGACGTGCACAGGCTGCGCGTCCTCGCCAAGTCCTACGGCGTCTCGCGCATCGATGCCGGCGAGAAGGCGACCGCGATCACCTTCGCGCCGACGGCGCCCGTCGATCCGCTCAGGATCATCGAGCTCGTCCAGAAGAACCGGCACATCAAGCTCGCCGGCAACGACAAGCTGCGCATCGAGCGCGCCGCGCCCGACGTCCGCGAGCGCGTGCAGCTCGTGCGCGACGTGCTGCGCTCGCTCGGCACGCCCAAGGCCGTCGACGAGCGACCGGCGCCGGTGAGCGCGGCGGTGGCATGACGACGACGGGGCTCGCGCCGGGCCTCGTCGTGCGCGGCTTCGCGCCGCCGCTGCGCCTCGCCGATTTCGGCCTGATCGCGTTCGACATGGACTCGACCCTGATCTCGATCGAGTCGGTCGACGAGATCGCCGGCGTCGCCGGCCGGAAGGCCGAGGTCGCGGCGATCACCGAAGCGGCGATGCGCGGCGAGATCACCGACTACAAGGAGAGCCTGCGTCAGCGTCTCGCGCTGTTGAAGGGCGTCCCCGCCGCGGCGCTGCAGCGCGTCCACGACGAGCGGCTGCGCCTCAACCCCGGTGCCGAGCGGCTCGTCGCCGCGTGCCAGGCCGCGGGGTTGAAGACGCTCCTCGTCTCCGGCGGCTTCACCTTCTTCACCGACCGCGTGCGCGACCGGCTCGGCCTCGACTTCACGCGCAGCAACGTGCTCGAGATCGAGGGCGACGCCCTGTCCGGACGCCTGGTCGACCAGCCTTGGGGCGACATCTGCGACGGCGACGAAAAGCGCAGGATGCTGCTCGAGACCTGCGCCGCCCTCGGCATCGATCCGTCGCGTGCCATCGCCGTCGGCGACGGTGCGAACGACCTGCCGATGATGGCTGTCGCCGGCCTGTCGGTCGCGTACCACGCGAAGCCGAAGGTGCGTGCGGCGGCCAATGTGTCGATCGAGACCGGCGGCCTCGACCGGCTGCTCGAGGTCGTCAGGCCGTCCTGAGGAGGGCGATGCCGTCGGCGTCGGCGAACAGCCGGTCGCCCGGCCGGACCCACAGGCCCATCACCTGGACCGGCACATCGCGCTCGCCCTGGTTCTTCTTCTCGGTCGGGATCGGCACGTGTGCGAGGGCGCGGATGCCGATCTCCGTCGCGGCCAGCTCGGCGACGTCGCGCACGGCGCCGTCGATGACGAGGCCGGCCCAGCCGTTCTTTTGCGCAGCAGCGGCGACGTTGCCGCCGACGAGGGCGCGCCGCACCGATCCGCCGCCGTCGACGACGAGGACGCGACCACCGCCCGGCGTGTCGAGCGCGGCCTTGACGAGCGAGTTGTCCTCGTAGCACTTCACGGTCGCGACGACGCCGCTGAACGTGGAAACGCCGCCGTAGTCGGCGAACGCCGGCGGCAGGACGAAGAAGGTCGTACCGTGGCCGGCCTTGTGCTGGTCGCACAGATCGCAGGTGGAGAAGTCGGCGGCGGGAGTCATGGTGTGCCTCGGGTTGCCGGTCTTTCGCGGGCGATGCGGGCCTCGGCCTTCTGGCGGATCGCAGCGAGCGTCGTGCGGCTGGTGATGACGTTGGCGTCGAGCTTGAGGTGGATGAGCGCCGGTCGGTCGGCGGCGAGCGCGTCGACGAGCGCGGGCTCGAACGCCGCCGTGGTCTCGACCCGCTCGCCGGCATGCCAGCCGTAGGCGCGTGCGAGCGCCGCGAAGTCGGGGTTGCCGAGGTCGGAGCCCGAGACGCGTCCGGGGTACTCGCGCTCCTGGTGCATGCGGATCGTGCCGTACGTGCCGTTGTCGACGACGATCGAGATCAGCTTGCCGCCGCCGCCGCGGCCGGCGCCGTGCGCCGTCGCGGTGGCGAGCTCCTGGCCGGTCATGAGGAAGTCGCCGTCGCCGGCGATGTTGATCACCGTGCGATGCGGCGCGAGCAGCGAGGCGGCGATCGCCGCGGGCACGCCGTAGCCCATTGCGCCCGAGGTCGGGGCGAGCTGCGTCCGGCCGGCATGGCGAAGTCCTGCGAAGCGATGGAACCGGCTCAGCCAGCCGGCGAAGTTGCCGGCGCCGTTGGTGAAGATCGCGTCGGCGCCGACATGGCGGTCGATGCAACGCACAACCTCGGCCATGTCGAGCGGCGCGACCGGCGTCGGCACGAGGTTGGCTTCGTAGTCGGCGTGCGCGGCCGCCGTCCACTCGCGCCAGCGCGGCGACGCCGGCAGCTCGAGCAGTGCCAACCCCGGCGCGGCGCAGGCCATCGACGCGTTGATCATCAGCTCGGCGGCATAGACACGGCCGAGCTCTTCCGCGCCGGCGTGGATGTGGACGAGCTTCTGCTTCGGGCACGGCGGTGTCAGCAGCTCGTAGCCCCCCGTCGTCATCTCGCCCAGGCGCGGGCCGATGGCGACGATCAGGTCGGCGTCGCCGATGCGCGCCGCGAGCTTGGGATTGATGCCGATGCCGACGTCGCCGGCGTAGTTCGGATGGCGGTTGTCGAACAGGTCCTGGAATCGGAAGGCGCAGCCGACGGGCAGCTGCCAGCGTTCGGCGAATCGCTCGAGCGCCGTGCATGACGCCGCCGTCCAGCCGCTGCCGCCGGCGATGACGAGGGGCCGCTCGGCCGCGACGAGCAGCTCGCGCAGTCGCACCAGCGCTTCCGGCGCCGGCGCGGCCAGCGCAGGCTCGACCCGCGGCAGCACAGGCGCCGACGTCGTGCGAACGAGCATGTCCTCCGGCAGCGACAGCACGACCGGCCCGGGCCGACCCTGCATGGCGACGTGGAAGGCGCGCGCGACGTACTCGGGCAGCCGGTCGGCGTCGTCGACCTCGCCGACCCATTTCGCGAAGCCGAGCGTGCCG
>JBBSBZ010000117.1:0-10003 GCA_038250795.1 Burkholderiales bacterium | reverse complement strand
TACCTTCGTGGGGTCGAATGCGGACGATGTCCGACTCGGCCGCATCCCCATCACGCGATTGCACCGATCGCACTTCTAGAATCGTTCGATGCATCTGCACGTCCTCGGCATCTGCGGCACCTTCATGGGCGGCCTCGCGGCACTCGCCCGCGAAGCCGGGTACCGCGTCACTGGCTGCGACGCCAATGTCTACCCGCCGATGAGCGAGCAGCTCGCCGCGCTCGGCATCGAGCTGATCGAGGGTTACGACGCCGGCCAGATCTCGCTCGCGCCCGACCTGTTCGTGATCGGCAACGCGATCACGCGCGGCAATCCGCTCCTCGAGGCGCTGCTCGACGCGAACGCGAAGTACACGAGCGGTCCGCAGTGGCTCGCAGATCACGTCCTCGCCGGGCGCCACGTTCTCGCCGTCGCCGGCACGCACGGCAAGACCGGCACGACCTCGATGCTGGCCTGGATCCTCGAGAAGGCGGGGCTGGCGCCGGGCTTTCTCGTCGGCGGCGTGCCGCTCGACTTCAAGGTCTCGGCGCGCCTTGGCGCGCCCTCGGCGCCCTTCGTGATCGAGGCCGACGAATACGACACCGCCTTCTTCGACAAGCGCAGCAAGTTCGTCCACTACCGGCCGCGCACGGCGATCCTCAACAACCTCGAGTTCGACCACGCCGACATCTTCGACTCGCTCGCCGACATCGAGCGCCAGTTCCATCATCTCGTGCGCACGATTCCGGGCCATGGGCGGATCGTCGTCAACGCGCGCGACGACGCGTTGCAGCGCGTCCTCGCGATGGGCTGCTGGAGCGAAGTGCAACGCTTCGGCGCGAAGAAGGAGGCGCCCGGCATGCTGCGCGCGCGCGGCGAGCCGCACGCCTTCGACGTCCTGCGCGGCGGCCTCAAGATCGCGCGCGTCGACTGGTCGCTCCTCGGCGAGCACAACCAGCTCAACGCGCTCGCCGCGATCGGCGCCGCCGAGCACGTGGGCGTGTCGGCCGAGACGTCGGCACGCGCGCTGGCCGAGTTCAGCAACGTGCGCCGACGGCTCGAGCTGCGCGGCGTCGTCGGCGGCGTCTCGGTCTACGACGACTTCGCCCATCACCCGACGGCCATGCGCACGACCATCGACGGCCTGCGCCGCAAGGTCGGCGAGGCGCGGATCCTCGCCGTCTTCGAGCCACGCTCGAACACGATGAAGCTCGGTGCCGTGAAGGCCCAGCTGCCGTGGGCGCTGGAGGAAGCCGACCTCGCCTTCTGCCATGCCGGCAACCTTTCCTGGGACGCGATGCAGGCGCTCTCGCCGATGGGCGATCGAGCCGTCGTCGCCAAGTCGATCGACGAACTGGTCGAGCGCATCGTTGCGGCAGCGCGCGCCGGCGACCATGTCCTGTGCATGAGCAACGGCGGCTTCGGCGGCATCCATCAGAAGCTGCTCGACTCGCTCGCGCCGCCGGGGCGCGCGGCGGCATGAGCCGGTGACGGCGACGCGCGTGGCGCCCGGCGCGCCGATCACGCACCTGCTCTACCTGCACGGCTTTCGCTCGTCGCCGCAGTCGACCAAGGCCCGCAAGTTCGCGGCCTGGGTCGGGAAGCATCGGCCCGACCTGGTCTGGTCCTGCCCGCAGCTCGACCCGTCGCCGGCGCGGGCGATGCGCGAGGTCGAGGACGCGATCGCCGACTGGCCGGACACGCGCATGGCCGTGATCGGCAGTTCGCTCGGCGGCTTCTATGCGACCGTCGTCGCGGAGCGCCACGGCTGCCGCGCGGTGGTGCTCAATCCGGCGGTCGATCCAACGCGCGACCTTTCCGCCGCGATCGGCGAGACGACCGCCTGGCACAGCGGCGATCCGTTCGTCTTTCGCTCCGAGTACGTCGGCGAGCTGCGCGCGATGGAGCCCGGGCCGCTCACCGATCCCGGCCGCTACTTCGCGGTCGTCGCCAAGGGCGACGAGGTCCTGTCGTGGCGCGAGATGAGCGCGCGCTACGCCGGCTCGCCGATCTGCCTGCTCGAAGGCAGCGACCACGCGCTCACGGACTTCGACGCGCAGATGCCCGACGTGCTGGCCTTCCTGGGACTCGACCCGCTGCGGGCCTGAGCCGGCCTCAGCGAACCCAGTGGACGAGCGTGTAGACGACGCGGCCCCAGACCTCGAGGTTGAACCAGGTCAGGGCGAGCAGCCGCACCCAGGCGCCGAAGCGGCTTGCGCGATCCTTCCAGAGCTCACCCTCGAAGGCGATGAAGAGGCCGAAGCTGACGGTCGCGCCCAGCACGAGCAGGATGCCGATGGCGGCCGCGATCCAGCGCAGGACGAGGACTAGCAAACGAGAGCCTGCACCAGACGATTCAGCGCTCCACCGAGCGCGCCTATCACCATGCCGGAGCGAGCTCCGCCATGCCGGCCGGCGCGCTGGCCTCGTCTTCGAAGGTGACGATCTCCCAGGCCGACAGGTCGGACAGAAGGGCGCGCACGAGGCGGTTGTTGAGGGCGTGCCCCGACTTGAAGGCGCGATAGGCGGCGAGCAGCGGATGGCCGGCCAGCACCATGTCGCCGATCGCATCGAGGATCTTGTGCTTCACGAACTCGTCGCCATAGCGCAGGCCGCCGCTGTTGAGGACCTTGAACTCGTCGACGACGACGGCGTTGTCGAGGCTGCCGCCGAGCGCCAGGCCACGCGAGCGCATCAGCTCGACCTCCTTCGTGAAGCCGAAGGTTCGCGCGCGCGCGATCTCCGACTTGTACCTGCCCGAGCCCATGTCGAAGACGAAGCGCTGGCCCGTCTCGCTCACCACCGGATGGTCGAACTCGATCTCGAAGCCGAGCGTGTAGCCGTCGTGCGGCTCGAGACGCGCCCACTTGAGGTTCTCGCCTTCGCCTTCCTTCACCTCGACCGTCCGCCTGACGCGCAGGAACCGCTTGGGCGCGTCCTGCAGGACGATGCCCGCGCTTTGCAGCAGGAAGACGAACGACGCCGCCGAGCCGTCGAGGATCGGCACTTCCTCGGCCGTGATATCGACGACGAGGTTGTCGAGCCCCAGGCCGGCGCAGGCCGAGAGCAGGTGCTCGACCGTCTTCACCTTCGGCCCGTCGGGCTTGCCGTCGGCCGAGAGCGTCGTCGCCATGCGCGTGTCGCAGACGTTGAAGGCGTCGGCGCGAATGTCGACCGAGCGCGGCAGGTCGACGCGGCGAAAGACGATGCCAGTGTCGACCGGCGCAGGCCGCAGCGTGAGCTCGACCTTCTGCCCGCCGTGAACGCCCACGCCGACGGCCCGCGTCATGGCCTTCAGGGTGCGCTGCTTCAGCATCCTTCGATTCTCGCTGATGGCGCCGCGAACCTGCAGCCGCGGGATTGACAAACCCCGCGGCGATCAACGTCAGTCTGCCTGCTTGCGCAGGAACGCCGGGATCTCGATCTCGTCCATCCCGTTGTTCGCCAGCGCGTCGACCTTCGCCGCCGCCGTGCGACCGGTGCGCCACACGCTCGGCACGGTGAGCCCTTCGTAGTTGTGCTGCTGCGCGGATCCGACCTGCACCGGCTGGTTCAGCACCGGCAGGTTGTCGGTGCCGGTGCGCTGCGCCACCGCGCTGTGCACGACCTGGATCGACGGCTGCTGCTGCACGCGTCGCGCCGGGCTGAGCCCCGTGGCGATGACGGTGACGCGCAGCTGGTCGCCGAGCGACTCGTCGTACGCCGTGCCGTAGATGACGTGGGCGTCGTCGGCGGCGTAGCGGCGGATCGTGTTCATCGCGTTGCGGCTCTCGGAGAGCTTGAACGTGTTGCGGTTGGCGGCGATCAGGACCAGCACGCCGCGCGCTCCCGACAGGTCGATGCCTTCGAGCAGCGGGCACGCGACCGCCGACTCGGCCGCCTTGTTCGCGCGGTCCGGTCCCGAAGCGATCGCCGTGCCCATCATCGCCTTGCCCGGCTCGCTCATCACCGTCTTCACGTCCTCGAAGTCGACGTTGACGAGGCCCGGGATGTGGATGATGTCGCTGATGCCGCCGACGGCGTTCTTCAGCACGTCGTTGGCATGCGCGAAGGCCTGGTCCTGCGTCACGTCGTCGCCGAGCACGTCGAGCAGCTTGTCGTTGAGGATCACGATCAGCGAGTCGACGTTCGCCTCGAGCTCCGCGACGCCCGAGTCGGCAGCCTTGAGGCGGCGCGGCCCTTCGAACTCGAACGGCTTGGTGACGACGCCGACGGTGAGGATGCCCATCTCGCGCGCGACCCGCGCGATCACCGGCGCCGCGCCCGTGCCCGTGCCGCCGCCCATGCCGGCGGTGATGAAGAGCATGTGGGCGCCGTCGATCGCCTGGCGGATCCGGTCGACCGCCTCCTCCGCCGCAGCGGTGCCCGCTTCCGGCTTGGCGCCCGCGCCCAGGCCGGTCGTGCCGAGCTGGATCAGGTGGTTCGCGGCCGAGCGGTTGAGCGCCTGCGCGTCGGTGTTCGCGCAGATGAAGTCGACGCCCTGCACGCCCTCCTCGATCATGTGCTCGACGGCGTTGCCGCCGCCGCCGCCCACGCCGATCACCTTGATCTGCGTGCCCATGCTGAATTCCTCGATCAGTTCGATAGCCATCTGTTGCTCCAGTCCTTGCAGTTGCCTTGAGTCTTCGGTTTCGTCAATCTCGATATACGTTCTTGGTGTTCGGTGCTCCCTCGCCTAGCCGCTGCGCGGCGGGTCGTGGGCGTGGTGCTCGAGCGTGGGCGGGGCGGTGTTCATGATCAGAAGTTGCCCAGGAACCAGTCCTTGGCCCGGCCGACCAGCGTCTTGACCGAGCCCGCCTGCTGGGCCGCCCGCTGCCCGCGCGTGCGCGCCATGCGCGCCTCCTCGAGCAATCCCATCACGGTCGCCGAGCGCGGATTCGCGACCATGTCATGGAGCGCGCCGCGATACGTCGGCGTGCCCTTGCGAACCGGCTTGAGGAAGATGTCCTCGCCGAGCTCGATCATTCCGGGCATCACCGCCGCACCGCCGGTGATGACGATGCCGCTGGACAGCAGCTCCTCGTAGCCGCTCTCGCGGATCACCTGGTGCACGAGCGAGTAGATCTCCTCGATGCGCGGCTCGATCACGCCGGCGAGCGCCTGGCGCGAGAGCATGCGCGGCGGCCGGTCGCCCAGGCCGGGCACCTCGAGCTGCTCGTTCGGGTCGGCGAGCAGCTGCTTGGCGACGCCGTACTCGACCTTGATCTCCTCGGCGTCCTTGGTCGGCGTGCGCAGCGCCATCGCAATGTCGCTCGTGATCAGGTCGCCGGCGATCGGGATCACCGCCGTGTGGCGGATCGAGCCGTCGGTGAAGATCGCGACGTCGGTGGTGCCGGCGCCGATGTCGACGAGGGCGACGCCGAGATCCTTCTCGTCTTCCGTGAGCACGGCGTGGCTCGAAGCGCTCGGATTGAGCACCAGCTGCTCGACCTCCAGGCCGCAGCGGCGCACGCACTTGACGATGTTCTCGGCCGCGCTCTGCGCGCCGGTGACGATGTGCACCCGCACCTCGAGCCGGCCGCCGCTCATGCCGATCGGCTCCTTGACCTCGTGACCGTCGATCACGAACTCCTGCGGCTCGACGAGGAGCAGGCGCTGGTCGTTCGGGATGTTGATCGCCTTGGCGGTCTCGACGACGCGGGTCACGTCGACCGGCGTCACCTCCTTGTCGCGCACGATCACCATCCCGGTGGAGTTCTGGCCGCGGATGTGCGAGCCGGTGATGCCGGTGTAGACGCGCGTGATCTTGCAGTCGGCCATCATCTCGGCCTCCTTCAGCGCCTGCTGGATCGACTGCACGGTCGCGTCGATGTTGACGACGACACCGCGCTTGAGGCCGTGCGCCGGCGCGCTGCCGAGCCCCGTGATGCGCAGCTCGCCGTCGGGCATCACCTCGGCGACGACGGCCATCACCTTGGCCGTGCCGATGTCGAGGCCGACGACGAGATCCTTGAGTTCCTTGGCCATCTCAGCGCACGCACGGCCGCCCGAAGGGCGCTGAGCGCCCCCTCGGGGGGCAGTGAACGAAGTGAGCGTGGGGGTATTTCATTGCTGTGGCTCCTTATTTCTTCTGCGTTTTGTCGGCCGCGACGCCGGTCGTCGACACGCCCTTCAGGCGCACCGCGTAGCCGTCGAGGTGGCGCAGGTCGGCCGACTCGATCGGCCGGTGATAGCGCGACGTCACCTCGCCCACGGTCGAGACGAAGCGCGCCGCGCGGGCGAGCAGCTCGTCGTCGCTGCCGCGGCCGAGCTCGATCACCGCGCCGCTGTCGAGCGTGGCCTGCCACGAGCCGCGGCCGGAAAGCGACAGCGCCTCGATGCGGGCGCCGAGCGGCGCGAGCGCGACGCCGATCCGGCCGAGCATCGCGAGAACGTGCGCCGAGCTGCCCTCGGGGCCGGAGAGCGTCGGCAGATCGTCGTCCTCGACGTCGCCGACGTTGGCCTCGAAGACATCGCCGAAGCTGTCGACCAGCCGGTCGGCACCGCTGTCGCTGCCCCAGAGCGCGACCGGCCGGTGCTCCTGGAGCTGCACGCGCAGGCGGTTCGGCCAGACGCGATGCACGATCGCCAGCCGCACCCAGGGCACCGACTCGAAGGCGCGCCGCACGGCAGCGAGGTCCACGGTCATGAAGCTGCCGCGCAGCTGCGGCGCCGCGTTGGCGCGGATCGTCGAGACGCTGTTGCGGGCGACGTCGCCCTCGACCGTGATGGAGCGGATCGCGAAGAACGGCTGGCGTGCCAGCCACACGACCGCGGCCGCCGCGAGCAGCAGGGTCGCGAGCACGGCGAAGCCGGCCGCGGTGGCGTTCATCAGGCGCACGTCGTTCGGCAGCGCCGGGGCGGACGAGCGGGGCAGCGTCGTCGTGGCCATCGGTCAGCCTCCGGCCTTCTGCGGCGCGGCCGCACCGCCGTCGAGCGCCGCGCTCGCGATCAGTTGCAGGCAGAGTGCCTCGTAGCTGACGCCGGCCGCTCGCGCCGAGATCGGCACGAGCGAGTGCGAGGTCATGCCCGGCGAGGTGTTCATCTCGAGGAGAAACGGCTTGCGGTCGCTCTTTCGCAGCATCAGGTCGGCGCGGCCCCAGCCGCGGCAGCCGAGGACGCGGTAGGCGGCGAGCACGATGCGCTGGATCTCCTCTTCCTCCCCCGGCGGCAGGCCGCACGGGCACTCGTAGCGGACGACGTCGGTGAAGTACTTGTTCTGGTAGTCGTAGGCGCCGTCGGGCGCGACGATGCGCACCACCGGCAGCGCGCGCGCGTCGGCGCCTTCGCCGAGCACCGGGCAGGTGAGCTCGTCGCCCTCGATGAATTCCTCGCACAGCACGTCGGCGTCGAAGCCGCGTGCGAGCTCGACCGCGCCCTGCATCTGCGAGTAGCCCATCACCTTCGTGATGCCGATCGACGAGCCCTCGCGCGGCGGCTTGACGACGAGCGGCAGGCCGAGCACGTCGGGCACGGCGCGCAGCTGCTCGCGCCCCTGCTCGGCGGCCGAGAGCCGCACGAACTTCGGCGTCGGCAGGCCTTCGGCGATCCAGACCCGCTTGGTCATCACCTTGTCGATCGCGATCGCCGAGGCCATCACGCCCGAGCCGGTATAGGGCACGCCGAGCAGCTCGAGCGCGCCCTGCACCGTGCCGTCCTCGCCGTGGCGGCCGTGCAGCGCAACGAAGCAGCGCACGAAGCCCTCGCGCCTCAGCTCGCCGAGCTCGCGCTCGGCGGGATCGAAGGCGTGCGCGTCGACACCCTGCGAGCGCAGCGCCGCGAGGACGCCGTGGCCCGAGAGGAGCGAGATCTCGCGCTCGGCCGACGTGCCGCCGAGCAGCACCGCCACCTTGCCCAGCGCCTTGACGTCGATCGTGCTCATGGCGCGACTCCTGCGAGCAGCTCGACGAGCTGCGTCGGCACGGTGCCGATCGAGCCCGCGCCCATCGTGATGACGACGTCGCCCGCTTGCGCCTGCGCGACGATGGTCTTCGCCATGTCGCCTATCTCGTCGACGAACACCGGGTCGACCTTGCCGGCGACGCGCAGCGCGCGCGCCAGGGAGCGCCCGTCGGCGGCGACGATCGGCGCCTCGCCGGCCGCGTAGACCTCGGCGAGCAGGACGAGGTCGGCGTTGCCGATCACCTTGACGAAGTCCTCGAAGCAGTCGCGCGTGCGCGTGAAGCGGTGCGGCTGGAACGCGAGCACGAGGCGGCGGCCGGGAAAGGCGCCGCGCGCCGCCGCCAGCGTCGCCGCCATCTCGACCGGATGGTGGCCGTAGTCGTCGATGAGCGTGAAGCTGCCGCCGCCGGCGACCGGCTGCTCGCCGCAGAGCTGGAAGCGCCGGCCGACGCCGTTGAATTCCGCGAGGCCCTTGACGACGGCCGCGTCGTCGAGCTCCAGCTCGGCGGCGACGGCGATCGCGGCCAGCGCGTTGAGGACGTTGTGGTCGCCCGGCAGGTTGAGCGTGACCTTCAGGTCGGGCATGCGCACGCCGTTGCGGCGCTGCACCGTGAAGCGCATCGTGCCGGCGTGAGGCTCGACGTCGACGGCGCGCACCATCGCATCGGCGCCGAAGCCGTAGCTCACGATCGGCCGCGAGATCATCGGCATGATCGAGCGCACGCCGGCGTCGTCGGAGCACAGCACCGCGGCGCCGTAGAACGGCATCTTGTGGATGAACTCGACGAACGCCTGGCGCAGCTTCGAGACGTCATGTCCGTAGGTGTCCATGTGGTCGGCGTCGATATTGGTGACGACCGCCATCACGGGCAGCAGGTTCAGGAACGAGGCGTCCGATTCGTCGGCCTCGACGACGATGTAGTCGCCGGCGCCCAGGCGCGAGTTCGCGCCCGCGGCGTTCAGCCGCCCGCCGATGACGAAGGTCGGATCGACGCCGGCCTCGGCAAGCACGCTGGTGACGAGCGAGGTCGTCGTCGTCTTGCCGTGCGTGCCGGCGATGGCGATGCCCTGCTTCAGGCGCATCAGCTCGGCCAGCATCACCGCGCGCGGCACGACCGGGATCCGCCGGGCGCGCGCGGCCGTCACTTCCGGGTTGTCGGCGCGCACCGCGCTCGACGTCACGACGGCTTCGGCACCGGCGATGTTCGCGGCGTCGTGGCCGATCGAGACCTTGATGCCGAGCCTGGCGAGCGCCTTCGTCGTCGCGCTCGCCAGCTGGTCGGAGCCCGAGATGCGGTAGCCGAGGTTGTGCAGGATCTCGGCGATGCCGCTCATGCCAGCGCCGCCGATGCCGACGAAGTGGATCTGCTTGACGGCGTGCTTCATGGTGCCCCCACGACGCTGCGCGCCTGCCCCCCGAGGGGGCGGGACCGGCTTGGGAACGGCCCGGCGCCGGTCATGCGGCCACCATGCTCTCGATCTCGTCGGCGACACGTGCCGCAGCGTGCGGTCGCGCCAGCGATCGTGCCTTCACCGCCATCGCCAGCAGCGCTTCGCGCGTCAGCCCGCCGAGCAGGTCGGCCAGGCGACGCGGCGAGAGCTCGCCCTGCGGCAGGTGGATCGCCGCGCCGCGCGATGCCATCCAGTCGGCGTTGTCGCGCTGGTGCGAGGTCGTGCTCGCGACGAAGGGCACGAGCACGGCGGCGACGCCGGCCGCGCAGAGCTCGCTCACCGTGATCGCGCCGGCGCGGCAGACGATCACGTCGCACTCGCCGAGGCGACGCTCCATGTCGTCGATGAAGGGCAGCACCTCGACCTCGGCGCCGACCGCGTCGTAGGCGCGTTGCACGCTGTCGCGCCCCGCCTCGCCGGTCTGGTGCGCGACCTTCGGGCGCCGTGCGGCGGGCAGCAGCGCGATCGCCTGTGGCACGCACTCGTTGAGGACGCGCGCGCCGAGGCTGCCGCCGACGACGAGCAGACGCAGCGCGCCGTCGCGCCCAACGAAGCGCGCGGCCGGCTCGGCGATCGCCTCGATGGCGGCGCGCACCGGGTTGCCGGTGACGACCGCCTTCGCGCCCGTCTGGCGAGCCGAGTCGCCGTCGAAGCCGAAGGCGATCCGCCGCGCTGCCGGCAGCAGGGCGCG
>JBBSBZ010000116.1:0-10044 GCA_038250795.1 Burkholderiales bacterium | reverse complement strand
TCCAGGCGGGTCAGGACGATCTCGCGAACGGGCTGGTGCTCCTCACCTCGGTGACCTGCGTCGTCGTCCTGCTGATCGCGGGGCGCATCGCGCCAGCGCGCATCCCGGGCCGCTCGTGAAGTCGACGCGATGAAGTGGGACATCGCCATCCGCAAGTCGATGGGTTCCGGCGCCAATCCGTTTGCGCTCGACCTGGCGTTCACGAGCGACCGGATGCGGCTCGTGCTGTTCGGCCCCTCGGGCGCCGGCAAGACGCTGACGCTGAAGGCGATCGCCGGGCTGCTCCCGCCCGACCAGGGCCGGATCGTCTTCGATGGCCGGACGCTCTTCGACTCCGAGGCCCGGGTCGACGTCCCCGCGCGCCGGCGCGGCCTGGCCTACCTGTTCCAGGAGTACGCGCTCTTCCCGCACCTCACCGTGCGGCAGAACGTCGCCTTCGGCCTCGACACCGGGCTGCGCAATCCCGGCCGAAAGGTCGTCAGCGAGGTCGCCGATCACTGGCTGGAAGCGCTCGAGCTGCAGGCGCTCGGCCACCGCTTCCCCGACCAGCTCTCGGGCGGCCAGCGCCAGCGCACGGCGGTCGCGCGGGCGCTCGCGGCCGGGGCGCGCGCCCTGCTCCTCGACGAACCCTTTGCCGCCCTCGACCAGTCGCTGCGCAGTCGCCTGCGCGCCGAGCTCGTCGACCTGCAGCAGCGTCTCGCGATCCCCATCCTGCTCATCACCCACGACGTTGCCGACGTCGAGGCCTTCGCCGACGAGGTCGTGCACATCGAAGCCGGCCGCATCCCGTCGGCTCTCGCAGTCGCCTGAGGAGCCTTCATGTCACCGGTTGGCCGGGCGACCGGGTCGCCGGCGACGGAGATTTTCAAGGCGTCGGGCGTGATCGTCGGCGTCGACCGCTGACGGCCGCCGGCGCGGTGCTCGACCGGCTGGTCGATTCGATGAGGCTCGTCAGGGTCGCGATCTCCTTCGCGCACGCCGCTGTCGCATCGGCCTCGATCTTCCGGTAGGTCCGCACCAGCAACTCGCCGACCGCGGTGAGCTCGCTGCCGCCGCCGCGGTCGCCGCCGATCGCCGATGCGACGGCGGGCTCCTTCAGCGAACGGTTGACCTCGTCGACGAGCATCCAGGCGCGCCGGTACGACATCCCCATCGCCTTGGCCGCCGCGGTGATCGAGCGCGTGTCGCGGATGGCCTCCAGCACCTCGATCTTGCCGGGGCCGATGGCGATCGACTCGCCCGACATCACCCGCATCCGGAAGCGCGCGACCGGGGCGCTCCGGCGAGGCTTCGGCGGGGAGGACGGGGCCTGCTTCACGGCGTGCCCGGCGGCGATCGCCGCGACCGTCCGGCGACGCGTCCCTTGACCGCGTTGGCGAGTGCGCTGCAGCCGATGCGGCCGCTGTCGTCGGCGGGCCAGCGGGCGCGCAGCCGATCCTGCAGCAGCGCTACGTCGGCCGGTGTGAGCGCGGCGACGCGCGGCGCGACGCGCGGGCCGGTCTGCGCGATG
Organism: Burkholderiales bacterium; assembly: GCA_038250795.1. GTDB lineage: Bacteria > Pseudomonadota > Gammaproteobacteria > Burkholderiales > Burkholderiaceae_C > Schlegelella_A. The sequence continues at coordinate 8,534 of JBBSBZ010000116.1, read as the reverse complement.
CGCCAGAACTCGTCGAAGCTCGCATAGGTCAGGGACACGGAGATGGTTCGCGTCTCGACGTCGACCAGCCCGGCGTCCTGCCACAAGGCACTCATCGCCTCGATGCGCGAGGCGTCGACGCTCGGCGGCAGGAGGGCGGGCGAGCCGAGCGCGACCAGCTCCTGCGACACCGCGGCGTAGGGGAAGCCGCCGCCGAGCATGTCCCACGCGTAGGCCGAGACACTGCCGCCGGGCCGGACGACGCGGACCATCTCGCGACGCCCTTCGCCGGCTCCGGCACGAAGAAGATGACGAGCGCCATCACGGCCGCGTCGAAGGCGTCGTCGGCGAAGGGCAGGGCCATCGCGTCGCCGACCTGGCAGGCCGCGACGCGGCCGGCGAGGCGCTGGCGTGCGAAGGCGATCTGCTCCGGCGAAGGATCGATGCCCTGCACCTCGGCCGGAGCGCAGCGCTCGACCAGCATCTCGGTGAACACGCCGTTGCCGCAGCCGACGTCGATCCAGCGCTGCCCCGACCCGGACGCCAGCCACTGCAGGAAGACATCGCCGACGAGCTGGCTCCACCTGCCCATGAAGCCTTCGTAGGCGGCGCCGTCGTCGAAGCGGATCTGCGATGTGGCCATGGCGCGAGCGTAGTCGAATCGCCTGCGTGGATGCCGCGTCCACTGCAAGCCGCCGGGCGATCTCGATCTGACACACTCGCACCGATTTCCCCCTCCGCGCAGCGCATCGTGTCGAACCTCCCCGAAGATCCCGTTCCTGCCGGCGAAGGCGCCGAGGCGACCGGCATGAGGAAGGGCCTCACGAGCTACGGCGACACCGGCTTCTCGCTTTTCCTGAGGAAGGCCTTCATCAAGGGCGCCGGCTACACCGACACGGCGCTCGACCGGCCGGTGATCGGGATCGCCGACACCGGCAGCGACTACAACCCCTGCCACGGCAACGCGGCGCAGCTGGTCGAGGCCGTCAGGCGCGGCGTCATGCTCGCCGGCGGTCTGCCGATGCGCTTCCCGACGATCTCGATCCACGAGAGCTTCGCCGCGCCGACCAGCATGTTCCTGAGAAACCTCATGTCGATGGACACCGAGGAGATGATCCGCGCCCAGCCGATGGACGCGGTCGTGCTGATCGGCGGCTGCGACAAGACCGTGCCGGCTCAGCTGATGGGCGCGGCCTCGGCGAACATCCCGGCGATCCAGCTCGTCACCGGCGCGATGCTCACCGGCTCGCATCGCGGCGAGCGCGTCGGCGCCTGCACCGACTGCCGCCGCTACTGGGGAAAGTTCCGCGCCGGCGAAATCGACGCCGAGGAAACCGACGAGGTCAACGACCAGCTCGTCGCCAGCGTCGGGACCTGCTCGGTGATGGGCACGGCGAGCACGATGGCCTGCATCGTCGAGGCGCTCGGCATGACGGTGCCGGGCGGCGCGTCCCCGCCGGCGGTCACGGCCGACCGCATCCGCATCGCCGAGGAGACGGGCGCGCGGGCCGTGCAGATGGCGAAAGATCGCCTCACGATCGACAGGATCCTCACGCCGGCCGCGTTCGAGAACGCGATGCGCGTGCTTCTCGCGATCGGCGGGTCGACCAACGGCATCGTCCACCTCGCCGCGATCGCCGGTCGCATGGGCCTCGAGATCGACATGGAGGCGCTCGACCGCATGGGCCGCGAGACACCGGTGCTGCTCGACCTGAAGCCGTCGGGGCAGCACTACATGGAGGACTTCCACGCCGCCGGCGGCATGGCGACGCTGCTGCGCGAGCTGAAGCCCCTGCTGCGTCTCGATGCGCTCACCGTCACCGGCCGCACGCTCGGCGAGGCGATCGAGCGCGCCGGCCCCGGCTTCACGCAGGACGTCGTGCGCAGCGCCGCGAATCCGATCTACCCGCAGGGCGGGATCGCCGTGTTGAAGGGCAATCTCGCGCCCGGCGGGGCGATCATCAAGCAGTCGGCCGCCGATGCGCGGCTGATGGAGCACGAAGGGCGCGCGGTCGTCTTCGAGAACCTGCAGGACATGGCCGAGCGAATCGACAGCGATGCCCTCGACGTGACCGCGGACGACGTCCTCGTCCTCAAGAACATCGGCCCGAAGGGCGCACCGGGCATGCCCGAGGCGGGTTACATCCCGATCCCGATGAAGCTCGCGCGCGCCGGCGTGAAGGACATCGTGCGCATCTCCGACGGGCGCATGAGCGGCACCGCGTTCGGCACCATCGTGCTGCACGTGACGCCCGAATCGGCGATCGGCGGCCCGCTCGCGCACGTGCGCAACGGTGACCGCATCCGGCTCAGCGTGCAGCGGCGCGAGATCGTGCTGCTCGTGTCCGACCCGGAGCTCGCGCGGCGGTCGAGGGAGAGCCCGGTGGTCGAGCCGTCGGCCGAGCGTGGCTATCGAAGGCTCTTCCTGCAAAGCGTGCTGCAGGCCGATCGCGGCGTCGACTTCGACTTCCTGCAGGCGCCGCGGATGACCGGCAGGACGCCGCAGCCGCGATAGCGGGCGGCGTCGAAGGGCGACGGGCCCTAGGCCGCTTCGGCCATCGCGGCGAGCCTGGCGGTCGCGTCGCGCTTGCCCATGCCGCGCAGCGCCGAGATCGCCGGCAGGTGACGCGCCGATGGGCGGGCCTTGCCCTGTTCCCAGTTGTAGATCGATTGCGAGGACGCACCGACGAGCGCGCCGCACTCGGCGGCCGAGAGGCCGAGGCGGTTGCGCAGCGAGAGCAGGCCCTTGGCGCTGAAGCGACGCAGGCCGGCCCCGGCTTCTTCCGTCGATGCAGCCTCGGGAGCGGCGCGCTGGCCGCGACCGAGGCGGCGTACGGCCTGCTCGAGGGCCAGCACACGCTGCTTCAGTGCGGCGATCTCCTTGCGATGTGCGGTGACGGACTTCTTCGTCGTCAGCACTTCGGCGCGGATTTCCTTGCGGGCGACGCGAGAAATCTCGCTCTTGAGGATGGATGCGATGTTGGGCATGTGCAGGATTGTGGAGCACCCGGATTGGGTTTTCGAGTCGGGGGCAAATCGCCCGGGCCGCCAGGATCGAGAACTGGTGCGGCGTGGCAAAGAGAGCCGGCGCCGTGCCGGCGATCCGGGCTCGATATTAGTCGCGTCGGGAATTGTTCGCGCGGCCGCCCGTCCATCGCCCGTCAGCGCATTGCCGGTGCCGGATCGACCACCGGTGTCGATGCCGGTCGCGCCTCGGCCGACGACCCGCGGCGCGCCGACGCATCGGCGACGGCTTCGACGTCGACGCTCACGTGCCCGGGCAGCCCCTCGCCCGTCCCCTGGTCGGGCAGGAATCCGCCGGACTGGTGCTTCCACAGCATCGCGTAGTGCCCGCCGAGCCGGAGCAGCTCGTCGTGCGTGCCCTGCTCGACGATCCGGCCCTGGTCGAGCACGACCAGCCGGTCCATGCGCGCGATCGTCGACAGGCGGTGGGCGATGGCGATCACCGTCTTGCCGCGCATCAGGCTGGCGAGCTGCTCCTGGATCGCCAGCTCGACCTCGCTGTCGAGCGCCGAGGTGGCCTCGTCGAGGATCAGGATCGGCGCGTCCTTCAGGATCACGCGGGCGAGGGCGACGCGCTGGCGCTGGCCGCCCGAGAGCTTCACGCCGCGCTCGCCGACGTGCGCCTCGTAGCCGGTGCGCTGCTTCCAGTCGGCGAGCTCGAGGATGAAGTCGTGCGCCTGCGCCTGACGCGCGGCGGCCTCGATTTCCTCGGGTGTCGCCTCCGGCCGACCGTAGGCGATGTTGGCGGCGATCGAGCGATGCAGGAGCGAGGTGTCCTGCGTCACCATGCCGATCGCTGCGCGCAGGCTCTCCTGGGTGGCGTGGCCGATGTCCTGGCCGTCGATCCGGATCGAGCCCTGCTCGACCTCGTGGAAGCGCAGCAGGAGGTTGACGAGTGTCGACTTGCCGGCGCCGGACCGGCCGACCAGGCCGACGCGCTCGCCCGGCGCGATGGTGAGGTTCAGGTCGTCGAGGACGCGCCGGCCATCGGCGCGACCGTAGGTGAACGTGAGATGCTCGATCCGGATCTCGCCGCGCGGCACGACGAGCTCGCCCGCGCCGGGCCGGTCGACGAGGGTGTGCGGCACGGCGATCGTCTCCATCCCCTCCTGGACGATGCCGATGTTCTCGAAGATCCCGGTGACCTCCCAGCTCACCCAGCCCGAGACGTTGGCGATCTGCCAGGCGAGCGGCAGCGCGGTCGCGACGATCGCCGCGCCGATCGCACCCTGAGACCAGAGGACGATGCCGATCGCCGCCGTCGACACGAGGAGCATGGCGTTCATGACGGCGAGCGTGGCCATGAAGCGCGTGATGACCCGCATGTGCGCGGCGATCGCGGCGGTGTGCTGGTCGATCACGTCGCGCACGTAGGCGTCCTCGTCGCGGGCGCGCGCGAAGAGCTTCACGGTGAGGATGTTGGTGTAGCTGTCGACCACCCGGCCCATCACGTGCGAGCGCACTTGCGAGGAGGCCTTGGCGAGGTCGCGCATGCGCGGCACGAAGTAGGCCAAGAAGAAGACGTAGCCGGCGGCCCAGCAGGCGGTCGGCACCGCCAGGCGCCAGTCGGCGAAGGCCATCAGGACGAGCGTGCTGATGCCGTAGATCGCGATGTACCAGATCGCGCGGATGCTCGAGACCACGCACTCGCGCACGGCGTTGCCGGTCTGCATCACCCGGTTGGCGATGCGCCCGGCGAAATCGTTCTGGAAGAACGGCCAGCTCTGGCGCACCACGTGCCAGTGGCTCTGCCAGCGGATCAGGCTGGTCACGCCCGGCACGACGGCGCTGTTGCGCACGAGGCTGTCGGCGAGGATCGCGATCGGCCGGCCGACGAGCACGAGCAGCGCCATGCCGATCAGGCCCACCTTCGCGCCGTCGACCGCGGCGACCCGGTCGCTCGCCTGCATCAGCCCGACGAGCTGGCCGATGAAGACCGGGATCGTGGTGTCGATCAGCGCGACCGCCAGGCCGGTGACGAACATCGCGGCGTAGAGGCCGCGCGTCTGGCGCACGAAGTGCCAGTAGAAGGCGATCAGGCCCGGCGGCGGCGGCGACGTGGGAATGCGCGTCGGCCGGATGCGACGCTCGAAGTAGCTGAACATCGGCCGATTTTCGCTGCTGCCGCGCCGCCGATCGGCGGCGCGCTCGCCCGCGCCTACCTCGCGGGCGCGACGCTCGCGAGCCAGGCCGTGGTCTCGTCGGCGATCCGGCCCAGGCCGATGCGAAAGCCCTGCACGGCGCCGGCGGCATCGAACGATGCCGCAGGCACGGCGAGGGTGAAGGTGCGACGCGCGAGAAGCGAGTGCTTCGCCGGCTCGCGAAGCTCGGCGGCGACGACGATCTTCGCCGTGCCGGGGCTCGACGACGCGTCGTGGTAGATCTCGAGCAGCTGCGTCGCGAGGACGAAGTTGCCGCGCACGCCGGCGCCGGCGATGGCGACGGTGCGAAAGACACGTGCCTTGTCGATGCGCTCGATCAAGGCGCGTGTCACAGCGCCGTCCGGCGGCTCGGTCCAGCTGCTGAACTGGTAGTACGCGCGCACGCCTTCGGCCTTGCTGTAGGCCATCTCCTGGGTCGCGTAGAACGGCGCGGCGACGGTGGGCAGCACGAGCAGGGTGGCGTCGATGCGGGCGGGCGCCGACGCCGGCGCGGCGGGCGCCGGTGCGGCCGGCGCGTCGAGCACGAAGTAGCGAAAAGGCTCGTGCGGACCGGAGCCGGCGCAGCCGGCGAGCAGCAGCGAGGCGGCGAGCGCGAGGGCCTTCACCGCGAGGCCTCGCCGGGACCCATGTTCTCGGGCGCCGGGCCGAAGACGGCGGCGCGCGGGTCGCCGAGCTTGCGCGCCGTCGTGCCCAGCGCGGCCGCGGTCGCGCGCAGCTGCTGGCTGGTCGCGCGCAACTCGAGGTCGCTGTTGCCGAGAAGCGTCTCGGACGCGTCGGCGATGTGCGAGAGGTCGCTCGTGACGCGCGTTGCCGAGCCGGTGATCTCCCGCAGGCTGGTCCGCACCTCGCTGCCGAGCCCGTCGACGGTGAGCGCGACGCGGTGGGCGTCGCCGCCGAGCTGCTGGAGCGAGATGCGCGCCTGGTCCGACGTCCGCGCGACGGAGTCGACGGCGCGCTCGAGGTGGTCGACCGTCGCGCCCGCGTGCTTCGTCAGGTCCTGCAGGTTGACCAGGGTCGCGCCGATCGTCGCCGTGTTCTCGGGCGACAGCAGCGCGGAGATGCGCCGCATCGTCTCGTCGGCGCGCGCCGCCAGCTCGTTCGCGGTGTCGGAGAACTGCTGCAGCTGCGACGAGCCCTCGGCGATCACCGGGTTCGGCTCGCCGCTCTCGGTTCGTTCGACCAGCGGGCTGGTCGGGTCGTCGTTGACGAGGCGGATGCTCGCCAGGCTGGTGACGAGGTTGCGGTCGACGACCGCCCGCGTGCTCGTGCGCACCGGCGTCGTCGGCGAGACACCGATCGACACCTCGACCGTGCCCGGACGCTTCGTCGAGAACGCGAAGCCGGTGACCGCGCCGACGCGGATGCCCTTCATGCGCACGTCGCTGCGTACCTCGAGCCCTTCCAGCGACTGCTTGGCGAAGTAGATCGTGTAGGGCTGCACCTCCTGTCGCTGCCCGCTCGCGAGCAGCCAGACGATGGCCGCCGCAAGCAGTCCGACGAGGACGAGCGCAGCAGCGCCGACGAGCGTGTACTTGGCTTCGGGTTCCATCAGCGGTTCTCTCCGGAGAGTGCGGCGCGTGCCGAGAAGTATTCCTGGATCCACGGATCGTCGGTGCTGCGCACGGCGGCGACCGGGCCGTCGGCGACGACCTTGCCGGCCGAGAGCGCGATCACGCGGTCGATGATGGACAGGATCGTGTCGAGGTCGTGGGTGACCATGAAAACGGTCAGGCCGAGGCTGTCGGACAGCGTGCGCACCAGGGTGTCGAAGGCGCGCGCGCCGATCGGGTCGAGCCCCGAGGTCGGCTCGTCGAGGAACAGGATCTCGGGCTCGAGCGCGAGCGCGCGGGCGAGCGCGACGCGCTTCCTCATGCCGCCCGAGAGCTGCGACGGCGCCTTCTTGCCGACGTCGGGTGCGAGGCCGACGAGCGAGAGCTTGAAGCCGACGAGCGGCGCGATCAGCGATTCGGGCAGCGCGGTGTGCTCGCGCAACGGCACGGCGATGTTGTCGGCGACGCTCAGCGACGAGAAGAGGGCGCCGTCCTGGAACAGCATGCCGAAGCGTTTGCGCAGTGCGTTCATCTCCTCCTCGCCTGCAGCCTGCACGTCGGTGCCGAGCAGGCGCACGCGGCCGGCGGTTGGCCGCATCAGGCCGATCATTTCCTTGAGCAGGACCGACTTGCCGGTGCCGCTGCCGCCGATCAGGGCGACGACCTCGCCGCGCGGAACGGCGAAGGAGACGCCGTCGTGGACCGTGTCGGTGCCGAACCGGGTGACGATGCCGTCGACCTCGAGGATCGCATCCATCTAGAGGTCCAGCTTCTGCAGGGTGACGGCGAAGATCGCGTCGAGCACGATCACCCATACGATGCTCTGGACCACGGTCGAGGTCGTGTGCTCGCCCACGCTCCTGGCGTCGCGCTCGACCGTCATGCCCATCCGGCAGGCGATCATGGCGATGAAGGCGGCGAAGGCCGGCGCCTTGGCGATGCCGATCACGAGCGCGCTGAGCGGCAGCACCGCGTGCAGGCGCGAGATGAACGAGGGCGGCGAGATGCCGAGCTGGAGCGTGCCGATCAGGACGCCGCCGCCGATGCCGGCGAGGTCGCCGACGAAGACCAGCAACGGCAGGCCGACGACGATCGCGACCAGGCGCGGGATCACGAGCACCTGGATCGGCGACAGGCCGAGCGTGCGGATCGCGTCGGTCTCCTCCTGCACCTTCATGGCGCCGATCTGCGCCGTGAAGGCCGCCCCCGATCGCCCGGCGACGATCACCGCGACCAGGATCGGCGAGAGCTCGCGGCAGATCGCCAGGCCGACGCCGTCGACGACGAAGATCGTCGCGCCGTAGCGCTGCGCCTGGACGCCGAGCAGGTACGCGAAGACGACGCCGATCAGGAAGGTGACGAGGATGACGATCGGGATCGCCTCGACCGTCACCGACTGGAACTGGGCCACCGTCTCCCTGAAGCGAAAGAGCGATGGCCGACGCGCGATCGCGAGGACCTGGACGGCGACCTCGCCGACGAACGCGGTGTGCTGCGCGAGACTGTCGACGACCTCGAACAGCGTCGCGCCGACCTTCTGCACGAGGCCGCGCCGCTGCAGCTTCGCGCGCACCGGCGCGGCGTGCATGCTGCGTTGCACGAGGCCGATCAGCCGCTCTTCGTCGGCACCCATCGCGCGCACCCGGAAGTCGGCCGCGGGCGGCAGCCTGCTCAGCAGCACGAACGCGGCCGAGGTGTCCATCTCTGCCAGGCGGCTGCCATCGATGACGAGCGATGCGCCGGGCGCGAGCGGGAGGCGGCCGACGTCGCTCGCGATCCGCTCGGCGTCGCCGACGCGCCAAGCGCCGCCGAGGAAGAG
>JBBSBZ010000115.1:0-10310 GCA_038250795.1 Burkholderiales bacterium | reverse complement strand
CCAGTATTCGCGACTCTTCCGATCCTGACCGAGCCCGACCATGAGCCCCTTGCACGACATTCCGCGCCGCACCCGACCCCTGCCGCCGCTGCGCGTCGGCGTCGGCGGCCCGGTCGGCTCGGGCAAGACGACGCTGGTCGAAATGCTGTGCAAGGCGATGCGCGACACCTGGGACCTGGTCGTGGTCACCAACGACATCTACACGAAGGAAGACCAGCGCCTGCTCACCGTCGCCGGCGCCCTCGAGGCCGACCGCATCATGGGCGTCGAGACCGGCGGCTGCCCGCACACCGCGATCCGCGAGGATGCGTCGATCAACCTCGAGGCGATCGACCGGATGCTCGGCAAGTACCCCGACGCCGACATCGTCTTCATCGAGAGCGGCGGCGACAACCTGGCCGCGACCTTCAGCCCCGAGCTCTCCGACCTCACGATCTACGTCATCGACGTCGCCGCCGGCGAGAAGATCCCGAGGAAGGGCGGCCCGGGGATCACGAAAAGCGATCTCTTCGTCATCAACAAAACCGACCTCGCGCCCTACGTCGGCGCCGACCTCGGCGTCATGCGCAGCGACACCCTGCGCATGCGCGGCGCCAAGCCGTTCGTGATGACCAACCTGAAGACCCGCGACGGGCTCGCCGAGGTCGTGTCGTTCATCGAGGAGCGCGGGCTGCTGCGAACGGCGCCCCGCTAGGGGCAGGCAGGCCCGCTGCGACGTCGCCGGTCGGCGGTTCGCCCGGTTGCGATTCATGCAATCGCTTTCAAGTCTGGCAATTCGTCGCTGACGAACGGTCGGCGCCTCGTCTCTTGGCCTGCGCATCGACCCAGGGCGACAGTTTTCACGCGACGAGCGGCGCTTTGTCCATGGCATGAAAGCTGCGGCCACGAAGGGTGCTACAGGAGGCATCCGGATGATGGACAAGGCAATGCGGCGAACTCTCGTGGCTGCACTGGCAGCGAGCCTGGCCGCCTGCGGAGGCGGAACCGGGACGTCGAATCTCTCCGGCAACCGGGTCGTGGACGCGTCCACTCCGCAGCCCGCGCCGGCCCCAGCGCCGGCACCCGCCCCCGCACCCGCCCCCGCTCCGGCGCCGTCGGCCCCGGGTGACCCGACCGTCGTCGAGTTGCCGGCCACCGCCGGGACGGTGACGCCGGCGCTGGCCGGCGGCAGCATCGCCCAGGCCAGCGACGGCACGATGTGGTTCAGCGCCGGCTTCGCACCCAACCAGATCGGCCGCATGACGGCCGCGGGCGTCGTCAGCTACCCGGTCACCGGCCCGGCAGTGATCGCGACCTTCAATCCCGGCCCGCTCACCCGCGGGCCCGACGGCCACATCTGGTTCGCCGATCCGCTCGCCGGCATCGCCGTCGCCGGCACGATCGGCAAGATCGACATCACGACGCAGGTGGCGAGCGAGTTCGCGACGCCGCTCATGAAAAGCACGTTCCAGATCAGCGCCAGCACGGCGCAGATCAGCCGGCGCACGTCGCAGACCACGGCCATCACCTCGCAGGACCAGTCGTGCGTCACGGCCACCTCTGTGTGCACGCCTGTTGCGACCGGCAGCTGCGTGGCGCAGCCCGGCGTCCTCACCTGCCGCACGGTGCCGACGGGGCCGACGCCGACGGCGGCCTGCACGCCGTCCTCGTCAAACGCCGGCAACAGCTTCACGACGACGACCTGCAGCACGGTTCCGACCGGGCCGACGCTGGTCGCGGCCTGCACCGACGCGCCGGCGAGTGCCGGCAACGCCTTCACGTCGACGACGTGCAGCACGGCGACGACCGGACCGACGCTGGTCGCGGCCTGCACCGACACGCCGGCCGGCGCGGGCAATGCCTTCACGTCGACGACGTGCAGCACTGCAGCGACCGGGCCCATCAGCGTCGACAGCTGCAGCAACACGCCGCCGGACGCGGCCAACAGCTTCGTGCGCATCGTCTGCACGGGCATCACGCCCGGCTCACAGGCCTACGTGTCGGCGACCGGCCCCGACGGCAACCTCTGGTTCACCGAGTACAACGGTCCGCGCATCGGCCGCTTCGACGTCGGCGCGCAGATGGCGACCGAGTTCGGCCCGCTGCAGGCGCCCGCGACCTCGATCACTGCCGGCCCCGACGGCAACGTCTGGTTCGCCGAGAGCAGCCCCTACGCGTCGACGAGCCTGATCGGCCGCGTCACGCCGACCGGCCAGATCACCGAGTTCACGACCAGGCTCGTCGACGGCACGATCGTCGCGATGACCGCCGGCGCCGACGGCCACGTCTGGTTCGCGAAGAACGGCTTCGGCGGCCCGGCGATCGGTCGCATCGATCCCGCCACCGGCAACGTCACGCTCTTCAGCGCGGGCCTCACCGGTGCCTTCACGCTCTTCGGCGGCATCGCCGCGGCGGGCGACGGCAACGTCTGGTTCACGGACTATTCAGACGGGCTGATCGGCCGCATCACGCCGGCCGGCACGATCTCGATGTTCGGCGGCGTACTGCCCAACGTGCAGCTGAATGCGATCGCCGCCGGCCCCCGGGTCGGCGGACTGGACACGCTCTGGGTCACCGACCCGACCGCGAAGAGCATCGCCAAGGTGACCCTGCACTAGGGTCGCGGCGGCGCGGGCCGAGGCCCGCGCGCCGTCGGCCCCGGGCGCAGACGCTCAGGGCTTGTGGTTGCCGTAGGTCGCGGCGAGGTACTCGACGATGTCGGGGATGTCGGCGTCGTTGATCGGCGCCTTGAAGACCGCCTTCATTCGCTTGGTCATCGCTTCCCAGTAGGCGCGTGATGCGTTCGGCGGCTGAGTCAGCATGTATTCGGCCGAGTGGCAGACGACGCAGTTGGCTTGCGCCTTGGCATAGCCCGGAAGCGGACTCGGCCGCAGCTGCGCGCCGTCGGGCGGCAGCACCATGGTCTTCTGCGCCGCCGAAGCGGTGAGGGCGAGGGCCGCGAAGGAAGCGGCAAGCGCCACGAGACGGATGGACGGGTGCATGGATGTCTTCCTCGTTGTCATGCCACGACCACCTTGGTGGACTCGATCACGTTCCTCATGTAGCCCGACGGCTGCCAGACCGCCGTGGTCGGCTGCCCCACCCCCGAATTGCTCCAGGCGCAGGAGCGGACGTCGACGACGCCCGGCTTGTCGGCGACGAAGCCGAACGTGAACTCGCGAAACGAGTAGCGGCCGAGATCGGCGCCGAGCTGCGCCTGACGCCAGCTCTGGCCGCCGTCGATCGAAACCCCGACTTCGCGGATGCCGCTGCCGCCGTCGAAGGCGATGCCGCGCACGACCGTGTTCGCGCCCCTGGCGATTCGCTGCCCATCGGCGAGCGACGTGACGAACGAGCGCACCGTGAAGCGGCCGATCGGCCGGGTGGCGGCGGGCGCGGTGCCCGGCGCGACGCAGACGCAGTCGTTGTCCGGAACGCGGTAGGCCGGCTTCATCCAGAAGCCGTCGTAGACGTTGTCGATGACGTCGATCTGCGACAGGTGCTTGACCCAGTAGGTGCCGTAGTAGCCAGGGACGACCAGCTTGACCGGATAGCCGTTGAGCATCGGGATGTCGGCGCCGTTCATCTGCCAGGCGACCAGGACATCGGGATCCATGGCCTGCGCCATGTCGAGCGCCTTGACGAAGTCGCCGCCGCCGAAGAGCGCGGTGTCGAGGCCGTCGAAGGTGACCTGCTTGGCCGAGTTCTTGATCTCCGCGCGGGCCAGGATGTCCTTCAACCGCACGCCGGTCCAGCGCGCATTGCCCATCGCGCCGTTGGCCGACTGGCCGCCGGTGACGCGCGGATCGAAGAAGCCGCGGCTGTTGCCGGAGCACTGGTTCACCGCGACGATCTCGACCGGCTTGAACTGCGACTTCAGATCGGCCAGCGTCAGCGACAACGGCTTGCCGGCCGCATTTCCGCCGATCTTGATGACGTGCGTGGCGGCATCGATGGACGTCGGAATGCCGGCGTTGTGATAGCGCACGAAGAACGCGTCGTTGGGCGTGATCACGCTCTCGTTGAAGACCGAGAACGGCGTCTCGAGCTGCGGCGGCCGCGACGTGAGGACGATCATCGGCCGCTTTTCCGGGAACGCGACGAGCTTGCGCGCGCCATTCGCGAAGGGCAGCTCCACGGCGCCGCTTTGCGCGAATGCCAGTCCGCCGAGCGGCATGACGCTGGCGGCGGCTGCGCCGACTCCTCCGGCGACCAGTCGCCGCCGTCCGGGATTCGAGACTCGTGTCATGCATCCTCCTAGCGGCTCATCGGCCGCAGTTGCGCCTGTCGCGATTGTGACCCGAGTCGGTGCCGATTTTCGAGCGCCTTCGTGACGTGATCCGCTTCATGACGCGGGCATTCCCCGGATTGCGAACTGGCGCGAAAAGCGGCTGCATTTCGGACGATGGCTCCGGACCGCTGCGGCATAGCCTCCCGGTCATGTTCGGTGCCTTCTTCAACAAGCTCACCGGTGGTCGCCGCTCGACCGACGTTGCGATCAAGCCGCAGGCGGCTGCACGACCCAGCGCCGCGGCCGGGCCGACGACACTCACCAGCGGCGTCGCCGTCGACGCACCGATCGGCCTCGGAGCACGCCGCCCGCTGGTCGCGCCCAGCGGCGCGCTCGCCGGCTTCGAGTTCGGCGCCACCGCCGCGGTGCTGGCGCGCGCCCGCGCCGGCGCCAGCGACATCGCGCTCCACGCCGGTGTGGCCAACGTCCTCGGCGCGATGCGCCTGTGCATCGACCAGAAGCTCGTCGCGCTGGCGGAGCTGCCCGCGAACGGCCTGGTCCGCTTCCAGCGCGACGGCGACTTCTGCGCCGGCATGCACATCGTCGTCGGACCCGATCCGATGTTCGCCGACGCCGCTGCGACCACCGCGATGTTCGCCCGCATGCGCCGGGCCGGTGCCCGCGTCGGCTGGGCCACTCCGACCGCGACGCCGATCGCCCTGCCGCCGGGCGAGCCCGACTTCGTGCCCGTGCGTCTTTGCGCCGACGCCGACACCGCGTCCTGGCGGCACGCCATCGACGAGGCCCGCGCGCGCCATCCGAAGGCTGCGCTGCTCCTGCTCGACATCGAAGGCGTCGAGCTGATGGAGTCGCTCCTCCACCCACCCGTCTTCCTCGCCGCCTGCGCGATGAGCAAGAGCCTCGTGCCCGCCCAGACCCAGGCGTTGCCGCCGCAGGCGCAGCGGCTGCTGCAGTTGATGAGCCGTCTCGTGCGCGACGACGACAACGCGCTCCTGGTCGCCGACATCAAGAGCGACCCGACCCTGGCACTGCGCCTGCTCCAGTACCTCAACAGCGCCGGCGCTTCGCCGGGACGCGAGCTGAGCTCGATCGACCAGGCCGTGATGGTGCTCGGCCGCGACACGCTCTACCGCTGGGTCGCGCAGATGCTCGTGCGACTCTCGCCGTCGCGGCCGGCGGCCGATGCGCTGCGCGCCCTCGCCCTCGCCCGTGCCCGCCTGCTCGAGCGCCTCGCACGCCAGACCGGCGAGGCGAACCCGGGCAGCCTCTACGTGCTCGGCCTCGCCTCGATGCTGCCGACGCTCCTGCAATGCGGCATCGACGACGCGACCTCGTCGCTCAACCTGCCTGCCGAAGCCGTCGAGGCGCTGCGCCAGGGCACCGGACCGTGGCAGCGCTACCTCTCGATCGCCCTCGCCCTCGAGCGCTACGACATGCGCGAGACCGAGGCGCTGGCCGAGAAGTTCGGCGGCCTGGAGACAGTCCTCGCTCACTCCGCGCAGGCCTGGCTGCCCGCCTGAGCGGACCGGTCTCACGCCCGACGACCCGGGCAAACCCGCTGCGCTCGAACGCGGCGGGCTCGATACAGTGAATCGGTCCGACCTCCTGGTCCCGCCATCACCACCGTCTTCCTGACCCATCCGCCGGCCCCGCTCGCCGGCAGCTATGGTCCGCGCGCGATTGCCGCGCTGCAGGAGATTGCCGAGGTCCGCTTCAATCCCGAGCCGCACGAGCTGACGATCGACGAGCTCGTCGCCGCCGCGCGCGGTTGCGAGCTGATGATCGGCTACCGCCAGACGCGAGGCTCGGCCCGGCTCTTCGCCGAGCTGCCCGAGCTCGCTGCCTTCATGCGCTGCGCGGTCGACATCAGCACCGTCGACGTCGCTGCCGCCAGCGCGAACGGCGTCCTCGTCACTCAGGCCAGTGCCGGCTTCGTCGCTGCCGTCGCGGAATGGGTCATCGCGTCGATGATCGCGCTCGGCCGCGGCATCGTCGAAAGCGCCGAGGCCTACCACCAGGGCACGACGCCGGCGCCCGTGATGGGGCGCGAGCTCTGCGGCTCGACGATCGGCGTCATCGGCTACGGCCGGATCGCGCAGTCGGTGGGCCGGCTCGCCGCGGCATTCGGCATGCGTGTCGCGGTCGCGGCGCCGGAGAAGATCGGCGCCCGCGACGGCGTGCATCAGGTGGCGCTCGACAAGCTGCTCGCGGAGTCGCACTTCGTCGTCTGCCTGGCGATCTCCAACGAGAAGACGAAGAACCTCATGGACGGCGCCGCGTTCGCCCGCATGGCACCGGGCGCCTTCTTCGTCAACGCGTCGCGCGGCGAGCTGGTCGATGAAGACGCCCTCCTCGCCGCGCTCGCGTCGGGCCGACTCGCCGGCGCCGCGCTCGACGTCGGCCGCGCACCCGACCAGATGCCGAGCCCGGCGCTGGCGCGCCATCCGCGCGTCATCGCGACGCCGCACATCGGCGGCCTCACGTTGCCGGCGATCGAGCACCAGTCGATGGAGACGGTCGCGCAGGTCGCGTCGCTGCTGCGCGGCGAGATGCCGACCGGCGCCGTCAACGCAGAGCACGCGACGCGGATCCGCAAGTGGCCTGCGTTCGCCGGCGCGCGCACGAAAGCCACGCCCAATTCGAGGAGGACGAGATGACGGCACTCTCGCCGAACGCCTGCGACTGCCACATGCACCTCTACGACGACGGCTACCCGCTCGACGACCCGGCCGAGGTCTACGGCTTCTGATCGCGGCGCACCTACCTGCCGACCGAGAACAGCACCGAGTCGTTGACCGCGTAGACGGCGCCGTCGGCGCCGATCGCGGTCGGCGTGTAGGCCTCGCCGAGGCCTGCGGTGAGACGGATCTTCTGCGTCAGGCGGTTGGTCGTCAGGTCCCAGCGGTAAAGCATGCCGTCCTCGTTGTTGACGAGCACGGAGCGCGTCAGCGGATCGACCGCGGCCGTGTTGACGCACCATTCGCGCACCGGGCCGGAGGTGCCCGCCTCGAACGTCGGCCCGAGGATGGTCAGCACCTCCTTCATGATCGGCAGGCCCGAGATGGGGTCGACCTGCGAGGCACGCGGATCGACGATTGCGATCCGGTTCGCACCATCGCCCGTGCCGATGCCGTCGTAGTTGTTGTACTTGATCATCAGCAGGTAGCCCGAGCCGCCGGTGTACGAGGGCACGATGGCCGCCGGCACGATCGACGCGGTGTCGTCCCAGCCGAAGCCGCCCGGCACTGCGGCCGGCGCCAGCGCCGCGCTGAAGTGGAGCAGCCAGCCGCGGCCGTTGTGGCTGCCGAAGTTCGCCTCGAGGACGCCGAAGTAGACGTCGCCGTCGGGCCCGACCGTGGGCGACGCGGTGCCGTCGTCGGAAACTCGCGCCGGCGTTCCGGTCGACGGGTCGCGCAGCAGGGCACGCGCCTCGACCGCGAGGGTGCGGCTGTCGAGAGCGAGCAGGTAGCCGCCCTGGACCGAGCCCGCGACCGCCTTCGCGTTGACGGCGACGTAGAGGGTCGCCTCGTCGAGCGAAAGCGCCGGCGCGCTGTTCATCGCGACCTTGTCGACGGTCGGATCGGCGGCAGCGGCGCTCGCACCGAGCCACAGGCCCGTGCCATCGACCGCGATGCGCGCGATTCCGCTCACCAGCCCGAGCGGATTCGCGCCGCCGACATAGAAGCCGAAGAATGCGTTGCCCTGCGTGTCGACGGTGATCGGCGTGTTGACGAAGACGGTGGCGTCGAAGGTGGCGGGCGCCGCGTTGTAGGCGTTCGTGCCGTAGAAGATCAGCGTGCGCAGCGTGCCGCCCGATGCGTCGGCGTCGTCCTTGACCAGCAGCTTGCCGCCGACGGCCGGCGCGAAGAGGCGGTTGCCCGTCGTGAGCGCGACGTTGTAGCTCGGCACCCAGTTGCTCGGCGGCAGCACGTAGTCGCTGTTCGCCGACCAGATCAGGCCGCCGTTGGTGCCCGAACGTGCCTCGAGGCGAAAGCCGCCGGCGCGGCCGGTCTTCACCGGCACGACGACGGTGTTGTGCGAGGTGACGACGGGAGAGCCGTAGTGCGCAAGGAGCACGCCGCTGGCGGTGAACGCCGGCGCGAGGTCCACCGGCGTCGACCACGCGATGCGGTTCAGGTCCTGGCTCGCGATCGCGGCAAGCGCCGTGTGCTGCGGGTTGCTCGCGAAGCCGCGCCAGGCCGGCCCGTCCACTGGCGGCGCGGGCGATGGCCCCGCACTCGTGCCGGAACTGCCACCGCCACCGCCGCAGCCGATGAGCGACGCCGCCAGGGCGAGCGCGGCGATCGCCGCGCAAAGCCCTCGCGGACGCAGGGAAGGCAACGCAGAATGCAGGGTCACGGCTCGGGGTCTCCGGTTCTGGGCAACGGCCGATCCTACGCATTTGTCTGCCCGATCGAGGAACTCGATGACTCCCTCCACGGATCTCGCCGACTGCGGCGCCACCGAGCTGCTGCGCCTCTATCGCGCACGCGAGGCGTCGCCGGTCGAGGCGACGCGCTCGGTGCTGGCGCGGATAGAGCGCCTCGACCCGGTCGTCAACGCCTTCGTCCGCGTCGCAGCCGACAGCGCGCTCGCCTCGGCGCGCCAGAGCGAAGCGCGCTGGGCGCGGGGCGCACCGTGCGGGGCGCTCGACGGTGTGCCGATCGCCATCAAGGACCTGATCCTCGTCGCCGGCATGCCGACGCTGCGCGGCTCGCGCACGGTCGATCCCGACCAGCCCTGGGACGTCGACGCGCCGGTCTCGGCGCGCGTGCGCGAGGCCGGCGCGGTGATCCTCGGCAAGACGACGACGCCCGAGTTCGGTTGCAAGGGCGAGACCAACTCGCCGCTCACCGGCATCACCCGCAATCCCTGGAACCCGGAGCGCACGGCGGGCGGCTCGTCGGGCGGCACGGCGGCGGCGGTCGCCTGCGGCATGGGTCCGATCGCGATCGGCACCGATGGCGCCGGGAGCGTCCGCATCCCGGGCGCGTTCTGCGGGAACTTCGGCCTGAAGCCGAGCTTCGGCCGCGTGCCCGCCTACCCGCTCTCTCCCTTCGGCAGCGTCGCCCACCTCGGCCCGCACACGATGAGCGTCGCCGACGCGGCGCTGGCGATGAACGTGATGAAGCGGCCCGACGCGCGCGACTGGACGTCCCTGCCACCCGACGACGGCGACTACACGAAGGGTCTCGACGACGGCATCGCGGGCCTGCGCATCGCCTTCTCGCCGACGCTCGGCTACGCGCACGTCGACTCCGAGGTGGCCGCGGCGGTCGCCGAAGCGGCCACCCGGCTCGCGGCGCTCGGCGCGCATGTCGAGGCGGTCGATCCGGGATTCGACGATCCGCTCGACATCACCACCGGCCTCTGGTTCCTCGGCGCGTGGACGGTGTGGAATTCGCTCACGGCAGCGCAGCAGGAGGTCGTCGATCCCGACTTTCGCGCCGAGGCGATGCTCGGCGCCCGGCTGAGCGCGCTCGAGATCCAGCAGCTCAACCTGCGTCGCGGCACGCTCGGCTCGCACATGCGCCAGTTCATGCAGCGATTCGACCTGCTCGTCACGCCGTCGGTGTCGGTGCCGGCCTTCGTCGCGCGGCCCGCCGGCCACAGCCCGATGGACCCGCAGGCGATGCTTGGCTGGACGCCGTTCAGCTATCCCTTCAACCTGACGCAGCAACCCGCGTGCACGATCCCGTGCGGCCTCACGTCCGAGGGGCTCCCGATCGGCCTGCAGTTCGTCGGCCCGATGTTCGGTGACGCCCTCGTGCTGCGCGCCGCACGGGCCTACGAGACCGTGCGCCCGATCGCGCGACCCGACCTCGCGGCCTTGCGCCCCGCGGCCTGAGCCGCGCTCGTGGGAGCTCGCGACCGAAGCGAAGGCGGCCCGGCGGGTTTGCCGACCCTCGAGCTCGTCGACGAGGGCGGCGCGGCCGTGCTCTTCCTCGGCGGCGCTTGGCGCGTCGGCGACGCCGAGCGGATCGCGAGCGACGTCGGCCGCCTCCCGCTCGCGCCCGGCGCATCGCTCGTCATCGATGGCAGCCGCCTGGCAGAGATGGACACCTCGGCCGCGTTCGTG
>JBBSBZ010000114.1:0-10334 GCA_038250795.1 Burkholderiales bacterium | reverse complement strand
CGGAGGGCTCGGCGCCGCCTCCGGTCAACGCGCCGGCGACGTTCATGGCCCTGGCCGAAAGCGTCGTGCTGCACAGCGACCCCGGACGCTTCGGCCTGCTTTACCGGCTGCTGTGGCGTCTGCAGGTCGAGCCCGGCCTGCGCCGTGATCCGCTCGACGCCGACTGGGTCGAGGCCGAGCACCTGGCGCAGGCGGTGCGCCGCGACATGCACAAGATGAAGGCCTTCGTGCGCTTTCGCCCCATCGCCGACGGCGCCGGCCCGGGCGTGCCGCTGCACGTCGCCTGGTTCGAGCCGGAGCATCACATCGTCGAAGCGACGGCGCCCTTCTTCGCGCGTCGGTTCACCGCCATGCAGTGGGCGATCCTCACGCCCGAGCGGAGCGTGCGCTGGGACGGCGAGGCGCTCACGCTCGGCCCGAGCGCACGGCGCGACCAGGCGCCGCCGGGGGATGCCGGCGAGCAGCTCTGGCTCACCTACTACCGCAGCATCTTCAATCCGGCGCGGCTGAAGCTGAAGATGATGCAAAAGGAAATGCCGCGCCGCTACTGGAAGAACCTGCCCGAGGCGCAGCTCATCGATCCCCTCGCCGCGTCGGCCGCCGAACGGAGCCAGACCATGATCGATCGCGAACCCGTGGAACCGAAGCGACGGGTCCCGGCCGCCGCGCCGCAGCCGGCCGCTGGCGCAACGCCGGCGGGCGAGCCGCCTGCCACCCGGCTCGCCCTGCGCGATGCGCTCGAGCGGTGTCGCGAATGCCCGATCGGCGAACATGCGACGCAAGCCGTGCCGGGCGAGGGCCCGACGCGACCGAAGCTGATGTTCGTCGGCGAGCAGCCCGGTGACCAGGAGGACCTTCAGGGGCGACCGTTCGTCGGCCCGGCCGGGCAGCTCTTCGCGCGCGCCCTCGCCGAGCTCGGCGTGGCGCGCGCGGATGTCTACATCACCAACGCCGTGAAGCACTTCAAGTTCGAGTTGCGCGGCAAGCGCCGGATCCACAAGACGCCGGCCCAGCAGGAAGCGGCCGCCTGCCTGCACTGGCTGGAGAGCGAGATCGGGCTCGTCGAACCCCGGGCGCTGGTCGCGCTCGGCGCGACTGCGGCGCGCCAGCTCATGGGACGCGCCGTCGCCGTCACGCGCGAGCGGGGCTGCTGGCTCGAGCGCAGCGACGGCCGAAAGGTGCTGATCACGCTGCATCCGTCAGCGCTGCTGCGAATGGATCCGCAAGACAGGGACGCGGCCTATCGGGCCTGGCTCGAAGACCTGCGCCAGGCGGCTCGTCTCCCCCCGTTCGACAAGCCTTAGCGGCCCGTTCCGGCATCGCCAGCGAGGGCCTTTCGCACTCGGACCGTCTTCACGAAAGGATGTAAGGACATGCCCGCAATGACGACCTTCGAGAGTGGTGGGGCTTCGATCGAATCGCGCGTGAATGCGCATGCGCACATCGGACCGGAGCTTGCCGCATTCGATCCATCCACCTCAGGAGACTTTCCGATGAAGACCCTTTGCACCAGCCTCGTCGCCGCCTGCCTCGCGCTCGCCGCCGGCACGGCCCTCGCCGCCGACGACATGAAGAAGGCCGATCCGATGATGAAGAAGGACGCCATGACCCTGCAGGAATGCAAGGACTACATTGCGATGACGAAGAACGACGGCATGAAGAAGGACGATGCCATGATGAAGAAGGACGCCCTGTGCTCCGACATGATGAAGTCCGACGGCATGATGAAGAAGGACGACGCGATGATGAAGAAGGACACGATGAAGAAGTGAGCCGGCTCGTCACGCGACGAAGCCGTCCTACAGCCCGGTCGGGTCCCGCCTGACCGGGCTTTCCTTCGTCCGATGCTGCAATAGGCGGAGCCCCGTTCGCGGGACCTGCAACGACAAGAAGGCAACGCCATGACCGATACCCACGCCACGCGCGAAAAGCTCTGGAAGATGATCAAGGACATCAAGTTCGCGATGTTCACGACGCGCCACGGCAGCAACGGCCACCTGCACTCCCGGCCGATGACGACGCAGAACAAGGCGCTCGACGAAGACGAAAGCCTGTGGTTCTTCATGTCGAGAAAGGGCGATCCGGTGGACGATGTCGTCGCCGACGGCACGGTCGCCGTGATCTACGCCAGCCCGTCCTCGGACACCTACGTGTCGGTCTCGGGCACCGCCCTCGTCGTCGAGGACATGGCGAAGAAGAACGCCCTCTGGAGCAAATTGAACGAAGCCTGGTTTCCGGGCGGCGCGTCCGATCCCGACCTCGCCCTGGTGCAGGTGAAGATCGTCCACGCCAACTACTGGGACGTGAAGGAAAGCAAGATCGTCCAGCTCCTGACGATGGCCAAGGCCGCCGTTACCGGAAAGCCGCCCACCGATCTGGGTGAACACGGCGAAGTCCGGATGCGCTGAAGCGCGCGCAATCGGTCACGGCGGCCCGCCTGCCCCGCCGATCAGCGGGTGGGGCGCCGGTCTGTTCGGGCGTTGCGCCTGTCGGGGTGCGGCTATGGTCTCGTTCAGTGCAATGCACGAGAACCGACATGCGCCACGCCCCGACCACCCTTCATTTCTCCCACGCCTTTCGCGCCCCGTTTCCCGCGGGTGGCATCGAGTGGGAAGAGCTTCCCTCGCTCGTCCAGCGCGTCCGTCCCAGCCCGGCCACCGCCGGCATTCCCTGGGACGCGACCCGGCCCGCGGCGCTCGAGCCGGCAAGTGCCTCGCAGCCGTTTCGAGAGCCCCTCGAAGGCGTCGCCATGCGCGAGGTCATGGAGCCCGACGTGTTCCGCCACTTCTTCGGGCGCTGACAGCTTCGCTATCCTGACGGCGTTGCCCGCGCATCGCCATGTCGACGCCCTCCTCAGACCGCAGTTCGCCCCGCACTCCCGGCATCTACTGGGAAGACTTCCACGTCGGACAGGCGCGCGAATTCGGCCGCTACCCGGTGACCCGGGAGGCCGTGCTGGCGTTCGCGCGCGAGTTCGATCCGCAGCCCTTCCATCTCGACGATGCGGCGGCCGAGGGTTCGCTCTTCGGGCGTCTCTGCGCGAGCGGCTGGCACACCTGCGCCATGGCGATGCGGATGATGTGCGACGCCTACCTGCACGACGCCGCGAGCCTGGGCTCGCCCGGGCTGGAGCAGCTGCGCTGGACTCATCCGGTGTACCCCGGCGACACGCTGAGCATGCGCATGACCGTGACGGACTCCCGGCCCCTCGCGAGCCGGCCCGGGGTCGGTCTGGTGCGCTCGAGCTGGGAAGTGATGAACCAGGACGGCATGACCGTGCTCACGATGCAAGGCAGCGGCTTCTTCGGTTGCCGCGCCCCTGCCGCGGCCTAGCGCCGACGGGGCCGCCGGGCCCGCAGCAGCCGTGACTTTGTTGCGGCGGCCGTGGCCCGGCGCCGACCGTGTCCACGTTCCTCCCGCGCGACAATGCCGGGTCCCCTATCCACGACGATGACTACGGCCCCCGACTTCGAGGAGACACGTGCGGTGCCGCAGTCGACCGGCGAGGTGACGCTGCCGCTCGGCACGCGCCTGCGCGACTACGAGATCGCCGGCGTGATCGCCGAAGGGCCGTTCGGAATCGTCTATCTCGCCCGCGATCACGCGCTCCATCGCAAGGTCGCCATCAAGGAATACCTCCCGGCGTCGATCGCGACGCGGGCCGACGATTCCGCCGCCGTGGTGACGGCCGACCGCCACATCGACATCTTCCGGGCGGGCCTGGCCGGCTTCATCGGCGAAGCACGCCAGCTCGCCGGCTTCGACCATCCGTCACTGCTCAAGATCTATCGCTTCTGGGAAGACAACGGCACGGCTTACCGGGCCATGCCGTATCTCGAGGGTCCGAGCCTCAGGACTGCACTGGTCGAGCTCGGCCATGTGCCGAGCGAAGTTGAGCTGCGCGTCTGGTTCAAGCCGCTGCTCGACGCGGTCACCGCTCTCCACGCGGGGCGGGTCTGGCACCAGAACATCAGCCCCGACTCGATCCTGATCACCGCCAGCGGCCCGGTGCTGCTCGGCTTCGCCTCGGCGGCCCATGCGATCGAGG
The DNA here is from genome assembly GCA_038250795.1 of Burkholderiales bacterium. Classification (GTDB taxonomy): domain Bacteria; phylum Pseudomonadota; class Gammaproteobacteria; order Burkholderiales; family Burkholderiaceae_C; genus Schlegelella_A. The sequence continues at coordinate 6,286 of JBBSBZ010000114.1, read as the reverse complement.
CGATCCACCACACCCCGGCGGTCGCCCTCTGCCCGGGATTCGCCGCCATCGAGCAGTACGGCAGCGCCGCCGGAACGACGCGCGGGCCATGGACCGATCTGTATGCGCTGGCTGCGACGGTCTACGCCGCGGTCACCGGCGCCGACCCGGCACCGGCCGCCGACCGACTCGCCCGCGACGACGTCCGCCCGCTCTCGGTCGTCGCGGCCGGCCTCTACAGCCCGGGCCTGCTCGCCGCGATCGACGCGGCGATGGCGATCCAGCCGCAGCAGCGGCCGGCCGATCACGCCGAGTTCCGCGCCCTGATGGGCGACATCGAGGCACCCGCCACGCTCGTCCTTGCGCCACGCCGCGACCTCATGCAGGAGCCTTTCCTGCCGCCGCCCGACGAAGGTCGCGAAGTCACGGTTCCCGACCCGCCGCGGGTCGCTCCCGCCGCGGCCGTGCCGGTCACCGCACGAGCCGCCCCGCCGGCGCCGCCCCGTCCCGCCCGGGCGGCGCCGGCGGTCGAACCGGCCTCTCCCGCCGGCGCCGATCGCGGCCTCCCGTCCTGGATGACGAACGGCGTGCGGCCGGCCGCCGGCAAGCGCGTCCTCTACGGTGTCGTCGCCGGCGCGTGCACGCTGATCGGCCTCGCCGTATTGGCGATCCAGTTCGCGAGCCGGAGTGCGCCCCGCCCATCGCTCGCCGCGGCGTCGGCGCCGGCCTCGGCAGTGGCGAGACCCGCGTCGCAAGCGCCCGCGCCGACGCCAGTGGCTGCACTCGCCGCGCCGACGGCCGCCGTCGCGGCGTCGTCGGCTCTCGGACACCTCGCCTCCGTTCCGGCGCCTTCGCCGGTGCCTGTGCCGGTGCCGGCCGCGCTTCCCGCGCCGACGCCGAGGCCCACGGCGACCGTCGCCTTACCCGCCCCGGCGCCGGTCGCGACCGCGGCGCCAGCCGACCCGAACGCGCGCCCGTCGCGCTGCCTCGACATCCTGCAGAAAGCCTCGCTCGAGCAGATCACTCCGGCCGAGACCGAGTTCTTCAAGAAGGAATGCAAATGAATCGATTCCTCCGGCCGCGCCGATCGCGCGCCTGGGGCGTGACGCTCGTTCTCGCCGTGGCCGGCCTGGTCGCTTCCTGCTCCACCTCGGAGCCGCAGACCTTCGAGAAGGCCGCCGCCGACGCGACCGATGCGCTGGTCGCGCAGACCGGCCGCCTGCCGGCCTTCCTCGCGCGCATCGAGCACCTGCTCTCGAGGCCCGATCCGAAGCTGCCCCGGCGCACGATCGTGCTCGACCCGATGCTCGACACCATCACCGGCCAGCAGACCGAGACGACGGCGCTGTTCGAACGGCGCGTGACGCAGAGGATCGGCAACAACTACCCGCAGTTCGAGTTCCTGCCGTTCCAGCCGCAGAACCTCACCCGCGCCCAGTACCTGCTCACCGGCACGATGTCGCGCGAGCCTGGCGCGATCGGCAAGACGGCGCTGCGCCTGAGCCTGGCGCTCACCGACCTGAAGTCGGGCCTTGTCGCCGCCCAGGCGTCGGCGCTCGCGAAGGAGGAGAACCTCGACAGCACGCCTTCGCCGTACTACAAGGACAGCCCCGTCCTGATCAAGGACAAGGTCGTCGAGGGCTACGCGAAGACGACGGCGGCGACGGTCGGCCAGCGCGCCGACCCGTACTACATGGAGCGCATCGGCGCCGGCAGCGTGATCAGCGAGGCGACCTCGCTCTACAACGCCGAGAAGTACCAGGACGCGCTCGGCCAGTACCGCACCGCCCTCGCGACGCCGCAGGGCGAGCAGCTGCGGGCCGAGAGCGGCGTCTATCTGTCGAACGTGAAGCTCGGCCGCACGGCCGAGGCCGAGCAGGCCTTCGGTCGCATCGTCACGCTCGGCATCGCCTACAACGAGCTGGGCGTGAAGTTCCTCTTCAACCCCGGCAGCACCGAGTTCTGGTCCGATCCGAAGATCAGCGGCTCCTACGGCATGTGGCTGCGCCAGATCGCGCGCGCAGCGGTCGCCGCCAAGAGCTGCATGGCGATCATCGGACACACCAGCCACAGCGGGCCGGCCCCGGTCAACGACGCGCTCTCGCTCAAGCGCGCGGCCTACGTGCGCCAGCGCCTGACGCAGGAAGCGCCCGAGCTCGGGCCGCGCACGCGCGCCGAGGGCATGGGCTTCCGTCAGAACATCGTCGGCAGCGGCACCGACGACAGCTTCGACGTGCTCGACCGTCGCGTCGAGTTCAAGATCGTTCCCTGCGTCTGACGCGCGTCCGGCGGCGCATCAATGGTTGCGACCGCCGCGCCGAAGACCACCCGGGCGGCGCGCCGCCCGAGGTCGCATCACTACAGCGTCTACGTCGTCGAGCTCGGCGACCGGGTCTGGAACGTCGCCGGCTTTCGCCGGGCCAATCCAGACCACCGGCTCGGCCAGCCGTTCGTCTACGTCGGCATGACCGGGCTCGATCCCGACCTTCGCTTCGACCGCCACAAGGCCGGCATCCAGGCCAACCGCTTCGTCCTCGAGTTCGGGCTGCGTCTGCTGCCGCAGCTCTACGCCGTCTACAACCCGATGCCGTACCAGGGCGCGCGCGAGATGGAAGTCGAGCTCGCCATCGCCCTGCGCGAGGCCGGCTACGGCGTCTGGCAGGCCTGAGGCGCAGCCTCGGGCCGGGCGCGGCGCTGCAACAGCGTCTCGAGACACTGCTCGCGGATGCCGTAGAACGACTTGAGCTCGGCCACCTCGGCCTGGGCGCCGGCCGCGCGCGCGGCGCCGTCGCCCCGGCGGGTTGCGAGGATCATCTTGTTCTTGCTCGTGTGCTCGAGCGACACGAACTCGAACACCCGCGCGTCGTAGCCGCAGGTCTCGAGCAGGAGCGCGCGCAGGCTGTCGGTGAGCATCTCCGCTTCCTGGCCGAGATGGACGCCGTGGCGCAGCAGGCCCGAGAGCGCCCGCGGCCGCGTCATCTGCGGTCGCAGCTCCTTGTGGCAGCACGGCGAGCAGACGAGCACGTCGGCGCCGGCGCGCAGGCCGAGATCGATCGCGTGGTCGGTCGCGGTGTCGCAGGCATGGAGCGCGATCATGACGTCGACCGCTTCGGGAACGAAGCTGCGCAGGTCGCCCTCGACGAAGCGCAGGCCGGCCGCGCCGGTGCGCTCGGCGACGCCGTTGCAGAGCGCGACCAGCTCGGGGCGAAGCTCGACGCCGACGACCTCGGGTGCGACGCCGAAGCGGCGGCGCAGGTGGGCGTGCAGGGCGAACGTGAGATAGCCCTTGCCCGAACCGTAGTCGACGATCCGCAGCGGCGTCGACCTGCCCGAGGACGCGCTCGTGCGTGCGGGCGAGGCATCGAGCGCGTCGTCGACGACCTCGAGGAACTTGTCGATCTGGCGCCACTTGCGCGCCATCGCCGGCACCAGTCGGTGGGCCGCATCGGTGATGCCGAGCTCGACCAGGAAGGGCTCGTCGATCGAGAGCCGGCGCTCGCGCTGGCGGTCGTGCGGCGCGAGTCCGCCGGATCCGGCCGGCGCGGCCCGCCGGGCCGGCGTGCGCGTGCCGCGGCTGAGCGTCGTGACGCCCCTCTTGCTGATGCGCAGCTGCAGGTCGGCGGCGCCGGCATGCAGCGTCGCATGCGCGAACGCCGGGCGCGAAGCCGGGTCGAGCATCGCCGCCACGGCGGCCAGGCCTTCGTCGATCGCCAGGTTGCGGGTGACGTCGCGGGTCGCGTGGGTCTCGACGAAGGACAGCGTCGCCTCGCCGCGCAGGCCGATCGCCCGCACCCGTACCGCCGTCGGCTCGCCGCCCGTCGCGCGAGGGGCCGAGAGCACAACCCCCTCGAACGAGCCGTCGGCGAGTGCGTCGCGCACCCGCTCGACGAAAGCGGCAACGGAAGCGGGCTGGCGTTCGAGGGTCACGCGAGCGATTGTCGGCGACGCGTCACGAGCGAGAATCGCCCATCGCATTCCCGCGCTCGCGCCATGCTCGCCATCGCCGACTATCCCTCCTTCGTCGTCGCCGTCGTCGTCTTCCTGCTGATTCCCGGCCCGGGCAACCTCGCCCTCATCACCTCGACCACGAAGGGCGGACGGCGCGGCGGCCTCGCCGCGACGCTCGGCCTGATCGCCGGCGACCAGATGCTGATGTGGCTCGCGGTGGCCGGCGTGGCAGCCCTGCTCGCGGCCTATCCGCCGGCGTTTCGCGGCGTCCAGTGGCTCGGCGCCGGCTACCTCGCCTGGCTCGGCCTGCGCCTGCTCCTCGCCCGGCCCGGCGCCGCGCCGGTGCTGAAGTTCCGCGCCGGCGACTACTTCCGCCAGACACTGGCCATCACCCTGCTCAATCCGAAGGCGATCGTCTTCTACATGGCCTTCTTCCCGCTCTTCGTCGACCCGGCACGACCGGCCGGCATCGCGACCTTCGCCGCGATGGCGGCGACCATCGCGGCGCTCACGTTCCTCTACGGGCTCGTCATCACCCTGCTCACGCATCGCCTGGCCGAGCGGATGCGCGCCGATCCGCGCATCGGCCGCTGGCTCGGCAAGCTCGCGGGGGTGTTCATGATCGGCTTCGGCGTCCGGCTCGCGCTTTCGCGCTGAGCGGCGCCAAGCCTCAGGCCGCGAGCGCTTCCGACAGGTGCGGGGCGAGCCGCCGCACGAGCCGGTCGAGGTCGAGCGTCGCCAGGACAGCCGAGAGGTTCGGCGTGCACAGCTCGCCGATGCGGCCGAACGCGAACCAGCCGAAGCCGTCCATCTCGGGCCGCTCGCGTCCCGAGCCGCGCTCGACAAAGCAGCTGGCGCAATGAAGCTCGCGCGGATCGACGCGCGGCGAGATCACGGCAAAGAGATGCAGGTCCTTCTTGCCGGTGTACTCGCGCCGGCCGAGATCGAGCGTCAGAGCCGGATCGATGGCCAGGCCGGTTTCCTCGCGCGTTTCGCGCAGCGCCGCCTGGAGCGGGCTCTCGCCGTCGTCGATCCCGCCCTTGGGCAGGTCCCAGTGGCGCTGGCCGGTGACATGGCAAAGCAGCAATTCGCGCTCGTCGGTCACGATCACGGTGCCGCAACTGAGGCGACGATGACGCGACGGATCGAGGGAAAGCATCCCTCGATTGTCCCGCGAAGCGCGGCCCCTCGCGCGTCCGGGGGCTTGCCAGGATGGGCCGGTCTGCCAACTCCTTGACGCGCGCCGGCGCGGGCCATCGACGAGCGCACGCGGGCCGCGGGCGTCCTACCATGCCGACATGTCGCCGCTTCGCTTCGCCCTCTTCGCGACCGCGATCGGCGAGTGCGCGCTGGCCTGGAACGACGTCGGCCTCGTCGGCGTGTGGTTGCCCGAAACGCGATCGGGCGACCTGCGGCGAAGGCTCGAGCGCCGCTTTCCGCACGCGGCCGAGGCCGCTCCGGCCGGCTCGGTCGTCGACGCGATCGCGTCGATCCGGCAACTGCTGGACGGCGTGCCGGTCGATCTCCGTGCGATCGCGCTCGACTGGAGCGTCGTGCCAGAGGCGGCGCGACGCGTCTACGAGCTCACGCGCGAGATCGCGCCCGGACGGGTCGTCACCTACGGCGCGATCGCGCGGGCGCTCGGCGGCGAGGTCGATGCGCGCAGCGTCGGCCAGGCGCTCGGCGCCAACCCGTTCACGATCGTCGTCCCCTGCCATCGGGTGATTGGCGCCGACGGCCGGCTCGGCGGCTTTTCGGCGCCGGGCGGTGCGGCGCAGAAGCAGCGCCTTCTCGCCATCGAGCGGGCGCGCCCCGACGGACCGCCCGGCCTGTTCGACGACCCCTGCAGCGAGCTCAGCCCGCCCGCGGAGTCGGCGACAGCAGCGCGGCCGACGCGCGCTCCGCCGGCTCGCTGATCGAGGCGTCCGGGCGCTCGTAGGTGCCGATCAGGCAGCCGCTCGCGAGGCCGCGATCGCGGATCGCTCCGAGCACCTCCTCGCGGCCTGGTGTCGCGTCGAACGCCGGCCCGGCCTCGAGCGCGAACACCTGGAACGCATAGCGATGCACGCCGTGGCCCGGCGGCGGGTCGGGCGGCAGCCACGCAGCCTGCAGGTACGAGTTGCGCCCGACGGCCAGGCCGTTGCCCTCGTGATCCGCGCTCGGCAACGCGCCTTCGGGCAACGCGCCGTCACCCGGCGGCAGGTCGACGACGATGGCGTGGACGAGCGGCTGCGGCGTCGGCGCATCGGCGTCCTCGACGATCAGCACGAGCGACGTCGCCTGCGCCGGCACGCCGGTCCAGTGCAGCGGCGGCGAGACGCCGGTGCCGTCGGCCGTGTACAGGGCCGGGATCGGCGCG
>JBBSBZ010000113.1:0-10354 GCA_038250795.1 Burkholderiales bacterium | reverse complement strand
GGCGCAGGCGGCCGAGAAGAAGAAGGAAGAGGAGCGCAGGAAGGCGGCGCAAGACGCGGCCGCCGCCGCGAAGAAGAACGACGAGATGAAGCGTGCCCTGTCGTCGCCCGTCCTGACCCGGCAGACCGCCAAGGCAGTGCCATCGGTTGCACGGATCGCGTCGGCGCCGGCGCTGACCTCGACGACCGCCGCGCCTCGTCACGCGCCCCTCGCGTCTTCTTCTCTGTCGCGATGATCGTCGTCGCCGTCGCTGCGATCGCCAGCGGCGCGCTCGCGTCGCTGGCCTTCCCGTCGACCGATCTCGGCGCGCTCGCCTGGATCGCGCTCGTGCCGCTGCTGCTGGCCTTGCGCGGCCGCGGGGTCGGGCCGGCGTGGGCGGCGGGCCTGCTGTTCGGCGTCGTCGCCGCCTTCGGCATCTTCGGCTGGCTCTTCACGGTGCCGCACTTCGGCGTCGTCCACTTTGCGGTGCTGGCGCTGTACACGTCGCTCTATCCGGCCTGCTGGTGTGCCGGCGTGGCGCTGCTGTCGTCGCGCCGCGGCACCGGTCCGCTCGTCGTCACGGCGCCGGCGCTCTGGGTCGCGCTCGACCTGCTGCGCAGCCACGCTGGCTTCCTGGCGTTGCCGTGGGCGACGCTCGGCCAGAGCCAGCATGCCGACCTCGCCGTGCTGCAGGTCGCGGCGCTCGGCGGCGAGGCCGCGGTCACCTTTCTTGTCGTCATGGCCAACGTCGCCGTCGCCCAGTGGTTCGCGGACCGCCCGGCGCGCGGTGCCCGCGCCGCGTTGGCGACCGTGGCGATCGCGCACGTCGGCGGCGCCCTCGTGCTCGCGTCGCCGGCGGACGAACCGTCGCTGACGGTGGCCGCCGTGCAGCCCGGCATCGGCTTGGCGGAGCGCCACACGGCAGAGGGTCGCGCCGCGATCTGGCAGCGGCTCGAGTCGCTCACGCGCGAGGCGTCGGCGGCGCGTCCGGCCCTGGTCGTGTGGCCGGAGACGGCCGTCGGCGATCCGCGTCACGACGCGGCGCTCGCCGCGCGCCTGGCGGCGCTCAGCGCTTCGCTCCGGGTGCCGATCGTCGTCGGCGCGGCCGAGACGGAAAAGTTCGCCGCGACGACGGGCGACGGTCTCTCGGCGAGCGAGCGCGACGCGTGGAATTCGGCCTACCTCCTCGCCGAGGGCGCGGTTGTCGGCGAGCCCTATCGCAAGCGCGTGCTGATGCCGTTCGGCGAGTACCTGCCCCTGCGTGGCGCGCTGCCGTGGCCGGCCTTTCGGGTGCCCGACGTCGTCGACGTGCGTGCCGGCGACGCGGACGCCGGCTTCGAGATCGCGGCGTCGCCGGCGCCGATCCGGCTCGCCGCGACGATTTGCTGGGAGAGCGAGTTTGCCGACCTCGCGCGCTTCGGCGTCGTCGGTGGCGCCCGCCTCCTCGTGCAGCTCACCAACGACGCCTGGTTCGGTGACAGCCGCGCCGCCGCGCAGCACAACCTGGCCTCGGTGCTGCGCGCCGTCGAGAACGGCATTCCCGTCGTGCTCGCCTCGAACGCCGGACCATCACAGGTGATCGACGCGCACGGCCGCGTCCTTTCGCGGGTCGAGGGATTCGGCCGGCACGGCATCGCGGTGGCCAGGGTGACGATCGGCAGCGCCGGCGGCACCTGGTATTCGCAAGCTGGCGACGTCTTCTCGTTCGCGTGCGTCGGCGTCGCCGCGCTCGGACTCGGCACTGCCTCGCTGCGTCGGCGCACCCGCGAGCGCCATCGCCTTTCACTCACATTCGCCAAGGAGGCGACATGAACAGCCAGACAAGATTTTTCCGGATGCACTGGAGCGCCGGCCTCGTCGCCGTCGCCGTCTGCGTCGCGGCCGAACCTGCCCGCGCGACCGTGTCCTTCAGCACGGACGGGGCGACGACGCGGCAGATCTTCTGCGACATGCCGGTGCTGAAAGGCGAGTTTCACCGCGTGAGCCAGACCTACACGGCGAGCGGTGTCTGCGTCGAGCAGGAGGCGGTGCAGGCGCCGAGCGACGGCGCCAAGAATCGAAGCGAGTTCAACCAGTACAACAAGTCCAAAGAGGTCTGGCGCGCCCGCTGGTCGGCTGAAGGCAGCTACGACCCGACGACCAAGGTCGCGACCGAGACGATCACCCTGCCGCCTCCGACGATCGACGAGTACGCGCCGGCCAGCCGGCCGTACGGCAGGTTCGTCTCGAAGATGGTGTGTGCGACCGATCCGTGGCTGGAGACTGCAGCCAGCTGCACCGGCAGTGTCGTCACGTCGACGGGCAGCCTCGGCAGCCTGGACAAGAGCCTGCGTCTGGCGAAGCGCCCGTTCACCAGCACCGAGAAGGAGCCGATGCGCAACGCCCTGATCGCGCAGCAGGCCCTCGCGCTCAAGCGGCTGGAGGTGCATCCGGAGACGGCGGCCGCGCAGACCGGCCGAGCAGGTGAAGCCTTCAACTCGGGCAAGTCGTTCTCCACCCGCAGCGGATCGACGGAGCCGACGCCGACGCGGCCCGGGCCGACCAGCACGCTCGCGGCCCGACCGGCCAACGCGGCGCCTGCAGTCGCGACCGCGCCGGTCCCGGCCTCGGCCCCGGTCGCGCGCGCGGCACGTTCACCGGTGCTCGACTGGAGCCGGGCCGCACCGTCGGCGCTGGGGTCGCGATGAGTGCCGGCAGGGAAAGCCGCGCCTTGCAAAGCATCTGCGCGATCGTCGTGCCATGGCCGATGCTGCTGCTGGTCGTCTGCACGGCGTCGCACGCTCAGACGGCGCCGCGAGCGATCTGGGCGACGCCTGCGTCGGCACCCGCTGCGCGCCCGGCGACCTCGATGCCACGGGCGCCGTCTCCTTCACCGGGCGCCGAGGGCGGCTTGATCGAGCTCCAGTCCAGGATGAGCCAGCGCGCCACTGCGGTGCAGGTGACAAAGGGGATGATGGATTCGCTCAATGCAGGCACGCACGCCGTCGCCGGCAACATCGGCGACGGCGGGGCGCCCCCCGGCTGCCGCAATTGCAAGGCCAGCGCGAAGCGGCCCTGAAGGCGAGAGACCACGAAAGCCGCGATGCGCAGTGGAACAACGTGCTGGCGCCTACGGCATCCGCGCCGACTGGTTCACGAGAATGCGAGCGGTCACGGAAAACGGCCCATCCCGCCACTCGATGGCGCCCACCGGGACGACATCGAGCAGCGCTCTCGACCTTCCTGCTCAAAGCCGCATTGCCGTCGCCCGCGGCGGCGTCGTCCTACCTGCCGGCGCGACCGTCTGCCTTAGATTCGACTGACACTTTGCAGGATCACCATGCGCGCCCTTTTCGTCACCACCAGCAGCAATCAGCTTGCGCCTGACCATCCCACGGGCCTCTGGCTCGAGGAGTTCGCCGTGCCGTTCATGGCCGCCACCCAGGCAGGCATCGAGGTCATCGTGGCCTCGCCGAAAGGCGGCGCGGTGCCGCTCGATCCGAAGACCGAGCCGAACGAGAAGCAACGGAAGGACTGGGCGCCGGCCCTGCAGGCGTTGCGCAACAGCGTGACTCTCACTTCGGTGAAGGACGAAACCTTCGATGCCGTGTTCATCCCGGGCGGTCACGGGCCGATGATGGACCTGGCGCACGACGCCACGCTGCACGCGCTGGTGGCCCGTCACGATGCCGCCGGCAAGCTCATCGCCTCCGTCTGTCACGGCCCCGCGGCCCTCGTGCACGCCAGGCGCGCCAGCGGCGAGCCGTTTCTTCAGGGCCGCCGGGCCACCGGCTTCACCAACACCGAAGAGCGGCTGGCCGGGCTCAAGGACGTCGTGCCCTTTCTGCTGGAAGATGCGATGAAGGCCAGCGGCGCCGATTTCCACTCGTCGCTGGTGCCCATGCTCAGTCACATCGAACGCGACGGCAACCTGCTGACGGGCCAGAACCCGCACTCCAGCGAGGCGCTCGCCAAGGCGATGGTCGAGGCGCTCGGCAAGCGTTGACGCTTGCGCGTTCGCCGGGATCCGTCCCGCGCACTCGGCTACGATGACCATGAAAATCATGCATTCACGTTGGTCATCGATCCGCCGGGCGACCCCGGCCCTCTTTTCATGAATATGGACGGGCGCGACGCCGGCGGAAATTCCGCGGCGGTGAACTACGACTCCGCGGGCAGGACGTTTCACTGGACGGTGGTGGCGCTGGTGGCGTGCCAGTTCGTGACGGCGCTGCTGTTGCCGCACATCAAGGTCGACACGCCGCTCGACACGACGATCAACCTGCACTTCAACATCGGCCTGCTGATCCTCTTGGTCATGGCCGCCCGGCTCGTGCATCGCTGGCGCCACCCGGTGGCCCCTGCGCCGGACACGGCACCGGGCTGGGAACGCACACTCGCGCAGCTCGCGCACCGACTCTTCTACGCGATCCTCCTGATCGGTCCCTTCCTGGGCTGGGCCGCGGCATCGGCGCACAGCGTTCCGGTGCGGCTGGCGGGCCTCCTGACCCTGCCTGCCCTGGCGCCGCGCAAGGCCGAATGGGGCTTTCTCGCCGGCGACATCCACGGCTACGCGATGTGGACGCTGCTCGCGCTGGTCGGGGTGCACGCTGCCGCGGCGCTGTACCACCACCTTGTCCGGCACGACAGCGTGCTGTCGCGGATGCTTCCGCTCGCGCGCGGCACCGACACGGGCGCCCGGTAGCCAGCGCGGGGCGCGGCGGCCCGGGTCGCCGTTGACGTGAAACGCTGAAAAGAAAAAGCGGAGCCGGGGAGAGGCGGCGGGACGCGCTCAGCAACAGCGCGGGCACGCACCCGCAGTGGCGCTCATCGGCGCCTTTGCGCAGTCCGACCGGGCACTTCCAGATTCAGTCCGGCGCGATCCGCGACGTTGCGGATGTGCTCGCGCATGGCGCGGCGTGCCACCTGGGCCGAGCCGGTTGCCAGCGCGTCGACGATGCGCGCGTGCTCGCGAATGGGCTCGCGGACACGGTCCGGATCCGCAAAGGCGATCTGACGGCTGTTTTCCACCTGAGCGCCGATGCTCTCCGCAACGTCCAGCAGCATCGGGCTGCCGGCGATCTCGAAGATGCGGGCATGGAAGAGGCGATCCGATTCCGACATGACGACCAGATTCCCGGCGTCGGCAGCGGCCTCCATCCGGTCGATCGTGGCACGCAGCCGCCCGAGGCCGGCGGGGGTCACGACGACGGCAGCCATCGCCACCGCAAGCTCCTCGAGCTCGTTGCGGACGAGGTACACATCGTGCAGCGCGTAGCGTCCCTGGAAGCCCCAGCGGCCATGGGCGGCGCCCGAGGCCTTCTCGCCGTTGCGGACGATGAACACGCCCCGCCCGGCCTCGCTGCGCAGCAGCCCCAGGCTCTCGAGCATGGTGATGGCCTCGCGCAGCGACGCCCGACTCACGCCGAGCATCTCCGCAAGCTGCCGCTGCCCGGGGAGCTTTCCTGCACGCGACCATTCCGCGCCGCGGATGCGGGCCTGAAGCTGCTGCGCGATGTGTTCGACGGTACCCATGATCCCCATTGACACCGGGCCCCGGCCGCGGCACCATCATTCGGAACTGGTCTGACCGGTTCGACCGGTGGCCCGATGCGCCGATCGTAGATCACTGGACGCCGTCGTGGCGCCATCGGCACCTGCCGGTTGCGCGCTTCGACAGAAGATCCCCAGACGCTGATGACCGATCTTCTCGAACGCTTCTCGAACGCCATCGACGGCATGGCCGGGCTCAACGGCTACCCGCTCGAGGCCCGGCATCGCGCCTGGACCGAGCGCCTGGCCGTCAACCTGCCGGAGCTGGGCCGCTTCGAGGCGCTGCACCCCGTGGGCGAGGCCGGATATCTGAGTCCGCCTGCCGCCTCCGTCGAGCCGGGCGGAGCGCCCGTGAGCGAGAACGCCGCTGGCATTGCCGCGATCGCGCGCCTGGCGCATGCCGAGCCGGGCCAGCTTGTCGACTCCGCCGTCGCTGCGTTGGCAGCGGCGCGGCAGCATGAAAGTTTCAACGCCTTCATCGAGCTCGCCGACGAAGCATCGCTGAAGCGCGCGGCCGACGAGGCCGCCGGCCGATCGCGCGACGGTGCGTCGATGCCGCTGCTCGGCGTCCCGGTCGCGATCAAGGACCTGATGGCGGTGCGCGGCTTCAGGCAGAGCAAGGGCACGGGCGGTGCGCGCGCGCCCGCTGCGGTCGAAGACGCCCCGGCGGTCGCGCGCCTGCGCCAGGCGGGCGCCTTGATCGTCGGCACGACCAACCTGCACGAGCTGGCCTACGGCATCACCAGCGACAACCCGCATTTCGGCCGGGTCGCCAACCCGCGCGCTGCCGGTCACACGCCTGGAGGCTCCAGCGGGGGCTCGGCGGCGGCGGTGGCGGCCGGCATCGTTCGCCTGGCCGTCGGCACCGACACGGCGGGCTCGATACGCATTCCGGCGTCCTGCTGCGGCGTGGTCGGCTTCAAGCCCAGCTTCGACGCGATCCCCCGCGACGGCGTCCAGTCGCTCGGCACGAGCCTGGACCACATCGGCCCGATCGCCGCCAGCGTGGCCGATGCTGCGCTGGGGTTCTCGGTGATGGCCGGCCTGCCCGCACGAACTGCACGGCGCGCGCCGCTCGCCGGCGTTCGCATCGGCGTGCCGCGCAAGTATTTCTTCGAGCCGCTGGCCGACGACGTCGCACGCGTCGTCGAGGCCGCCATCGAACGCATGCGCAGTGATGGCGCGCAGATCATCGAGATCGAACTTCCCGGCGTGGAGCAATGCGCCGGTCTGCAATTCGTCACGCTGTGCAGCGAGGCCACCGACCTGCACTGGCAGCGGATCGTCGAGCACCCCGAATCGCTCGGCGCCGATGTTCGCGTGCGGCTCGAGATCGGCCAGTTCCTGCCGGCGACCTGGTACGTGCGCGCCCAGCGCGGCCGCGCGGCTCTGGCGAGCATCTTCGATGCGGCCATGAAGGACGTCGACGTGCTCGTCACGCCGACGCTGCGGGTCGAGCCGCCGCGTGCCGGTGCGGGCGCGGCCACGATCGGCGCGAGCGACGTTCCGCTGCACACCGCTATCACCGCGCTGACCATGCCGTTCAACCTGCTCGGCATGCCGGCGCTGACCCTGCCCTGCGGCAAGGGCGACCACGGAGCGCCGATCGGCGTTCAGATTGCCGGCCGGCGTGGCGACGACTGGCGCGTTCTCGACGTCGGCGCCCGCCTTGAAGACCTGTTGAATCCACCCCTCTGAAGGAGACATCCATGAATCTGTCGTTTCGACTTGCATTGGCCGCGTCGGCGGCCTGCTTTGCGGCGGCCTCGTATGCCGCCGATCCGATCGTCATCGGCCTGAGCATCGCGGAATCGCCGCCCGGATCGGTCGTGCAGGGCACGCAGGTCAAGGACGGTGCCGAGATCATGGTCAAGATGATCAACGACAAGGGCGGTGTGCTCGGTCGTCCGCTCAAGCTGATCTACGAGGACAACCAGGGCATCCCCGAGAAGGGTCGCGCCGCCACCGAGAAGCTGATCACGCGCGACAAGGTCGTCGCGGTGACCGGCGGCCACCAGAGCTCGGTCTGTCTGGCGGAAATCGAGGTCGCGCATCGCTACAAGACGCCGTACATCGACACCAACTGCTGGTCCGACGACATTCGCAAGAAGGGCTACCCGGAAGTTTTCAATCCGGGCAACTACAACACCCGCGTGTCGACCGCCATGGCCGAGACCATCGCGGCGCTGAAGGTCAAGAGCGTGGTGGCCTTCGCCGAGAACACCGACTACGGCGTCGGCCAGGGAAAGCTGCTCGGCGAGATCCTGCAAAAGCTCGCGCCGCAGATCAACTACAAGTACATCTCCCTCGATCGGGCGGGCAAGGACTTCACGCCGGCCGTGCTGCCGCTGCGCGCCAATCCCCCCGAGATGGTCGTCAACATCATGTTGCCGCCCGCTGCCTACATCCTGATGAACCAGCTGTACGAGCAGGGCGTGGCTCCGAGCGCCAAGACCATCCTGTACGACGGTGCCGGCATCGCCGACTACCCCGACTTCTGGCAGAACGTGAAGGAAGCGGGCAAGAACATGCTCGCCTTCGGTCTCTATCACCCGGCCATGCCGATGCCCGAGCTCGGCAAGCAGGTGGCCGCGGCCTACGAGAAGAAGGCCAAGGTCGAGCCGAACCGCCTGATCTTCCAGGCCGCCGACTCCATCCTTCTGATCGCCCGTGCGATCGAGCAGGCGAAGTCGACCGACGGCGCGGCCATCGTCAAGGCGCTGCAGACCATGAAGGTCGACGGCGTGCGCGGCACGTTCTCGTTCTCGCAGGAGCCGGGATACAAGTACCAGCAGTGGGTCGACATCCCGTACGTCACCTACCAGCTCACCGAAGTGAACCAGCCGGTCAGCAAGACCACGCTGATCCAGGTTCCCGGCGAGCCCCTGCACGTGGACAAGGTCGTCCGGCCGAAGTGAGCCAGACCGTGGCGCGCGCCAGACGCGCGCGCCACGGTGTTCGGCAACCGTCGCACCGCGCGAGCGGCGTGCCCCAGCGGAGACTCGATTGCTCGCACTCGACCTGTTCGTCAACGGACTGATCATCGGCCTGTTCTATGCCCTGATGGCGGTCGGGCTGACGATGATCTTCGGCATCCTGAAGATCGTGAACTTCGCGCACGGCGAGTTCTACATGGTGGGCGCTTACGCCTACACGCTCGTCTCGCTCGGCCTGGGCGTGTCGCCCTGGCTCGCCTTGCCGGTCGCCGCGGCCAGCGGTGCATTGCTCGGCTGGGCCACCGAGCGCTGGCTGATGCGCCCGCTGTACGCCGGCTACGGTTCGTGGGGGCTGATGAAGGACGAATACGCGGTGGTCGTCACCTTCGGGCTGTCGCTGCTCCTGATCAACCTCGTCGACAAGATCGTGGGCCCGTACCCGATGCGGGGTCCGTCGCTCTCCAGCGTGACCCGGATGGCGATCGGGCCGTTCATGATCAGCGGTCAGAAGCTGATCACGGCCGCGGCCGCCATCGTCCTGCTGGTCGGGCTCGCGATCTTCATCAAGCGATCGCTCTGGGGGCGGCAGGTCCAGGCGGTGGCGCAGAACCGGCTCGGTGCGTCGATCGCCGGCATCGACACGGCGCGCGCCAGCAGCATCATCTTCATGGCGTCGGGCGTGCTGGCGGCGCTGGCCGGCGCCTTGCTCGCACCGGTGATCAACCCTTCGCCCGACGTCGGCATCTTCCCGGCGATCAAGTCGTACGTCATCGTCGTCATCGGCGGCATGGGATCGATTCCCGGGAGCATCGTCGCGGCGCTGGTGCTGGGCGTGCTCGAGAGCTTCGGCGCGGTGTACATCTCTTACGACTACCGCGATACCTTCGGCCTGGCCTTGCTCATCCTGATCCTGCTGTTCCGCCCGCAGGGCCTCTTCGGCGAACGCGCGCGGGAAGTCTGACGTGAAGAGTCTCGTCCAGCATCCCAATTTCCTGCGCAGCAAGCTGACGCAGGAGATGCGCCTGTCGCTGCTCTTCCTGGCGCTCCTCGCCCTCTTGCCGCTGGCGCTCGGCTCGCCCTACTGGCTCGGCGTGCTGATCGTCAGCATGTACTTCGCGATGATGTCGGTCGGCTGGAACCTGCTGGCCGGATACACCGGTCAGTTCTCGCTGGCGCCGGCAGCCTTCGCGATGCTGGGCGGCTATACGACCGCGCTGCTCGCCTGGCATTGGAAAGTGCCGCTGTGGATCGGCCTGCCGGCGTCCTTCGTCGTGCCGGGCCTGATCGGCATGGCCCTCGGCCGCATCGTGCTGAGGCTCTCGGGCCCGTACCTGGCGCTGACGACGCTGTCGTTCGCCGAGATCGCCCGGCTGGTGATCTACAACTCGATCGACTTCACGCGCGGCGACCAGGGGCTCAGCGTTCCGGCCCTGCTCGACAGCCGCATCGGCAACTACTACCTGTTCCTGGCCGCGCTGGCGATCGTGACCGGCGGCGTCTACCTGCTGCTGCGCTCGCCGACCGGACGCTTTCTGCAGGCGATCCGCGACGACGAGATCGGCGCCGCCAGCCGCGGCATCGATGTCGTGCGCTACAAGACGCTCGCGTTCATCGTGAGCTGTGCGATCTGCGGCTTCGCGGGTGGCCTCTACGGCACCTTCGCGCGACTCGTCAGCCCGGAGCTCGGCATCATTTCGCAGACGGGGATCGTGATCGCCATGGTGGTGATCGGCGGCATGGGCACCCTGGTCGGCCCGTTGATCGGAGCGGTGCTGGTCTACGTGGGTTCGGAGCTGCTGCGCGACGTCGGCAACATCCAGATGATCGTCTTCGCCTTGCTCGTCATCGTCTTCGCGCGCTTCTTCCGGGAAGGCCTGTGGGGGCTCGCCCGCAAGGCCATGGCACGC
>JBBSBZ010000112.1:0-10421 GCA_038250795.1 Burkholderiales bacterium | reverse complement strand
GCGCTCTCGAGGATCTCCATGCCGTTGGCGATGGTGCGGAAGAACTGCTCCTCCTCCTGCTTCAGCACCGCGGTGACGCGCTCCTGCTGGCGCCGCAGGTCGGGATAGGCATCGCCCATCTCGGCAACGACGGTGGCGACGAGCTGGTGGAAGAACGGCCGGCGCGCGCCCAGCTTGTAGCCGTGCCGGATCGCGCGCCGGGCGATCCGGCGCAGCACGTAGCCGCGGCCCTCGTTGCCCGGCATCACGCCGTCGCCGACGGTGAAGCTGCAGGCGCGGATGTGGTCGACGATCACCTTGAGCGAAGGCGAATCCTTGTCGCAGTCCTTCGCACCCGCCGCATCGACCTCGCGCTTGGCCGCCGCGAGCAGGTTGACGAAGAGGTCGATCTCGTAGTTCGAGTGCACATGCTGCAGCACCGCGGTGAGCCGCTCGAGGCCCATGCCGGTGTCGACGCTGGGCTTGGGGAGCGGGTGCATCACGCCCGCGTCGTCGCGGTTGAACTGCATGAACACGTTGTTCCAGATCTCGATGTAGCGGTCGCCGTCCTCGTCGGGCGAGCCCGGCGGGCCGCCCGCGATCTCCGGGCCGTGGTCGTAGAAGATCTCGCTGCACGGCCCGCAGGGGCCGGTGTCGCCCATCATCCAGAAGTTGTCGGAGGCGAAGCGCGCGCCCTTGTTGTCGCCGATCCGCACGATGCGCTCGGCCGGCAGGCCGATCTCGTTTCGCCAGATGTCGTAGGCCTCGTCGTCCTCGGCGTAGACCGTCGCCCAGAGCTTGTCCTCGGGCAGCTTGTAGACCTCGGTCAGCAGTTCCCAGGCGAACTTCAGCGCATCCTTCTTGAAGTAGTCGCCGAAGGAGAAGTTGCCGAGCATCTCGAAGAAGGTGTGGTGACGCGCCGTGTAGCCGACGTTCTCGAGGTCGTTGTGCTTGCCGCCGGCACGGATGCATTTCTGCGAGGTCGCGGCGCGCACGTACGGCCGCTTGTCGAAGCCGAGGAAGACGTCCTTGAACTGGTTCATGCCGGCGTTCGTGAAGAGCAGCGTCGGGTCGTCGCCGGGCACGACCGGGCTCGACGGCACGACGGTGTGGCCCTTCGATTCGAAGAACTTCAGGAACGTGGAACGGATCTCGGAGGCTTTCACGGGGACACTTTCAGCACGCGATGAGCCGGCGCCGAAGGCGGCGACGGGCCGCGACGATATCGCCGCGGGCCCGCGATTGTCCGATACGTCAGGCGTCGTCGTTGGCGGCCGTGCGGGCGGCCCCGGCGGCGTCGCGCAAGGCGGCCGGGCCGGTGCCGACGACCGCCGGCGCCGCTTCCGACAGCGCGAGGGCGCGGCGCAGCAGCGGCTCGGCGTCGCGGCCGTCCTGCGGATACTGGGCGATCCCGAAGGCGACCGAGAGCGACCGCTCGCCGCCGGCGAGCTGGAACGGGGTGACGAGGGCGGCAACGAGCTTGGCCGCGACCCGGTCGGCGTCGGCCGGCGCCAGGATCGAGCCGAGCAGGACGGCGAAGGCCTCGTCGTCGATCGCGGCCACGACATCGCTGGCGCGCACGCCGGCGCGCAGGCGCACGCCGACCTTGCGGCGCAGGAGCGTCGCGTCGGTCGCCGCCGACCCCGGATCGCCGCCGCCGACGACGAGGACACGCAGGGCCAGAACGGCCATCGGCGACGGCTCGCGCTCGCGCAGCGCGAGCAGCTGGCTCAGGTGCTCGACGAGCTGGCGGCGGTGCGGCAGGCCGGTATCGGGGTCGGTGGAATGCGCGGAGCCGCGCCATGCCATGCCGGCGCGACGAGCGATCGCCTGGCGCACGCGTCGGCGGATCGCGCCGCTCGCGACCTCGTCGCGACCGGCGATCTCGTCGGCGCCCCCGCGCAGCCAGTCGCTCGCCGCGGTGGCATCGGGCTCGGCGAGCACCACCACGACCGGCGCCAGGGCCGCTGCCGCAGCGAGCTCGACCGGTGTCGCCGGGTGGGCGTCGCCGTCGACGAGCAAGGCGTCGAACGGCGTCGCGCCGTCGAGCCGGGCGAGGGTCTCGGCCCAACCGGCCGCGCTCTCGCCGACGACCTCGGCGGCCGGCTCGACGACGACGCCAAGCGCGAGGAGGCGAAGACGTGGATGGTTCACGAGAGAGGTCGCGGGCGGCCGGCGTCGCGAGCCGGCTAGCGCATGTTGCCCGTGTGGCCGAGGGAATAGCGGCCCGGCTGCGGCCAGACCGTCAGGCCGTGCGGTTCCTTGCCGACCGGGATGATCTTCACCGCGCCCGTGGTCGTGTCGAAGACATAGACGACGTTGTCGTAGCGCCCGGAGAGCCAGAGCTGCTTTCCGTCGGCGCTGACGTTGCCCATGTCGGGGCTGCCGCCGCCGGGGATCGGCCAGGTGACGTCGACCTTGCGCGTCGCGAAGTCGAGCACCGAGACGCTGCCCATGCCGCGCTCGGCGCCGTGGATCTTGTTCGAGCCGCGATTGGCGACGTAGAGCTTCCTTCCGTCGCGGCTCGGATAGAGCCCGTGCGTGCCCTTGCCGGTCGCGACGAAGCCGATCTCCTTGAAGGCCGCACCGTCGACCAGGAAGACGCCGTCGGCCATCATGTCGGCGACGTAGAACACGGCGCCGTCGGGCGAGATGCGGATGTCCTGTGGCATCTTGCCGGTCGAGAGCCTGAGGTAGCCCACGACCTTGCGCTGAACCATGTCGATCTTGGCCAGCATGCCGCCGAACTCGCAGGTGAAGATCGCGTAGCGGCCGTCGATCGAGAAGTCGGCGTGGTTGATGCCGGCGCAGCCCGGCGTCGCCAGCGACGACTTGAGCGCCATCGTGTGCGGGTCGCGGAAATCGAGCCGCTTGTGGGCCTCGGCGACGACGATCGCGTCCTTGCCGTCGGGCGTGAAATACATGTTGTACGGATCGTCGACGGCGATCGCCTTGCCCGGCTTTCCGGTGAGCGGGTCGATCGGCGTGAGGCTGCCCTTGGTGGTGTTCTCGGCGTTGTTCGCGACCCAGAGCGTCTTCAGGTCCCATGCCGGCACGACGTGCTGGGGATTGAGGCCGACGCGGAACCTCTCGACCACCTTGAGAGTCGCCGGGTCGATGACGTAGACGTCGTTCGACTGCAGGTTGGGCACGTAGACGCGCGCCAGTGCGCCCTGCACTGCCGGACTCAGCTTGCCGGCGCCGGCCTCGCTGTAGAGATTGGCCGGATCGATGACCGGCGCCATGCCGGGCACGGTGTCGACGACCGCGGCCGCCCCCGGCGTCGCGAACGTCAGCGAGGAGGCCATGGCGATGAGGACGATGGCGAAGGGGCGAGAGAGCGGATGCGATTTCAAGTCGGAAAGCTCCGGGTCAATGACGTGCGACTGCCTTCACGATCGCGTCGCGGGTGCGCGCCACGATCAGCTCGACGCCGGCCTGGCCGACCGCGGCGCTCGACCGCCGCGGGTCGCCGTGCACGCCCTCGGCCGGGCCCGGCACGGGGCCGTCGTGGAGGCGATCGGCGCGCACGAGTTGCGGATCGACGGCGAGTGCGAGCGAAGTGTCCGACACGCCGCCGTGCGAGCCGATCTCGGCGTCGCTGAAGCCCTGCTTGCGCAGCAGGGGATCGAAGGCCTTCGCGACGGCGTCGTAGTAGTCGCGCACCGCATGCACGCGCACGGGCGTCGCCACCCATTCGCGGTCGAGCTTGGCCGCGACCTTCGACAGGCTCGACTGGTAGCCGCCGTGATCGCCGATCAGGACGATGTCGCGAAAGCCCGCCTGGCGCAGGCTGCGCGCCGCGTATTCGAGCGTGGTCTCGAACACCCCGTCGGGAATGCTCAGCGTCCCCGGGAAGCGCATGTGCGCCGTGGGCGGATCGATGCTGCCCTCGGGCACGTAGGCGATCACCGGCGCGACGACGGCGTTGCCCAGGCTCGCCGCGATCCGGCCGGCGAGGACCTTGACGCGCACGTTGTGCTTGCCGAGGACGATGTGCGGGCCGGTCTGCTCGGTGCCGCCGACGGGCACGATGACGGTCGACTTGCCGGCGCGGATCTGGTCGCGCAGCTCGGTCGAGGTGAGCTCCTCGAGGTAAATCGAGTTCGTGCCGAGCGAGTGCGCAGCGCCCGCCACGCAGGCGAGCAGGACGGCCGCGCAGGTGCGGACGCGCAGGCAGGATCGAAACGACATGCGTGATCTTAGCCAGCCGGCCCCTCGCCGCCCCGCGCTCAGCCCGAGCCGGCCGAGGCGGCGCGGGCCTCGGCGTCGGCGCGCCCATGCATGTCCTCGCGGATGCGCAGGATCGCGATCCGCGCTGCGGCAAGCACAGGGATCGAGAGGAAGATGCCCACGACGCCGCCGATCTCCTCACCCGCGAGCAGGCCGAACAGCACGAGCAGCGGCGGCACGGCGACGCCGCCGCTCATCAGCGCCGGATTGAGGACGTAGTCCTGAAACAGGCGGTAGAGCCCGACGAAGAGGAGGATCACGAGGAGGTGGTCGTAGCCGCTCACCGCGGCAACGAACAGCGCGGCCAGCGCGGCGACGAGCGGCCCGATCACCGGGATGAACTCGAGCGCCGCCCCGATCGCGGCCAGGACGATGCCGTACGGCACCCGGGCGACGGTGAAGAAGATCGAGTAGCTGACGAAGGTTGCCGCCGAGAGAAGGACCAGGGCGCGGATGTAGCGGCCGAAGAGCTTGTCGAGGTCGGCGACGATGTTGCGCCACATCGGCAAGTGACGCCCTTCGGCGGTCCAGCCGAGGAAGGCGTCGCGCATTGCTGGGCCGTTGGTGATGAAGAGGAACGCGAGGATCGGGATCAGGACGACGTAGAGCATGTCGCCGAAGACGTGCAACGCCGTCTGGCCGACCTGCTTGACGAGCGGCACCGCCGATTCGCTGTCGGGCAGGTGCTCGCGCACGAACTCCGCCATGTTCTCGCGGTAAGGCGCGAGCCAGTCCGGCAGCGGGATCCGGTCGAACATGCCGGGATCGTTCAAGACCTGCGGGATGCGCGCGGCCAGATGCGAGGCCTGGCCGGCGAGCGGCGGGCCGAGCACCGCGAGCAGCACGACGACGGCGATCGCGAACAGCACGAACACCAGCGTCGTCGCCACCAGGCGCGCCGAGCGCAGCGGGATCATCGGCTCGATCCGCTTGACGAGCGGAAAGATCATGTACGAGAAAAAGATCGCGAGGAAAAAGACCAGGAGCGTCCGGCGCACGGCGTAGATGGCGACGAGGGCCGCGGCGACGAGGAAGACCGTCCACGTGATCCGCGCGGCACGGCGATCGAAGGCAAGCATGGTGCGGTCCTCTGGAGTCGAGCGATCGAGCCCGTTGTCGCTAGTATCTTTGCACTTCAGGGTCGATCGATGAAACCTCCTCGCGAGTGAACAGCGCGCAACCGCTCGGCCACGGGCCGCGACGCATCGAGATCGGCACCTCGCCGGCCCAGCGCGACCCGTCCAGCCAGATCAGGCGAGCCGGCGGCCTGGAGGAAAACGCAGTTCCTGGCGTCGCTCAGGCGCCCGCGCGAGCCGCCGCGAAGGCCTCGGGCCCACCCTCGACGGGATCGGCTGCAGGGGCCCCTTGCGGAAGGTGGATCCTCATCTGCGGGAACGGAATCTCGATCCCCGCCTCGTCGAACGCCTTTTTCAGCCGCTTGAGATAGTCGCGCTTGATCGTCCACTGCTGGAGCGGCGCGACGCGGAATCGGGCCCGGATGACGACCGCGGAATCGTCCCAGCGCTCGACGCCGGCGATCTCGAGGTCGTCGAGGATACGTGCCTCGTGCGCCGGATCGGAGCGCATTTCAGTGCCGACGCGGCGCATCACGTCCATCACCTGATCGATGTCGTGGCTGTACCCCACGCCGATGTCGACCACCGCCTGGGCGAAGCCGCGACTCATGTTGACGACCGACGCGATCGTGCCGTTGGGGACGAAGTGGACGTTGCCGTCGTAGTCGCGCAGGCGCACGTAGCGCAGCGTCACCTCCTCGACCAGGCCGGAGTGGTCGCCCAGCTTGACGACGTCGCCCTGGCGGATCTGGTTCTCGAGCAGGAGGAAGAAGCCGGTGAAATAGTCCTTGACCAGGCTCTGGGCACCGAACCCGATGGCGAGGCCGACCACGCCCGCGGCGCCCAGGATGGGCGCCACCGACACGCCGACCTCGGCCAGCACGAGTATTGCCGCGACGACGGTGATCACCACCGAGGTCAGGTAGCGAAAGACCCGGCCGAGCGTGTCGGCGCGCTGGACGGCCTCGCGGTCGTCGAACCGGGACGCGACGCGGACCCTGAGCGCCCTGATGCTGCGCCGCGCCACCGCGATGGCGATCCAGGCAGCGATGACGATGCCGACGATCCGCAGCGACGACGCGCCGATGCCACCGTACTCGTGCCACATCGCGGCGCCGGTCTGCCAGACGTCGTCTCGCATCGAACTTCCTTCTCCTCGCGGGCGAACCGCGCGCATGCCGCCGATCGCGGCCGATGTCCCGACAGTGCGGGACGCAAACATTTGGACAAATATACAATGGCGACTTCCGGTTCGATGCGGGCCGCTGGTTTGCCCTTTCTCCGGGGCTGCCATTGCGGAACACCATTGCGCACGACCCTCGGCAGCGGCGCATCGAAGGCCACGTCGGTTCGCTCTTTTCTTTGTGATGAAAATCCTGAACCTTCAGCTTCGCTTCCTCGTGCCGCTCGTGCTGGTGCTCGTCGCTGCCGGCTATCTCGGGCTTCCGCTGCTCGACCAGCTGACCCTGAAGTGGTTCGCGCGCGACCTGAACAGCCGCGGCGAGCTGGTCACCAACGCCCTGTCGGACTCGGTCGCCCAGTCGCTGAGCGGTGACGACGCAGGCGCCGCAGGGCGCGTCGACTCGCTCTTCGCCCGCACGATCCAGGACGAGCGTCTCTACGCGATCGGCCTGTGCTCGCTCGACGGCAGGCTGCTGCGGCACACCGCGAGCTATCCCACCTCGCTGAGCTGCGCCCAGGCCAAGCGTGACGCCACCCTTCCGGAGCCGCGCCTCAATGTCGCCGGCGGCGCGCTTCATGTCGGCATGCATCCGGTGAACGGCGACGCCGGCCCGGTCGCCGACCTGGTGCTGCTGCACGACCTGAGCTTCGTCGACCGGCGCAGCCAGGACACGCGCCGCTACCTCATCCTCTTCATTGCCGGCCTCGGCCTGACCATCGCCCTCAGCACCATGATCGTCGCCCAGCTCAGCTGGCGCGGCTGGGTCTCGGGCATGCGCGGCCTGCTGCGTGGCGAAGGCCTGTTCCGCCCGTTCGGGGCTGCGCCCGAGATGGCGCCGCTGGCCGCCGAGCTGCTCGCGCGGCTGCGCGACCTCGAAGACGAGCACCGCCGCTCGCTCGGCCCGCAGGCCGGCTGGGACCCGGCCCGCCTGCGCGCCCTGCTGCGCACGCAGCTGCGCGGCGACCAGGTCATCGTCGTCTCGAACCGCGAGCCCTACATCCACGAGCACACGGCCGACGGCGGCACCATCGTCAAGCGGCCGGCGAGCGGCCTCGTGACCGCGGTCGAGCCGGTGATGCGGGCCTGTTCCGGAACCTGGATCGCACACGGCAGCGGCAATGCCGATCGCGATGTCGTCGACTCGCACGACCGGGTCGACGTGCCGCCGGGCAAGAACCAGTACAAGCTGCGCCGCATCTGGCTCACGCCCGAGGAGGAGCAGGGCTACTACTACGGCTTCGCCAACGAGGGCATGTGGCCGCTGTGCCACGTCGCCCACGTGCGCCCGGTGTTCCGCGAATCCGACTGGGAGCAGTACCGCGCGGTCAATCAGCGCTTCGCCGACGCTGTCGTCGCCGAGGCGCGCGGCGAGGATCCGGTCGTGCTGGTGCAGGACTACCACTTCGCGCTCGTCCCCGGGATGATCCGCGCCAGGCTGCCGCGCGCCACCATCCTCACCTTCTGGCACATCCCCTGGCCGAACCCGGAGTCGTTCGGCATCTGCCCGTGGCGGCGCGAGATCCTGCAGGGCATGCTGGGCAGCACGATCCTCGGCTTCCACACCCCGTTCCACTGCAAGAACTTCATCGAGACGGTCGACCGCTTCCTCGAGGCCCGCATCGAGCACGAGCATTCGACGATCACGTACAAGGGCGAGCAGACGCTGATCGAGGCCTATCCGATCTCGATCGAATGGCCGCCCGACGACGTCGTCGCCGGCTGGCCTTCGATCGCCGAGTGCCGTCGCCACGTGATCGAGCGGCTCGGCCTGGGCAGCGACATCTGCCTGGCCGTCGGCATCGACCGCTTCGACTACACCAAGGGCATCCTCGAGCGGCTGAATGCCGTCGAGCGGCTGCTCGAGAAGCGCAAGGAATGGATCGGCCGCTTCGTCTTCGTCCAGGTGGCGGCCCCGACGCGCGGCCTGCTCGAGGAGTACCGCGCCTTCCAGGACCGTGTCGCGGGCGCGGCCCGGCGCATCAACGAGCGATTCGGCCGGCCCGGCTACCAGCCGGTGCATCTGCTCGCCCAGCACCACGAGAAGGAGCAGGTCACCGAGCTCTTCCGTGCGGCCGACATCTGCATCGTGACCAGCCTGCACGACGGCATGAACCTGGTCTGCAAGGAGTTCGTCGCCGCACGCGACGACGAGCAGGGCGTCCTGATCCTCAGCCGCTTCGCCGGCGCCGCGCGCGAGATGACCGAGGCACTGATCGTCAACCCGTATCACGTCGAGGAGACCGCCGACGCGCTCGAGGAGGCGGCGACCATGCCGCCCGCCGAGCAGCGCGAGCGCATGGCCAGCCTGCGCATGAACGTGCGCGAGAACAACGTCTTCCGCTGGGCCGGCCGCATGCTCACCGACGCCGGTCGCTGGCGCCTGCGCGAGCGGATCGAGGCCCGCGTGCAACGACACCGGAACGAATGAGATGAGTGCTTCGACCCTGCCGCGCCGCGCTGAACCGCTGCGCCCCCTCTTCTCCCCCGAGGGCGAGGCCGCGCTCGCCGCGACCCTCGCCCTTCGACCGCTGCTCGCCTTCGACTTCGACGGCACCCTCGCCCCCATCGTCGCGCGCCCGGCGGACGCGCGCGTGCCGCTGCCGACGGCGCGGCGTCTCGATCGGCTCGCGGCGCTCCTGCCGGTGGCCATCGTCAGCGGCCGCAGCATCGATGACGTGCGCGGCCGACTGTCGTTCGAGCCGTCCTTCGTGATCGGCAGCCACGGCGCCGAGGATCCGCTCGCGCCGCAGGATCCCGCCGCACCGGCACGGCTCGACCGTTTCCGCGCGCTTCTTCGGGCGCGCGCCGGCGAGCTCGAGGCGGCCGGCATCGTCGTCGAGGACAAGCAACATTCGCTCGCCCTGCACTACCGCCTGGCGCGCGATCGAGAGCGGGCGCGGGCGCTGATCGACGAGGTGGTCGGCCATCCCGACGGCGAGCTCGACACCTTCGGCGGCAAGATGGTCATGAACGTCGTCGCCGCCGGCGCTCGCGACAAGGCCGACGCGGTCGCCGGCCTGGTGGCCCGCTGCGCCGTGCGCGCCGCCGTGTTCCTGGGCGACGACGTCAACGACGAGCCGGTGTTCGCGCGCGCCGAGCCCGACTGGCTGACCGTCAAGGTCGGCCGCGACCCGAACTCGCAGGCGCGCTTCTTCATCGACGGCACCGGCGAAATCGCCCAGCTGCTCGACCGCATGCTCGCCATCCTCGAAGCGATGCCGCGCGGCACCGGTCGCTGAGCCGCGCACGTCGATGACGGAGCGGCGCGCGCGACCCTTGCCGGCAGCGCCGGTCAGCGGCGCGCCGGGCGCAGCGTCGGCGCGCGTCCTGCGCCGTTTTCGCCTCGTCTTCAATGCCGTCAAGACCCACTTCCAGCAGGTCGAGAAGACGGCCGGCATCGGCGGCGCACAGCTCTGGGCGCTCAGCATCGTCGCCGGCAACGCCGGGCTCGGCGTCACCGAGCTCGCCCGCGCCATGGACGTGCACCAGTCGACGGCCAGCAACCTGGTTCGCTCGCTGGCCGAGCACGACTACCTCTGCGTCGAGCGCAGCGCGACCGACCGGCGTGCCGTGCAGTTGCGCCTGCTGCCGGCAGGACGCCGCGTCCTGCGCCGTGCGCCCCCACCGCTCGCCGGCGTGCTGCCGCAGGCGCTCGACAGCCTCGACGAAGCCACCCTCGACCGGCTCGACCAGGACCTCGCCCGGCTCATCGCCGTGCTCGAGACCGACCACGACGCGGCGCGCCGGCCACTCGGCCACGACTGACCACGACCCGCCTCGAGAGACGCACGCGATGACCCAGCCGATCGAAGACTACGCCCTCATCGGCGATTGCCACACCGCCGCGCTGGTCGGCAAGGACGGCTCCATCGACTGGCTCTGCCTGCCACGCTTCGACGCGCCCGCGTGCTTCGCTGCGCTGCTCGGCAACGGCGACCACGGGCGATGGC
>JBBSBZ010000111.1:0-10517 GCA_038250795.1 Burkholderiales bacterium | reverse complement strand
TGGCCGCGTTCGGCGCGCTCCTCACGCGCATCGACAGCGGCGCCGACCTGTGGCTTCACGTTTTGCCCGCGCTGGCCTTCAACAGCATCTTCCTGTTGACCGTGCTACCAGTGACGGCGATGCAGACCTTCCGCGAGATGGAACAGGACGAACGGTTGTTCTCGAATGCGCAGCAGTTGAAGAACATGCGGCCGCGCGCGGTCGGATGGCGCAAACGACACGCCTGCCGCGTCACGGCAAGCCGGCAAGCACTTTGTCGAGTGTCAACGGGAAGTCGCGGATGCGTACGCCACAGGCATTGAATACCGCGTTCGCCAGCGCTGCTCCGGCACCGCTGATCCCAAGCTCGCCAACGCCCTTGATCTTCAGCGGGTTGGTCTTGTCGTCGACTTCGGGCAGGAAGACGGCATCAATGGCAGGAATGTCGGCATGCGAGGGAATGTGGTATTCGGCCAGGTCCCGGTTAACGAACTGGCCCTGGCGCGGGTCGATGACCTCATCTTCGGTCAGAGCCGCGCCGACGCCCCAGATCATGCCGCCCAACGCCTGCGAACGCGCGGTCTTGACATTGAGGATGCGGCCCGCCGCAAAGACGCCGAGCATGCGGCGCAGCCTCACCTCGCCCGATTCCGTGTCGACGGCCACCTCGGCAAAAAAGGCGCCGTAGGCCTGCTGCGAATACGCCTTCTTCATCTTGCCGGGCTTGATCATGCCTTTGGCGACCATGCCTTTCTTGCCGGCGAGCGCCGCCAGCGGCATCGACTTGCCACCGCCGCTGATTCCGCCGTCAGCGAATTCGGCTTCGGCCGCATCGATGCCGGCCGCCTTCGCCAGCTTGGCTCGCAGCTTGGTGCAGGCGTCGAAGATTGCCGATCCCGTGCTTGCAGCACCAAACGAGCCGCCGGAGCCAGACGACGGCGGGAAATCGCTGTCGCCGAGTTCCATGCTGACCAGCTCGAGCGGAATGCCGAGCATCTCGGCTGTGATCTGGCTGAACACGGTGTAACTGCCGGTTCCCAGATCGGTCATCGCGGTGCGCACCTGCAGCACGCCGTCGGGCCGCAGCGTGACTTCGGCGTGCGCCTCCTGCAGCAGGTTGCCCCGGCTGCCTGCGCTCATGCCGACGCCGATCAGCCAGCGGCCGTCGCGCACCTGACCCGGTTGCATCTCTCGCCCGGCCCAACCAAAGCGCTTCGCACCGTCCCGGATGCAGGCGACCAACTGGCGGCTCGAGAACGGCACCTTCTTCTCGGGGTCCTGCTCAGGCTCATTGCGGACCCGCAACTCGATCGGGTCAATGCCGAGCTCGTGGGCCAACTCGTCCATCGCGCTTTCGAGCGCCATCAACCCTACCGCTTCGCCCGGCGCGCGACACGAGTCGGCCACCGGCAGGTCGAGCGCCACACTGCGCTGACGCGTCAAGCGGTTGGCGGCGGCGTAGAGCGAGCGAGTCGCTACCGCGGCCGGCTCGCAGAACTCAAAGCGCGGCGTGCCGTGCGACCACGACTCATGGCCGATGGCACTCAGCACGCCCTGACCGTCGGCACCCAGCCGCAGACGCTGGCGGGTATTGCCGCGGTGCGTGGTCAGGTTGAACATTTGCTGGCGCGTGAGCGCGGTCTTTACCGGCCGGCCGAGCTCACGTGCCGCGAGCGCACTGAGGATCACGTCGGCGAACACGGGCAGCTTGCCGCCGAAGCCGCCGCCAATGTAGCGGCTGACGATGCGCACCTGACTTTCTTCAAGTTTCAGCGTGGCAGCAACTCTCTTCTGGGCACTCTCGATGAACTGCGTCGAACAATGCACCACGAGTCGATCGCCTTCCCACCACGCCAAGCTGGCATGCGGTTCCATCTGCGCATGAATCTCGATCGGCGTGCGGTAGGTCTGATCGAACTGCACCTTGGCCTTTGCAAAGTTCGATGCGAATCGGCCGGTCGAGCCGTCTGGCGCAGAGCCGTCGGCCGATTCAGGCTTGAATGCCTTGTCGAGTTGGTCTTCGAGCAGGTAGGCACCCGCTTCGGACTGGTAGCTGACCTGCAGCAGCTGCGCAGCAGCGCGTGCCTGCTCGAAGGTGGTCGCGACGACGAACGCGACCGGCTCACCGTGGTGATGCACCTGGTCGTCGGCGAGGCAAGGCAAGGGACGCGCGAACCGGTCGTCGCCTTCTTTCGTAAACGCGGCTTGCGCGGGCGCGTTGTGGTGCGTCAACACCAGAAGTACGCCCGGCGCTCGTTCGGCGTTGCCGCTGTCGATGCGGGTGATGCGACCGCAGGAGATGTCAGCGCCGACCACGAACCCATATGCCGGGGCGTCGCTCTCGGCGATCTCGTAGGCATAGGGCGCGCTGCCGGTGACCTTCAACCGGCCATCGACGCGGTCGGCAGCACGGCCGATCTGGCCATGTCGGTTGTCGTCGAGCGGATTCCGCGGCGCGGGCTGGTTCATTTGCATGCGGTGTTCCTCATTCCGAACTGGCTTCGGTCAAAACACCGGTGAGCACCCGCCGCGTCAGGGAAATCTTGAAATCGTTGTGACCGCGGCCCCGTGCACCGTCCAGTACCTTGTCACCTGCACCATCGAAGGCCGCCTTCGTCGCCGTCGCACCGGACAAGCCGAATTCGGCCTCTTCCACTCGCCACGGCTTGTGT
Organism: Burkholderiales bacterium; assembly: GCA_038250795.1. Taxonomy (GTDB): domain Bacteria; phylum Pseudomonadota; class Gammaproteobacteria; order Burkholderiales; family Burkholderiaceae_C; genus Schlegelella_A. The sequence continues at coordinate 7,866 of JBBSBZ010000111.1, read as the reverse complement.
GCCAAGCCGCCGAAGGCGAAGCGGGCGTTGCGAATTTCCCCGTCCTTGGCATCGACGATCGCAGCCACCGATACCAGTGCAAAGGCATACGACGCGCGATCACGAACCTTTCTGTAGAGCTGGCGCCCGGGCGGCGGCGGCGGCAGCGTGACGCGGACGATGAACTCGTCGGCCTGAAGATGGGTGTCACGCTCGGGTGATTCCCCCGGTAGCCGATGAAAGTCGGCGATCGGGATCACCCGTCTACCGCCCCGCGCCGACACCGTCTCCACCCGCGCGTCGAGGACGCGCATGGCGACCGCCATGTCCGACGGATTCGTCGCGATGCATTGCTCGCTCGTGCCAAGCACCGCATGGATCCGGTTGTACCCGCCTATCGCGGAGCATCCGCTGCCGGGCTGGCGCTTGTTGCAAGGCTGCGCCGGATCGTAGAAGTAGTAGCAGCGCGCGCGCTGCAACAGGTTGCCGCCGGTGGTCGCACGGTTGCGGAGCTGGCCCGAGGCCCCCGCCAGCAGAGCCCGGCTGAGCACCGGGTAACGGCGGCGCACGCGCAGGTCGGCGGCCAGGTCGCTGTTGCGCACCAACGCGCCGATGCGCAAGCCGCCGTCGTCTGCATCTTCGATCTGGTCCAGACCGACCCGATTCACGTCGACCAGGTGCTGCGGTGTCTCGATCTGCAGCTTCATCAGATCGAGCAGGTTGGTGCCACCCGCGATGAAGCGCGCGCCGGCCGTTGCGGCCACTGCCTTGGCGGCGGCTTGCGGGCTGTTGACCCGTTCGTAGGTGAACGCCTTCATCGCCCGGCCTCTGCCACTTCGCTGATCGCATCGACGATGTTCGGATACGCGCTGCAGCGGCACAGGTTGCCGCTCATGCGTTCCCGGATCTCCTCGCCGGTGAGCGGCGCATCCAGGGCTTCGAGATCCACGCTGACATGACTGGGCATGCCCTCGCGGGCCTCTCCCAGCATGCCCACCGCAGAACAGATCTGTCCAGGCGTGCAGTAGCCGCACTGGAAGCCATCGTGAGTCAGAAAGGCCTGTTGCATGGGATGCAAATTGATGCCATCAGCGACCGCCGCTTGCGCCTGTTCGCCAGCTGAAGCCAGTGCCGGCAGACCCTCGATGGTGACCACGTCGTCGCCCTCAACCATCACCGCCAGCATCAGGCAGGCGTTGACCCGCCGGCCCGCGACAAGCACGGTACAGGCACCGCATTGGCCATGGTCACACCCCTTTTTGGAACCGGTCAACTTCAGATGCTCGCGCAGGGCATCGAGCAGCGTGGTGCGCGGGTCGATCTCGAGCTGATGAGTCCGCCCGTTGACCTTCAGCTCACAGGCCATCGTGACAGCCGACTCTGGCGTAGGAGCCTCGGTGGCCTCAATGCGCTTCACTTACGCGCGGGCAGTTGCCTGCCCGACCAGGTGAATGGTGGCGGCGTTGAAAGCGGCGATGTCGTCTGGTTTGCGGCTGGTGACGAGGTTGCCGTCAACGACGACCTCCTCGTCGACCCAGGTCGCGCCGGCATTGCGCAGGTCGGTCTGCAACGAGGGCCAGCTCGTCATCCGCCGGCCCTTGGCCGCCCCTGCTTCGACGATCGTCCACGGGCCATGGCAGATTGCCGCGACCGGCTTGCCGGCGTCGAAGAACGACTTGACGAAAGCGACGGCCGCCTCGTCTGTACGCAGCTTGTCGGGGTTCATGACGCCGCCTGGCAACAGCAGCGCGTCGTAGTCATCGGCACGAGTTTCCGCGACCGTGGTATCGACGGTCACGCGTTCACCCCAGTCGGCCTTGTTCCAGCCGCGGATCTGCCCGTTCTTCAGCGACACGATGTGGGTCGTCGCGCCGGCGGCGTCGAACGCGTTGCGCGGCTCGAGCAGTTCCGATTGCTCGAAACCATCGGTGGCGAGGATGGCGAACTTCTTCCCCCGCAGGGACTGCGAAGCCATGGCAGAACTCCTTCGTGGCATGGCGCCCCACGGCGCCCGTCGGAGGTCGAGGGCAAGGCGCGTGCCCCTCCCCGACGCGCCGTGGGCTTCGTAGCGCACGGGACAAGAGGGTTTCAAGGTAAGAACGGCCGAGCGTGCCAGGAAACCCGCAGGGCATCGAAGAGGCCTGGGGTACCCGCTCAAGAGTCCCCTGACCGCCAAGTGCCCTCGATCTTGCCGCGAGGCGGTAGCAACCCAGTCGAAATTCGCGAGCACCGACAAGTCCCCAGGGCAGCCCTCCAAGGATCAGCCGGACGACCGGCGCGTCCTTCGGGCCGGCCCCGCGATGCGTTCATGCTGTGTGTCGCACGCCGAATACCAAGGTCGCCGTACGGCTCGATCGCTTTTCGGCTGAACTGCCGCCCTTGGTTCATCGTCAAGTCCAGCCAGAGGTCGGCACCTTCGGGCCAGTTGCGGCGGCGCGGCCCCCGGCGCCCTTCAAGGAAGAGGCGATGGACGCTCACCCTCGGGTTTCGCGCTCTCGGAGGTCCGGTCTCCAGACCTGACGTCCGTCGACGCGATCCGGTGGCACGCGTCCTCTAAAATCCAAGCGCCTCGACGATCGGGGCAGTCCTCAATTTCAGAAGGTCACATGGCAACTGCAAAGAAATCCTCCACGAAGAGTCCTGCGAAGAAGGCGAGCGCCGGCAAGACCTCGGCTAAGAAGACAGCCGGTGCTGCAAAGGCAGCGGTACCCATGAAGCCCATCTCCAGCGCATTCAACCGGTCCAGCCTGATTGCCCATCTGGCCGAGGTGACCGCCATGGAGGCGCGGGCGGTACGTGCATTCATGGCGGCATTCGAAGCCACCATGCTGGCCTCGGTCCACAAGAAGGGCCTCGGCTCCTTTACGTTGCCCGGGCTGCTCAAGGTGAACGTCATCAACGTGCCGGCCAAGAAGAAGCGCCGCGGCATCGATCCGTTCACGAAGGTGGAGCGCGAATTCGCAGCCAAGCCGGCGAGCGTTCGGATCAAAACTCGGGCGTTGAAGAAGCTCAAGGACGCCGCTCTGTAGCAGCCTGCTAAGAATTCTCGGTCGTTGCGACACCGAACAGGTGCGAGCAGATCGAAGCGTAGCCAACGTTAGACCATGTAAGAGACAACGGCCAGCAGGCTACCGCCTGTTGGCCGTTGTCTTCTATGGTGAGTCATAAGTGATTCGAGCAATCGACCTACGAACTGCAAATCATCTTGAGCGTGAGGCCGGGCCGCTCACCTGAGGCGCCGTTCTGAACTAAGCGACCAGTGAACAGACCTCGCCGCCCTGCTCTGCAACTTGCAGCGCATTCCCCCACCAAGTCATGCGCGCTACGCGTTTGTTGAGGCGTTGACCACGATCAATCGATGGGCCAGTCGAACGCCGGGCGATATTCCGGCGACATCAGCCCGCCGCAAGACATCACCCAATTCGAGAAAGGTCAGCAGTGCCGGATGATGAACGACGTCGGGAGCTCGCTTCAGATCTTGACGACTGGCTCCGCCGGGTTGTCCGTCCGCAAACCCTTGACTTGCGCGAATCTAAAAACCGATCGAACGTGCTGCAAGATCTTTTGCGTCGTGTCGCGAACCCCACGCGCCTGAATCTGGTCGATGACACCAGCAACTATCGACGTCGTGATTCGCTGCACCGGTAGCTTGCCAAGCGTCGGCAGCACATCACGCTCGAGTGCCCGTCTGCTCTTTGTAGTGGACCGCGTCCAGTCGCTCTTCTGCTTGTCCAGCCACTCGAGCGCGACTTGACCGAAGGTGCTTTCCGCGGCGTTGACGCTTTCGGCCCGCTGCGCCTGCCGCTCGATGACGGGGTCGAGTCCGGTGCCAGCCTGCGCTCCAACTCGAGCCCTCGCTGCCCTGACCTCAGCAAGTGAAACATCGTCTGCGAGCGCGATGGAAAAGGTGCGCACCTTCCCGCCGTTCGCGTAGCGGATCTGCCACGACGTGCGACCGCTCGGCAGAAACGTCAGGTACAGGGATGGACGACTCTCATAGGTAAATCACCAAAAATAAGGGCCTCCGAAGAGGCCCTTAAGGTGTTTCTGGTGGAGCTGGGGGGAATCGAACCCCCGTCCGAAAGCCTTCGTCAGGCAGATCTACACGCTTAGCTGGCTGATTTGTTTTTAATGCCTTGGGTCGCGCAGCAGCACGCTACCTTCGGCACGAGTCACTTGATTTAGCCCGGCGCTGAATGACGCAACGCAAGGCGAGCCCATGTGTATGACTTCGCAGCCTTCAGGTTACCCCTCAGGCCCAGCCCATCGGCCAACTGTTGCGAAGCTCACCGGTTTTAAGCGGCGAGAGCGTACGTTTGATCGTTCGCAGTTACTTTGTTTCCAGTGGATTTACGAGCGAACTGGTGCTCGGCGTGCACTGTTCCAACTCCGAACCCTCGTCGAAGCCAGGTCAGCCCCAGAGGCCGGAGTTTAGGGCACCGCCGCCAGATTCAAGTGCCACCGATCAGGTCGATCAGTCCCTGGGGCCGGGCGAGGAGGTGATCGGCACCCCACGATGCCGGCGCATCGCCGTCGCCCAGATAGCCCCAGGCAGCGACGATGGTGCCCATCGCCGCCGCCCGGCCGGCGTCGACGTCGCGCCGGTCGTCGCCGACGTAGACGCAGTCGCCGGGTTGCGTGCCCGCTCGCCGTGCCGCCTCGAGCAGGGGCGCGGGATGGGGTTTGGAGTGCGCGGTCGTGTCGCCGCAGACGAGCACCGCCGCGCGCGACGCGAGGCCGAGATGGCGCACCAGCGGCTCGGCGAAGCGGGTTGCCTTGTTGGTGACGATGCCCCAGGCCAGACGCTCCGCGTCGAGCCATGCCAGCAGCGGCACGATCTCGGCGAAGACGCGGGTCTCGCGCGTCATGCGCGCTTCGTAGCGCTTGAGGAATTCGTCGCGCAGGGCGTCGTAGCCGCCATCGCCTGGCGCGAGGCCGAACGCCGCTCCGACCATCCCGCGGGCGCCCGATCCGACCATTCGCCGCAACTGCTCGTAGGGCATGGCGTCGAGCCCGCGCTCGCGGCGCATCTCGTTGCAGGCGCCGGCGAGATCGGGCGCACTGTCGATCAGCGTGCCGTCGAGATCGAAAAGCACGGCACGAGGCCGCTTCCTCATGCCGGTCTGCGGCACGCGATCATGTAGTTGACGCTGGTGTCTGCCGACAGCCAGTAGCGCCGGGTCAATGGGTTGTACTCGAGGCCTCGGGTGGTCGTGAGTTCGAGCGAGGCGCTGCGGCACCACGACGCGAGCTCGCTCGGGCGAATGAACTTCGCGTACTCGTGGGTGCCCTTGGGCAGGAGCTTCAGCACATGCTCCGCGCCGACGATCGCGAAGACGAACGCTTTCGCGTTGCGGTTGATCGTCGAGAAGAACACCCGTCCACCCGGGCGGACGAGGCGCGCGCAGGCCGACACGATCGAGCCCGGATCGGGCACGTGCTCCAGCATTTCCATGCAGGTGACGACGTCGAACGACTCCGGCTGCTCCGCCGCCAGGGTCTCGACTGCAACCTCGCGGTACTCGATGCGCGGCGTGGCGGCTTCGATCGCATGAAGCTGCGCGACCTTGAGCGCCTTGCCGGCGAGATCGATGCCGAGCACCTCGGCGCCGCGCCGCGCCATCGAGTCGGCGAGGATGCCGCCACCGCATCCGACGTCGAGGACGCGCTTGCCCTTGAGCGCTGCGAGCCCGTCGATCCAGTCCAGCCGCAGGGGATTGATCTGGTGCAGAGGCCGAAAGTCGCTCTCGGTGTCCCACCAGCGATGTGCGAGCTCGCTGAATTTCGCCAGCTCGCGCGGGTCGGCGTTGACAGTCATGGTGCGATGTTAGACAGCCAAACAAAAAGCCCCGCATCGCGGGGCTTTTTGATCCAGGCGAAGCGCGTTACTTGCCGCGCGTGCCGACCACCTCGATCTCCACGCGACGGTTCTTCGCGCGGCCCTCGGCGGTCTTGTTGTCGGCGACCGGCTGCTTCTCGCCCTTGCCTTCGGTGTAGACGCGATTCTTCTCCACGCCCTTGCTCACCAGATAGGCCTTGACCGCTTCCGAACGACGGATCGAGAGGCGCTGGTTGTACGCATCGGTGCCGATCGAGTCGGTGTGGCCGACGGCAATGATGACTTCCAGGTTCAGTCCGCCCATCTTGCTGACGAGGTCGTCGAGCTTGGCGCGACCTTCGGGCTTCAGCACGGACTTGTCGAAGTCGAAGAAGGCGTCGGCGGCGAAGGTGACCTTCTCGCTCGTCGGGGCAGCGACCACGGCAGCCTTGGGAGCCGGAGCCGGGGTGGCGGCAGGGGCGGGAGCCGGAGCCGGCGTCGGCGCGGGCGCCGGAGTCGGCGCGGCGGGCACGGGAACGCCGTCGCAGCCTTTCAGGCCCGTCGCCGGGGTCCAGAAGCCATCGCGCCAGCAGAGCTCGTTGGTGCCGTTCTTCCAGGGCAAGCCGGTGCCGCTCACCCAGTTGTCGACCGACTGGGCCGACACGCCGACGGCCGACGATGCGAGCGCAGCGGTTGCAAAGAGCGACGCCACCTTGTTCAGTTTCTTCATGATTCTCCTCTCGAAGGGGGGCTAGTAATGTTCTGCGTAAACGTCCGAACCTGAATCGGAAAATACTGGCCACCCCCGCGCCGCGGACGTTGACCACCGACCAACTCATTGTGCCATAGGGCACCCGTTCGGCCTGATTTTGCCCCGGTGCGGAGGCGCGTGCGGGAGCGTTGTTGCGCGGCTGCTACATCGCCTCGACACTTAGAATCACGCCTCGCGCTCGGCTGTTCGCAGGGCGGTGCCTCCGTCTCCCGCCCGCCGACGACATGACCTCATTCGCCAAGGAAACGCTGCCGATCAGCCTCGAAGAGGAGATGCGGCGGTCCTACCTCGACTACGCGATGAGCGTGATCGTGGGCCGCGCCCTCCCCGATGCACGCGACGGCCTGAAGCCCGTGCATCGACGCGTGCTCTACGCGATGCACGAGCTGAGCAACGACTGGAACCGGCCGTACAAGAAGTCGGCGCGCATCGTCGGCGACGTCATCGGCAAGTACCACCCGCACGGCGACCAGTCGGTCTACGACACCATCGTGCGCCTGGCGCAGGACTTCTCGATGCGCCACATGCTCGTCGACGGCCAGGGCAACTTCGGCTCGGTCGATGGCGACAACGCCGCGGCGATGCGCTACACCGAGATCCGCCTGGCCAAGATCGCGCACGAGATGCTCGCCGATCTCGACAAGGAGACGGTGAACTTCGGCCCGAACTACGACGGCAGCGAGAGCGAGCCGCTCGTGATGCCGTCGAAGCTGCCGAACCTGCTTGTCAACGGCTCGGGCGGCATCGCGGTGGGCATGGCCACCAACATCCCGCCGCACAACCTCAACGAGGTCGTCGATGCCTGCCAGCACCTGCTGAAGAATCCGGAAGCGTCGATCGACGAGCTGATGGAGATCATCCCGGCGCCCGACTTCCCGACCGCCGGGATCATCCACGGCCTGTCGGGCGTGCGCGAGGGCTATCGCACCGGGCGCGGCCGCGTCGTGATGCGCGCGAAGTGCCACTTCGAGGACATCGACAAGGGCCAGCGCCAGTCGATCATCGTCGACGAGATCCCCTACCAGGTGAACAAGAAGAACCTGCTCGAGCGCATGGCCGAGCTGGTGCACGAGAAGAAGCTGGAAGGCATCAGCCACATCCAGGACGAGAGCGACAAGTCGGGCATGCGGGTCGTCATCGAGCTCAAGCGCGGCGAGGTGCCCGAGGTCGTCCTCAACAACCTCTACAAGCAGACCCAGCTTCAGGACACCTTCGGCATCAACATGGTGGCGCTGATCGACGGCCAGCCCAAGCTCTGCAACCTGAAGGACCTGATCTCGATCTTCCTCGAGCACCG
>JBBSBZ010000110.1:0-10572 GCA_038250795.1 Burkholderiales bacterium | reverse complement strand
GGTCGCCTTGTCCTTCGCGCCGACGTGCAGGATGCCGTTGGCGTCGATGTCGACGGTGACCTCGATCTGCGGCATGCCGCCTGCCGCCGGAGCGATGCCTTCGAGGTTGAACTCGCCGAGCGACTTGTTGCCCGATGCCATCTCGCGCTCGCCCTGGTAGACCTTGATCGTCACCGCCGGCTGGTTGTCGTCGGCGGTCGAGAAGGTCTGCGCGAACTTGGTCGGGATGGTCGTGTTCTTCTGGATCATCTTGGTCATCACGCCGCCGAGCGTCTCGATGCCCAGGCTGAGCGGTGTGACGTCGAGCAGCAGCACGTCCTTGCGGTCGCCGACCAGGACCTGGCCCTGGATCGCGGCGCCGACGGCGACGGCTTCATCGGGGTTCACGTCCTTCCTCGGCTCCTTGCCGAAGAACTCCTTGACCTTCTCCTGCACCTTGGGCATGCGGGTCATGCCGCCGACCAGGATGACGTCGTCGATCTGGCCGACCGAGACGCCGGCGTCCTTGATGGCCGTGCGGCAGGGCGCGATCGTGCGCTCGATCAATTCTTCCACCAGGGCTTCGAGCTTGGCGCGGGTGAGCTTGATGTTGAGGTGCTTCGGGCCCGAGGCATCGGCCGTGACGTACGGCAGGTTGATGTCGGTCTGCGAGTTGCTCGACAGCTCGATCTTGGCCTTCTCGGCCGCTTCCTTCAGGCGCTGCAGGGCGAGCACGTCCTTCGACAGGTCGACGGCCTGGTCCTTCTTGAACTCGGCAATGATGTAGTCGATGATCCGCTGGTCGAAGTCCTCGCCGCCGAGGAAGGTGTCGCCGTTGGTCGACAGCACCTCGAACTGCTTCTCGCCGTCGACGTCGGCGATCTCGATGATCGAGACGTCGAACGTGCCGCCGCCGAGGTCGTAGACGGCGATCTTGCGGTCGCCGCGATCGGTCTTGTCGAGGCCGAAGGCCAATGCCGCTGCGGTCGGCTCGTTGATGATCCGCTTCACCTCGAGGCCGGCGATGCGGCCCGCGTCCTTGGTCGCCTGGCGCTGCGCGTCGTTGAAGTAGGCCGGCACCGTGATCACGGCGTCGACGACCTTCTCTCCGAGATAGTCCTCGGCGGTCTTCTTCATCTTCCTCAGGATCTCGGCCGAGATCTGCTGCGGCGCGAGCTTCTCGTTGCGGACGTCGACCCAGGCGTCGCCGTTGTCGGCCGCGACGATCTTGTAGGGCATCAGCCCGATGTCCTTCTGCACTTCCTTCTCGGTGAACTTGCGGCCGATCAGCCGCTTCACCGCGTAGATGGTGTTCTTGGGGTTGGTGACGGCCTGGCGCTTGGCCGACGCGCCGACGAGGATCTCGCCGCCGTCCTGGTAGGCCACGATCGAAGGCGTCGTGCGCGCACCTTCGCTGTTCTCGATCACCTTGGTGGTGTTGCCTTCCATGATGGCCACGCACGAGTTGGTGGTGCCGAGGTCGATGCCGATGATCTTTGCCATGTTCTTCTCCGGGAAAATTGATTCGATTGGGTTCGAGGTGCGGACGGGCGAAGCGCTTTCAAGCGCCGTCAGCCGGGCCCGCTCACGGTGACGAGGGCCGGGCGAAGCACCCGGTCGGCGATCAGGTAGCCCTTTTGCAGGACGGCCACGATGGTGTTCGGCTCCTGGCTCGGCACCGGCACGACGCTGATCGCCTGGTGCTGATGCGGGTCGAAGCGCGATGCCGGCGCCGGGTTGATCTCGAAGACCTTGTTGCGCTCCAGCACTGTCGTGAGCTGGCGCAAGGTTGCGTGGACACCCTCGAGAAGCTGCTGCTGGGTCGCAGCCGGGATGGCGATCGCCGCCTCGAGACTGTCCCGCACAGGAAGCAGGCTGTCGGCGAAGCTCTCGACGGCGAACTTGCGCGTCTTGGCAACTTCTTCCTCGGCGCGGCGACGCGTGTTCTCGGCGTCGGCCTTGGCACGCAGGAAAGCGTCGGAGAGTTCCGCGTGGCGGGCTTCGAGATCGGCGGAGCCGGAGGCTGGCGCCTGGCTGCCGGCGCCGGTGTCGACGTCGCTTCGGACCGGATCGAGGCCGTCGGGCGAATAGGGCTGGGCGGGGTCGTTCGCGTTCATCCCGACGACTTTGGGCGCATCTCCCTCAATTCAAGAGGGAATTCTTGGCGCTTTCGACGCCCGATCACTCGGGGTCGGCCGACGCGCTCCAGCGGTTCCAGTCGGCGAGCTGGCGCCGGTCGCGCTTGGTCGGGCGGCCCTGGTCGATCGCCAGGGCCGGCTCGGCATGGACCTTGCGGTCGGCGGCCTGCCGGGCACGTCGTTCGATGCTCGCCTCGGTCTCCTCGTAGAGCGCCTGGGCGGTGGACGCCGGGCCGCGCAACCGGGTCAGGCCGCGGACTGTCAGCGTCCGGTGCGAGCCGGTCTGGCGCAGTTCGAGGACGTCGCCTTCGCGCAGCTCGCGCGAGGCCTTCGCGACCTGCTCGTTGACCGAGACCCGGCCCTTGGCGATCTCCTCGGCGGCGAGCGCCCGGGTCTTGAAGAACCGCGCGGCCCAGAGCCACTTGTCGACGCGCAACTTGTCCATCGGCCGAGATTAACGGAAGGGAGTCCGCCGGCTGGCCGCGCCGGATTCGAGCGGCCCCGGCTTCAGAAGATCCAGAGATTCTCCGGCGCGATCTCCAGCCACTGCTCTCCCGGCGCGAGGGCGACCGGGCCGTAGGCTCGCAGGCGCTGGTCGCCGAGGTGGAACAGGTGCTCCCAGCGGTCGCCCAGGAACATCGAGGTGAGGAGCGGAAGCTTGACCACGTTCGCGCCTTCGCCGCTCGCCAGCCGCACGCGTTCCAGGCGCACCATGCCCGTGGCGGTGCTGCCGGCCTCGCACGCGCCTTTCGCCTCGCCCCAGAGCTGCCAGCCGTCGCCGGCCAGCAGGGCGGCCGTGTCGCGTCGCTCGACGAGCTTTCCTTCGAGCCGGTTGTTGCTGCCCATGAAATCGGCGACGAACAGCGTCTTCGGCTGGCCGTAGAGCTCCTGCGGCGTGCCTTGCTGCTCGATCACACCGTTGTTGAGCAGAAGGATGCGATCCGACATCGCCATCGCCTCGTTCTGGTCGTGCGTGACGACCAGGGCGGAAAGACGCATCTTCAGGATCAGCTCGCGCAGCCAGGCTCGCGCTTCCTCGCGCAGCTTGGCGTCGAGGTTGGAGAGCGGCTCGTCCATCAGGATGACCGGCGGGTTGTAGACCAGCGCCCGGGCAATCGCGACGCGCTGCTGCTGGCCGCCCGAGAGCTGGTGCGGCAGGCGGTCGCCGAGCTGGCCGAGGCCGAGGTTGGCGAGCGCGGCATCGACCCGCGTGCGCGCCTCGCCGCGGTCGACCTTGCGCAGCTTCAGGCCGTAGGCGACGTTGTTGAACACCGTGCGGTGCGGCCAGAGCGCGTAAGACTGGAAGACGAGCCCGAGGTTGCGCTTCTCCGCAGGCAACTCGAGCTTCGTCGCCGCGTCGAAGACCGGCCGGTCCTCGATTCGGATCGCGCCGCGATGCGGTGCCTCGAGGCCGGCGACCGCGCGCAGCAGCGTTGTCTTGCCGCTGCCCGAGGGGCCGAGGAGCGAGACCACCTCGCCCTGGGCGAGCCGCATCGACACCCCTTTCAGGATCGCGTTGTCGCCGTAGGAAAGGTGCAGGTCGTCGACCCGCAGCTTGTTCGCCGCGACCGCGGGGTGGGCGGCGTCAGTCATGCAATTTCACTCCGAAGCGCAGCGCCACGGTCAGGCCGACGGCCACCAGCGCCACGTTGATGAAGGAGAGCGCCGCCACCGATTCGGCCGCGCCGGTGCCCCACAGCGAGACCAGCAGCGAGCCGATCACCTCGGTGCCCGGGCCGAGCAGGTAGACGCCGGTGGAGTACTCACGCTCGAAGATCATGAAGACGAGCAGCCAGCTCGCGAGCAGACCGTAGCGGATGAGAGGCAGCGTCACGTCGCGGCTCACCTGGCCGCGGCTCGCGCCGGTGCTGCGCGCCGCCTCCTCCAGCTCGGGGCCGACCTGCAGCAGCGAACTCGAGACCAGCCGCATGCCGTAGGCGAGCCAGACGACGGTGTACGCGAGCCAGAGGCTGAAGAGCGTGGACCGCAGCGGCGCGAGCGGCGGGAAGAACAGGAACACCCACAGGAAGGCCAGGCCGGCCAGCAGCCCGGGAACGGCGCGCGGCACGAGGACGATGTAGTCGACCAGGCGCGACCACACGTCGTTCTTGCGGTGCGTCGCCAGGCCGACGGCGGTGTAGCAGGCGACGGCGAGCGCACCGCCGATGATGCCGATCAGGACCGTGTTGACGATGCCGCGGACCAGCGTCGGCTGGTCGAGGACCTCGCGGAAATTGTCGAGCGTGAGGACGTCGGCGATGTGAACGCCTTCACCCCAGTTGGTGACGAGGGCGCGCAAGGCGATGCCCGAGAGCGGCACGACCACCGTGCTGAACAGCCAGAGGACGAGGATCGCCGCCGCGACCCAGCGCCAGCCGCCCAGCGGCAGCGGCCGCTGGCGGCCGCCCTTGCCCTTGACGGTGACGTACTTGCCGGCGTTCTTCAGTAGGAAGCGCTGCAGCATGACGAGCGGAAAGGTCATCGCGACGATGCACACCGCCACCGCTGCCATCAGGTGGTACGACGGCGTGCCGAGCTTGTTGGTGAGCTTGTAGAGGTAGGTCGCGAGGACGAGGTGGCCCTCCGGATCGCCGAGGACGAGCGGCAGGCCGAAGATCTCGAAGCCGAGGAAGAACACGAGCACGCCGGAGAAGAGCAGCGACGGCGTGACCATCGGCAGGCTCACGTCGCGGGCGACCTGGAACGGCGAGGAGCCCGCCATGCGCGCCGCCTCCTCGACGTCCGAGCCGAGGCTCTTCAGGGCCGACGACGAGTACAGGTAGACGTGCGGCACGTGGGTCAGGCCCGCGATGACCGCGATGCCGGTCAGCGAATAGACGTTCCAGGGCACGACGCCGAGCAGCTCCTTCGCCCAGACCGAATAGAAGCCGACCGGCCCGGCGGCGACGACGTAGCCGAAGCCGAGCACCATCGGCGACACGAAGACCGGGATCAGCAGGAGCGGCTCGATCCAGCCGCGCCCGGGGAGGTCGGTGCGGATCATCAGGAACGCCAGGATGCCGCCCAGAGGCACGGCGATCAGCGCCATCGCGGCGGCGATGACGAGCGAGTTCTTCAGCGCGTCCCAGAAGTCGCTGTCGGCGAAGATGAAGGCAAAGGCCCCGAGCCCGAAGTGATGGGGCGAGAAGAACGGCGCATCCAGGATGCTCTGGTAGAAGATCAGCCCGAGCGGAAGACTGACGGCGAGTGCCGTCAGGCCGATGACCGCGCCGCGCGCCGGCGACAGGCGCATCGGCTACTTGCCGGCCTTCATCGCTGCCTGCCACTGCTTGATGAAGTCGAGCCGCTTCGTCTGGTCGAGGTAGACGAGGAGGTCGGTGCTGACCGGGATCGGCTTGGCGTTGCCGCCGAGTTGCTTGGCGTAGCCGGCGACCGTCATCGTGCCCTCGACGTCGGAGCGGATGGAACCGAGCTCGGACTGGTTGGCGATGATCGTCTGGCCGCGCTTGGAAAGGATGTAGTCGAGCCAGAGCTTGGCCGCGCTCGGGTTCTTCGCCGACTTCGAGATGAACATCACGCGCGACATGACCAGCGCGTAGTCACTCGGCAGGACGATGCCGATCGACGGATCCTTCTTTGCCCGCAGCGCCGCGTAGGAGTTGAAGATGTTGAAGCCGAGCAGGTTCTCGCCCGAGCTGATCCGCTCCATCATCGTGCCGGCGCTCGACTGCACGCGCGGGCCGATGGCGCCGAGCGCCTTCACCATGTCCCAGAACTTCGGGTTGTACTTGCTGTCCTGGGTGATCAACAGGAAGCCGACGCCCGACTTCTCGATGTCGTAGGTCGTGACCTTGCCCTTGAGCTTGTCGGTCTTGGTCGTGAACACGCGCAGCAGGTCGGCGTGGCTTTGCGGGATCTCGTCGCCCGTGAGCAGGCGCTTGTTGTAGACGAAAGCCAGCGGCTCGTAGGTCGTGCCGAAGGCCTCGTCCTTCCATACTGCCCAGGTCGGCAGATGCGGGATTTCCGGCGAGGCGTAGACGAGTGCGCCGCCGTCGTTGGCCAGCTTGATCTGCAGATCCATCGCCGAGCTCCACAGCACGTCTGCGGAGCCGGAATTGGCGGCCCGCTCGCTGATGAAGCGGTTGTAGACCTCGGTCGAGTTCATGTCGTTGTACTCGACCGAGATGCCCGGATAGAGCGCCTGGAAGTCCTTGATCAGGAAGTTGGCGGCCGTGGTGTCGGTGGTGCTGTAGACGACGACCTTGCCTTCCTTCTTGGCAGCGGCGATGGTGTCCGCATACGAGGCCGGGTAGCCGGCGGGGACCTGCGCGGCAGCGACGCCGACGAGGAGTGCGATGGCGGCGCCGACGGCCGCCCGGGTGAGGTGTCTCATGTCTGGTCTCGGTGTGAAGGAAGTCGTGGTGGAACTATCACTCGGTCGGGCTCCCGGGACAATCCGGCCCACCCCGGGTGGCCTGCGCACTCAGCTCGACGCGCCGGCCGCAAGCGCCCGCTGGCGCTGGCGATCGAGCGCCTCGGGCTCGGGGGCGGCAGTGTCCCACCCCTGCAGGTGCCGGACGACGATCGCCGACAACGCCGCCAGCCACTCGTGCTGATCGTTCAGGCACGGGATGTAGCCGAAGCGCTTGCCGCCCGCCGTCATGAACGCCGCGCGCGCCTCCTGGTCGATCTCCTCGAGCGTTTCCAGGCAGTCTGCGGGGAAGCCCGGACAGAACACGTCGACGTGGCCGACCCCCGCCCGGGCGAGCTCGACCAGCGTCGGCTCGGTGTAGGGCTGGAGCCATTCCGCCCGGCCGAAGCGGCTCTGGAAGGTGACCACGACCTTGTCTTCGCCGACCCGCAACTGCTCGGCGACCAGACGACCGGTCTTGAGGCATTCGCAGTGGTACGGATCACCGAGGGTGAGCGATCGGCGCGGCAGGCCGTGAAAGCTCAGCACCAGCTTGTCGGGTCGGCCGTTGACGCGCCAGTGCTCCTCCACGCGCGCGACGAGCGCGCCGACATAGCCCGCGTCGTCGTGGTAGTGCTTGATGAAGCGAATCTCGGGCACGTTTCTCGTGCGCCCCATCCAGCGCGTGACCGCATCGCCGATGCTCGCCGTCGTCGATGCCGCGTACTGCGGATAGAGCGGAACGATCAGGACGCGATCGGCGCCCTCGGCCTTGACGGCATCGAGCACCTTCGCGATCGCCGGCTCGCCGTAGCGCATCGCGTGCCTGACGAGCAGGCGATGGCCGCGCTGGCCGAGGTAGCCGGACAGCATCACCGCCTGGCGCTCGGTCCAGACGGCGAGCGGCGAGCCCTCGGGCATCCAGATGCTCGCGTACTTTCGTGCAGAGCGGGCAGGACGCACGCGCAGGATGACGCCGTGCAGGATCGGCAGCCACGCCACGCGCGGAATCTCGACGACGCGCGGATCGCTCAGGAACTCGGCCAGGTAGCGCCGCACCGCCGCCGCCGTGGGCGCTTCGGGGGTGCCGAGATTGCACAGAACGACGGCGGTGGCCGGCGCTTGCCCGTGCGCGTACGCCGGCTCCGGGGCGACCGTCATCGCCCTAGGACTTGATGCCGAACTCGAAAGGAGTCTGGCGCTGCGTATCGGCGAACTTCATCACCTCGAAGCGCACGCATGGGCTGATCGGCTCGGAGGGCGGTGCGCCGAGGCCGATGACGCCGCTGCCGTGCAGCGTGCAGGCGCCGCGGCGCAGGCTGATGATCTCCGGGTCGTTGTCGAAGCGTACATAGGTGCCGTTGTAGCTCAGGTCGACGAGCTGGAAGGTGCCGCCGTGCCAGTCGATTCGCGCATGCGAGCGCGACACGCGGTTGTCGTCGATGATGTAGGTCGCCTGCGGGCTGCGCCCGAGAACCACCGGAAGGCTGGTACCGGCGTAGATCCGGTTCAGGTCGAGCCAGACCAGCCGGATGCCCTCGGGCTCGGGCGTCGGCAGCAGCATGTCGCCGTAGGCCGTGGCGGCGGTGTCGCCGAAGCGCCGGACGGCTTCCTGCAGATGCACGTGCACCGGCTCGACCCGGCCGCGCAGCTGCATCTTGTCGAGGCTGCGAAAGCGCGAGCGCTCCCAGTCGCCGAGCAGCTCGACCACGACCGAGGTCGCGAGGGTCTCGTTGTCCCCGGCGTGGTCGAGCAGCCGGGCGGCGACGTTGACGGCATCGCCGAAGACGTCGCCCGACATCTCGACCACCTCGCCGTGCGCCATGCCGACCTGGAGCTTGAGCGGCACCGAAGGCCGGGGCGGCAGGGTCTGGGTCTCGTCCGGATCGGGGACGTCGTCGCCGTCGCTCACCACGAAGCCGCCTTCGACGTCGTCGCCCATGCTGACGCGGGCCATCGAGTCGTGCATGTCGTCGGCGGCAGCGATGCTCTCCACCGGCGTCTCGAACACGGCCATCAGGCCGTCGCCCAAAGTCTTCACGACCTTGCCATGGTGCTTGTCGACGATGCGCGCCAGAAGCGACACGCTGCGCGTCACCACGGCGGTCGCCTCGGCGTTGCCGAGCGTCTCGTACATCGACGTACTGCCGCGCAGGTCGGCGAACAGCACGGTTCGTTGCAGGACCTGCGTCATGCCGGGGTAGGGGTCGAGCGGGCCATCGACGCGAAGTTTATAGCGGCTGCGCAAAGCGAAGAGGGCTCCTGCCTCGCGGCGGGAGCCCTCTTCGAGAGGATGACGCTCAGAGCGTGTCGAGGTACGTCCGAAGCTTGTCGGACCGGCTCGGGTGCTTGAGCTTCCTGATCGCCTTGGCCTCGATCTGGCGGATCCGCTCGCGCGTCACGTCGAACTGCTTGCCGACCTCTTCCAGCGTGTGGTCGGTGCTCATCTCGATGCCGAAGCGCATGCGCAGCACCTTGGCCTCGCGCGGCGTCAGCGAATCGAGGATGTCCTTGACCACGTCGCGCAGGCCGGCCTGCATCGCCGCCTCGATCGGCGCCGTGTTGTTGGTGTCCTCGATGAAGTCGCCCAGGTGCGAGTCGTCGTCGTCGCCGATCGGCGTCTCCATGGAGATCGGCTCCTTGGCGATCTTCATGATCTTCCTGATCTTGTCCTCGGGGATCTCCATCTTCTCGGCGAGCGTCGGCGCGTCGGGCTCGAAGCCGAACTCCTGCAGGTGCTGGCGCGACAGGCGGTTCATCTTGTTGATCGTTTCGATCATGTGCACCGGGATGCGGATCGTGCGTGCCTGGTCGGCGATCGAGCGGGTGATGGCCTGGCGGATCCACCACGTCGCGTAGGTCGAGAACTTGTAGCCGCGGCGGTATTCGAACTTGTCGACCGCCTTCATCAGGCCGATGTTGCCTTCCTGGATCAGATCGAGGAACTGCAGGCCGCGATTGGTGTACTTCTTGGCGATCGAGATCACGAGGCGCAGGTTGGCCTCGATCATTTCCTTCTTGGCGTCGCGCGACGAGCGCTCGCCTTCGTTCATGCGCTTGTTGATGCGCTTCAGGTCCTCGAGCGGCACGACCGCGCGGGCCTGCTGCTCGGTGAGCTTCTTCTGCAGTTCCTGCACCGGCGGCAGGTTGCGCGCGAGGATCACGCTGTAGGGCTTGTTCGCCGCAACTTCCTTCTCCGCCCACTTCAGGTTGAGGATGTTGGGCGGGAAGTTCTTGATGAAGTACTCCTGCGGCATGCCGCACTTGTCGACCAGGATCTTCCTCAGCTCGCGCTCGTAGCGGCGCACGTCGTCGACCTGCGAGCGCAGGATCGCGCAGAGCTTCTCGATCGTCTTGACGGTGAAGCGGATCGTCATCAGCTCGCTCGAGATCGCCTGCTGGGCGCGGTTGTAGGCGGGCGACTGGTAGCCCTCCTTCTCGAACGCCTTCCTCATCTTGTCGAAGTTGGTCCTGAGCGAATCGAACTTCACGAGGGCAGCCACCTTCAGCTCCTCGAGCTTCTTGGTCAGCGCCTTCGATCCGCCGTTGCCGTCGTCGTCGTCTTCCTCGTCGAAGAAGTCGACATCTTCCTCGGCGACGTAGTCGTCGGCCTCGTCTTCCGAGACGAAGCCGTCGACCGCCTCCGAGATCTTCATCTCGCCCGAGCCGATGCGGTCGGCGTAGACCAGGATTTCGGCGATCGTCGTCGGCGACGCACTGATCGCCAGCATCATCGCCTGCAGGCCGCCCTCGATTCGCTTGGCGATCTCGATCTCGCCCTCGCGCGTGAGCAGCTCGACCGTGCCCATCTCGCGCATGTACATGCGCACCGGGTCGGTCGTGCGGCCGAACTCGGAGTCGACGGTCGAGAGCGCGGCCTCCGCGGCTTCCTCGGCCTCTTCCTCCGTTGCCGTGGTCGCGCCTCCGCCGGCGATCAGGAGCGTCGCCGCGTCGGGCGCCTGCTCGTAGACGGCGATGCCCATGTCGTTGAGCATCGAGACGATCGCCTCGAGGATCTCGTGATCGACGAGCTTCTCGGGCAGGTGATCGTTGATCTCCTGGTGGGTGAGAAAGCCGCGCGTC
>JBBSBZ010000109.1:0-10595 GCA_038250795.1 Burkholderiales bacterium | reverse complement strand
GCCGCCGCGCTCGTTCTTCTCGGCGCGCTTGAAGTAGGGCAGCACGTCGCTCCAGCCCCAGCCTTGGTTGCCCTCGGCGGCCCAGCCGTCGTAGTCCTCGGGCTGGCCGCGCACGTAGACCATCGCGTTGATGGAGCTCGAGCCACCGACGACCTTGCCGCGCGGCTGGTAGCCGCGCCGGCCGCCCAGACCGGCCTGCGGCACCGTGTGGAAGCCCCAGCCGAACGCCCCGTTCTTGGCCATCACGGCCAGCCCGGCCGGACAGTGGATCAGCACGCTCTTGTCGGGCGGCCCGGCCTCGAGCAGGCAGACGGTGAAGCGCGGATCCTCGGTCAGGCGCGCCGCGAGCACGCAGCCGGCCGAGCCGGCGCCGACGATGACGTAGTCGAACTCGCTGCCATCGCCGACCTCGACCTTCATGTGCCTGAAGCCTTTCGTGAACCGTCCTCGAAGACCTCGTCGTCGCGGACGACCCGGCCCGACTCGTCCATGGCCCGCTCGCGCGTCAGCCGGCCACGATCGTCGTAGAGGCTCTCGCCGCGCAGGCGGCCGTCGCTGTCCCAGACCTTGTGGCTGCCGATCGGTGGCGATTCTGCACGGCCCGAGGCGGCGACGCGCCAGGCGCCTTCGGTGGACTTCCTGCCGTTGTCGTGAAAGGTGGTCACTGTGCGCAGCGTCTTGCCGTCGACGCTCGCGTACTCGGTGCGGTCGCGCGGCTGGCCGTTCAGGAACCAGTGCTGCTCCGAGACCAGCTCGGCGCCGCGCTCGCCCGCCTTCCAGCGCTTCTCGCGGACGAGCTTGCCGCTTTCGTGGAATTCCTGTTCGAGCGTGTCGACGCGGCCCTTGCGCTCGCCGCCGAGCGCGACCCACTGCAGCTCGCGCCGCTTCGTGCCGCTCTCGTAGAACGAGCGCTCGACGCCGCCGCTGCCGCTCGTCTCGCGCTGCTCGCGCACGACGCCGCCGCTGCCGAGGAAGTCGCTCCGTCGGCGCTCGCCGTGTTCGTGGACCAGCTTCGCCTTCGCCTCGCCCTTGCCGTCGTAGAGCACGACCTCCGAGGCGCCGCCGGCGTGCCCGCACCAGCGCGCATCGTCGGCGTAGGGCGCCAGCAGGGCGCGCGGCGCGCAACGGAGCGCGTAGAGCTTGCCGTCCCTGGTGAACTCCGCCGAGGCCTGCTCGTTGCCGTCGTCGCCGTAGAACGCGGCGCGCTCGAGCGTGCCGCCCGGATACCAGGTGCGGGCGATGCCCACCGTGCTGCCGTTGCGATAGGTCTGCTCGCGCACGAGGGCCGGGCGGGCGCCGCCGGTGCCGCGCAAGTACTCGCGCGCCAGGCCGTCGCGGTTGCCGCGCTCGTTGATGCTTTGCTCGCGCGCAAGCCCACCGTCCTCGTCGAACCAGCGCTCGACGCCCATGAAGACGCCGCCCTTCAGCTCCTGCTCGCGCCGCAGCCGGCCGCTGTCGCCGTCACGGCAGCGCATCAGGCCGGTCTTGCCGGCGGTCGTGTTGCCGTTGTTCGGATTGACGCTCTCGCCGTTCAGTTCGCAGCGGTCGACCGCGAGCGCCGGCGCCGCAAAGGCCGCGAGCGCGGCGGCGAAGGCGATCGGAGCGAGGGCGACGCGGAGCATCGACGGGATTGTGGCGCGCCCGGCGCTGCCCGGATTGGGGTGCGACCTCTAGAGCAGCTTTTCCGGCACGAACCAGCCGAGCAGCATGTTGTGCACGCGCAGCCAGAAGGTCGATTCCGGCTCGACGGCGAGGATGGTCTCCTTGTCGTCCTCGATCGTCAGCCACTGCAGGCTCGTCTTGCTGCCGGGCGCGAAGCGCAGGCGATAGGCGCTCTCCAGCTTGCTGATGTTGATCACCCGCAGCATCTCCTTGGCCAGCGCCGGGCTCTCGATGAACATGCCGAACTCGGTGTTGACGCTGGCCGAGCGCGGGTCGAGGTTCATCGAGCCGATGAAGATCTTCTTCTTGTCGATCACCGCCGTCTTCGCATGCAGGCGGCCGAGCGAGGAGCCGAACATGCCGAGCCGCTTGGTCTGCTGGGTGCGCGTCGGGCTCAGCTCGTAGAGGTCGACGCCGGCCCGCAGCATGGCCGGGCGATAGCGGGCGTAGCCGGTGTGGACGAGTGGCTCGTCGGTCGCGGCCAGCGAATTGGTGATCACCGTGACCTTGACCTTGCCCTTCTCGAGCAGCTCGAACGACTTCATGCCGGACTCGCCGGGAATCATGTAGGGCGAGGTGAGCACGAGGTCGCTCTTGGCCCGCCAGACCTGCATCATCACGTCGTTGGTGACGCTCATCTCGAAGGCGATCTTGGGCGTCATCGCCAGCAGCTTCTCGGGCGGGTCGGCGAAAGCGCGGGCGATGCCCCATTCGAGGCCGACCTGGCCGGCGTCGAACTCCTCGGCGAGCGGTCCGTAGCCGAGCAGATCGGTCTCGGGCGGATCGGGCGGCGGCGAGGGCGGCAGCGCCGCGAGCGTCTTGTCGAAGGCCCTGGCGCGCGCCGGCCGGTCGCCGAGCGGCTCGCCGACGTCCTCGATCGGGTAGACGACCTCGCTGTTCCAGTAGCGGTCGAAGATCGCCGACATCTGCGGGACGACAGCACCGATCACGAAGGCATCCATGTCGACGAAGTTGGCCTCCTGGGAGCGCAGGAAGTATTCGTCGGCGATGTTGCGGCCACCGGCGACGGCCATCACGCTGTCGGCGATGAAGAGCTTGTTGTGCATCCGGTGGTTGAGCCGCCCGAAGTCGAAGATCGACGCCGCGTAGCGGCCGAGGACGCCGGCGGAGCGGTCGCAGCAGAACGGGTTGAAGAGGCGGACCTCGATGTTCGGGAACGAGGCCAGGCCGCGCAGCAGCGGGTCGGAGTGCGTGGTGTAGAGATCGTCGACGAGCAGTCGGACGCGCACGCCGCGCTGGCTCGCGTCGCGCAGCGCCTTCATCAGGAGCCGCCCGGTCGGGTCGTTCTCTAGGACGTAGTACTGCACGTCGAGCGAGCGCGTCGCGCGCTGGGCGAGCTGGAGCCGGGTGTCGAGCGAGTAGGCGCCCAGCGGCAGCAGGCGCACGCCGGTCTGCTCGGGCGACGGTGTCGAGCGGCGCACCATCTTCACGAGCGGGCTCTCGGGATCAGCGGCGAGCGCGGCGCTGTCGGTCTTGCCGACGTTGACCGGCAGCGACCCGCAGCCGGCGAGTGCCGCCGTGGCGGCGACCAGGAGGGCCGCGCCCCATCGCCGCCAGCCCGCAGGGCCGCGCCGATTCTCGTAAGATGAACGACGCCCAGGCGACAAGCCGGAGTTCGCCATGAAGAAGTCTCTCTCGTTCATCGTCTTGCTGAGTGCGCTCACGACATCGTCCTACGCAGCCCTCGATGTCGGAGATGCAGCGCCAAACTTTACAGCGTCGGCCGCGCTCGGCGGGAAGGTGTACAAGTTCACGCTTGCCGATTCGCTCGCCAAGGGCCCGGTGGTGCTCTACTTCTTCCCGGCGGCGTTCTCGGTCGGCTGCTCGATCGAGGCGCACGAGTTCGCCGAATCGATCTCGAAGTTCGAGGCGCTCGGTGCGACCGTGATCGGCGTGTCGTCGGACGACATCGCCACCCTCGGCAAGTTCTCGGTGCAGGCCTGCCAGGGCAAGTTCCCGGTCGCCTCCGACGAGACGCAGGCCGTGATGAAGTCGTACGACGCCGTGATGACGCTCAAGCCCGACTATGCCAACCGCATCTCCTACGTGATCGCGCCGAACGGCAAGGTGTTCTACAACTACCAGAGCCTGAACCCGAGCCGGCACGTCGAGAAGACGCTCGCCGCGCTCAAGGACTGGTCGCAGACCCGGTCGAAGTAGCGCGTGGCGGCCGGCGCGCGTCTCTCCGCAGGATCGTTCGCGATCGCCTGGCTCGCGGCGTTCGTCGCGATGCTCGTTCTCGACGGCATCTGGCTCGGCCTCGTCGCCCAGGGCATGTACCAGCGCGAGATGGGCTCGCTGATGGCCGACCCGGTGCGCCTCGCGCCGATCGTCGCCTTCTATCTCCTGTTTCCGGTCGCGCTCGTCTACCTCGCCCTCTTCAACGCACCTTCGGGATGGCTCGAGGCGATCGTCCGCGGCGCCGTGCTCGGCCTCGCCGCCTACGGCGCTTACGACCTCACCAACCTCGCGGTCGTGCGCGACTGGCCGCTCAGGATCAGCATGATCGACTGGGCCTGGGGCTGCGTCATCTGCGCTGCCTCAGCGGCGGCCGGCTACGCCGCGACCTGGGGCCGCGGCCAGCCCGGCGGCGTCAGCGCAGCGCCGCCGGCGTGACGCGCCAGACGACGTTGCCGACATCGTCGGCCACCAGCAGCGCGCCGGTCCTGTCGATCGCTACGCCGACGGGCCGTCCCTTGGCCTTGCCGTCGGCGCTGAGAAATCCTGTCAGCACGTCGATCGGCTCGCCGGCCGGCCTGCCGTCCCGAAACGGCACGAAGATCACCTTGTAGCCGCTGCGCGGCTTGCGGTTCCACGAGCCGTGCTGTCCCACGAACATGCCGTCCGTGAACGGTGCCGGCAGGGCGCTTCCCGCCGACGACGCGAGGCCGAGCGAGGCCGTGTGCGGGCCGAGGGCGTAGTCGGGCGCGATCGCGCGGGCGACCATGTCGGGGCGCGGCGGCTGCACGCGGTCGTCGACGTGCTGGCCGTAGTAGCTGTAGGGCCAGCCGTAGAACGCGCCGTCGCGCACCGAGGTGAGGTAATCGGGCACCAGGTCGCTGCCGAGCTCGTCGCGCTCGTTGGCGACGGTCCAGAGCGTGCCGTCGGCGGTGAAGGCCATGCCGTTCGGGTTGCGCAGGCCGGTCGCGTACTCGCGCGCCGCGCCGCTCTTGCGGTCGATCTCCCAGATCGCCGCCCGACCGGCCTCGGCCGCCATGCCGTTCTCGGCGACGTTGCTGTTCGAGCCGACCGTCGCATAGAGCTTGCTGCCGTCCGGGCTGGCGATCACGTTCTTGGTCCAGTGGTGGTTGATCGGCCCGCCGGGCAGCGGCGCCACCGGGGTGGGCGCGACGTCGATGCGCGTCTCGCCGGCGACGTAGGGAAAGCGCACGACGCCGTCGGTGTTGGCGACGTAGAAGTCGCTGCCGACGAGCGCCATGCCGAAGGGCGAATGGAGGTGCTCGAGGAAGACCGATTTCGATGCCGCTGCGCCGTTGGCGCCGAGGCCGCGCAGCAGGGTGATCCGGTTGGCGCTCGGCGTGCCCGCCCCGGCGCGTGCCATCACCATTTTCATGATCCAGCCCTTGATGCCCTTGCCGTCCTCGGGCTTGGGCGGCGCGTTGGTTTCGGCGACCAGGACGTCGCCGTTCGGCAGCACCGCGAGCCAGCGCGGATGGTCGAGGCCGGTCGCGTAGGCAGTCACCTTCAGGCCCGGCGCGGCCACCGGCCGGTCGCCCGTCGGCCAGCCCTCGGCCGGGGCGATGTGAACGGTGGGAATGAGGTCCTTCTGCGGCGCGGGAAGCTGTGGCCGCGGGCCGGTGCCGTCGGCGACGGTGAGCCTGGCGGTGTCGCCGCATGAAGCGAGCAGGCAGGCGACGGCGACGGAGAGACAGGTGCGGGAAAGAGTCATGGACGGCTCGCGATGGCGACGGGGGACAGGGGACGGGGACGGGGGATGTGAAGCATGCGACTGTCGCAAGCCTCGGCCGGAACCGCTGTAGGTCGCCATCGGGTCGCGGCGTCGGGCACGCCCGCTGGTTTTCGCGTGCCTGACCCCGCACGGACGCCAACAGTGCACGATTTCGAGGTTGTCGGTCGCGCGCGTGGCGGCCGCGCGGCACCGCGGCTGGCACACTGGCTGCGTCAAGGGAGATCGCGATGTCGAACAAGCCCCCCGCTTCGCTGGCGCGTCCGCTGAAGCTCTACGCCGCGGGTCACGGTGCGTTGCTCGCCGGCGCCTTGGCCATGCAGGCGACCGGCTCGATGCTGCCGATGGCGCTTGCCGCCTCCGCCTGCCTGATGCTCACCGTGCCGATCGTCCGGCACTTCCTGAAGCCGTCGTCGCAGCGCCGCTGAGCCGCGCGGGGCCGTGCTGTAGGAGCGCGCCGACGGTTCCCTCGGCCGCCAGACGACCCGAGGGGGCGGCGCCGGCCGCTTCGCCGCCAGCGGCCCAGCCGGCATCCTTCACTCCTGCTTCAACCCTCAGGAGTGAACGAATGAACACCAACGAACCGATGCTGACCGGGCTCTTCCGTGATCGCGACAGCGCCGAGCGCGCCTACCAGTCGATCTCCGACCGCGGCTACACGCACGACGACGTCAACCTCGTCATGTCGGACGAGACCCGCAAGCGCCATTTCGCCACCGACGGTCGCCAGACCGAGCTCGGCACGAAGGCGGCGGAGGGCGCGGGCATCGGCGGCGCGATCGGCGGCAGCCTGGGCGCCATCGCGGCGGCCATCGCCGCGGTCGGCACGACGCTCGCGCTGCCAGGCCTCGGTCTGGTCATCGCCGGACCGCTCGCAGCCGCCATCGCCGGTGCGGGCGCCGGCGCGGCCACCGGCGGCGTTGTCGGCGCACTGATCGGCTGGGGCATCCCGGAGGAGCGCGTCAAGGAGTACGACGCCGGCATCCGCGACGGTGGCATCCTGATGGCCGTCCGTCCGCGCAACGAGGAGGACGCGAGCTTCTTCGAGAACTCGTGGCGGTCGAATCGCGGCGAGCACGTCTACCGCTGATCGCTTTCCCGGAGCTCGCTACTTCGGGTTGATCGCGAGCAGTTCGATCTCGAACCGGAGCGTGGCGCGTGGCGGGATGCCCCCGCCCGCGCCACGTTCGCCATAGGCGAGTTCCGGTGGGCAGACGAGCTCGGCCTTGCCGCCGACCTTCATGCGCTGCACGCCCTGCGTCCAGCAAGGGATGACGCGGCCGAGGGGAAAGGTGGCCGGCTCGTTGCGCTTGTACGAGCTGTCGAACTCGGTGCCGTCGACGAGCGTGCCGCGGTAGTTCACCTTCACCGTGTCGGCCGCTGTCGGGCTCGGGCCCTGTCCCTCGCGAATCGACTTGTACGTGAGGCTCGGCGCAGCCGCCTGCGCGCGTGCCTCCTGCTGAGCGACGACGACGACCATCGCCATGGCGGCGAGCGTCGCCAGCCGACGGGTGCGGGACGCGTGAATCCTGAAGGTGGACGGTTTCATGGCTTGAACGAGTGGCTTTGACCGACGATTGTCTCTCGCACGTGTTCGTCGCCCCCGCGCGACGCCGACGTGCCTAGCGCGACCAGGTGTCGCGCAGGGTGGCGGTGCGGTTGAACACCGCTCGCCCGGCGGCGTGATCGACGCGGTCGGCCACGAAATAGCCGTGCCTCTCGAACTGGAAGCTTTCACCCGGCTTGGCCAGGGCGAGCGAGCGCTCGAGATAGGCGGCGACCACTTTCTTGCTGCCCGGGTTCAGGCTGGCAAGGAAGTCCTTTCCCCCCGCGTCGGGATGCGGCTCGGTGAAGAGGCGGTCGTAGAGGCGCACTTCGGCCGCGAGCGCATCGTCGACGGCGAGCCAGGTGAGCGTGCCCTTGACCTTCACCGCGTCGGCGCCCGGCGTGCCGCTCCTGGTGTCGGGCACGACGGTGGCGAGGACACGCGCGATCGCGCCGCTCGCGTCCTTCTCGCAGCCCGTGCACTCGACGACGTAGCCGTACTTGAGGCGGACGCGGTTACCCGGGAAGAGGCGGAAGAATCCCTTGGCCGGCACCTCGGCGAAATCGTCGCGCTCGATCCAGAGCTCGGGGCCGAGCGACAGGTCGCGCTGGCCGAGCTCGGGGTGCTGCGGATGCACCGGCGCGTGCGCCGGCTCGCGATGCGACGCGCTGCCGAAGAGCTCGGCCCAGTTGGTGAGCACCAGCCGGATCGGGTCGAGCACGGCCATTGCACGCGGCGCCTTCGCGTCGAGGTCGTCGCGCAGGGCGATCTCGAGGCTCGCGTAATCGGTCCAGCCGCCGGCCTTGCTGGTGCCGGCGCGCTCGCACATCAGGCGGATCGACTCGGGCGTGTAGCCGCGCCGCCGCAGCCCGGCGATCGTCGGCATGCGCGGATCGTCCCAGCCGTCGACGATCTTCTCGTCGACGAGCTGCCTGAGCTTCCTCTTGCTCGTGATCACGTAGGTGACGTTGAGTCGCGCGAACTCGTACTGGTGCGGCCGCGGCTGCGTCAGCAGGCCGAGCGTGCAGAGCGTGTCGAGCAGCCAGTCGTAGAACGGCCGCTGGTCCTCGAACTCGAGCGTGCAGATCGAGTGGGTGACGTTCTCTAGCGCGTCCTCGATCGGGTGCGCGTAGGTGTACATCGGATAGATGCACCACCTGTCGCCGGTGTTGTGGTGGCTCGCCCGCTTGATGCGGTAGAGGGCCGGGTCGCGCAGGTTGATGTTGGGGCTCGCCATGTCGATCTTCGCGCGCAGCACCGCCGCGCCGTCGGCCAGCTCGCCGGCCTTCATCTGGCGCAGCCGGGCGAGGTTCTCTTCCGGCGTGCGCGCACGAAACGGGCTCGCGCGGCCGGGCGTCTGGAAGTCGCCGCGGCTGGCGCGCAACTCCTCGGCGCTCTGCTCGTCGACGTAGGCGTGGCCGGCGACGACGAGCGCCTCGGCGGCCCGATACATGAAGTCGAAATAGTCGCTGGCGAAGTAGAGGTGGCTGGTCTTCGCCCCGGCCGCGCCGAGCGCCGGCTCGGGTGCATGCCAGTCGAAGCCCAGCCAGTGGACGGCCTCGACGATCGCATCGACGTACTCCTGCTCTTCCTTCTCGGGATTGGTGTCGTCGAAGCGCAGGTGGCAGATGCCGCCGTAGTCGTTGGCCAGGCCGAAGTTGAGCGTGATGCTCTTGGCGTGGCCGATGTGCAGGTAGCCGTTCGGCTCGGGCGGGAAGCGGGTGCGGATCCTGGCCGGATCGAGCGGCCCCGCAGCGTGATGCGCGGCGTCGCCCGGCGTGCCGGCGAAGCGGCGCGTCGCGTACGTGCCTTCGGCGAGATCCTTCTCGACGATGTGACGCAGGAAGTTGCTGCCGGTGGCGGCGGCGTCCTTGGGGTGGCTCATGGCGGCTCGGTGGGGAGCGGCGATTCTAGAAGGCCGCGCCGCCGTGCTGCGGCTGTGGCCGGCCGCTACATCGCCCGGAAGCGATGGGCGTGGAGCCGGCTCACGGCGAGCTTCTCGGACCGGCCCGAGAGGCGCAGCGTCACCTTCCCGCCCTCGTCGCGCTCGGCCGAGGCGATCGCCTCGGCGCGCACGACGGTGCCGCGATGGATCTGCCAGAAGCGGGTCGCGTCGAGGCGCGGCAGCAGATCGCGCAGCGAGACCCGGATCAGGTACTCGCGCGCCGCCGTCATGACGCGCACGTATTTGTCCGCGGCCTCGAAGTAGACGACCTCGTCGATCGGCACCATGTGGATCGCGTTGCCGACGCCGGCCTGGACGACGCGCAGCGGCTCGACCGGTGCCGCCACCGGCGCGACCGAGAGCAGGGCACGCAGCTGCTCGACGGCACCGGTCAGTCCGGCCGCATCGACCGGCCGCGCGTCGGCGCCGACGGCGGGCGGGAGCGATGCGGCGCGCGCCCGCTCGTCGAGTGCCTGGCGCAGGCGCGCGCAGGTCTGCGCCAGCCGCACCGGCTCGACGGGCTTGAGCACATAGTCGAAGGCCGCGCGCTCGAACGCCTGCAGCGCGTACTGGTCGAAGGCGGTGACGAAGACGATCAGCGGAAACGGCGTGCCGTCGTCGGGCCAGTCCTCGGCCAGGGCCTGAGCGGCCTCGAGTCCGCTCATCACCGGCATGCGGATGTCGAGAAAGCACACCTCGGGACGCACGGCGAGCGTCCGCTCGACGGCGCTCTCACCGTCGCCGACGACCTCCGTGATCTCGAGCTCGGGCCAGATCCGGGCGAGCTCGGCTTGCAGCGTCGCCGCCAGCAACGGCTCGTCCTCGGCGACGAGCGCCCGCGGGCGCGTCGGCGAGCCGGTCACGACACCGGCTCCGACACGGGCGACTTCGTGGCCGCAGTCGCCGCGGAGGTCACGTACGGCAGCCGGATCGTCGCCAGCATGCCGCCCTGCGCGTCGCAGGCCGGCACCAGCTCGAACGACGCCGCCGAGCGGTAGAGCGTCGCCAGGCGCTCGCGCACGTTGTCGAGGCCGAAGCCGCCGCCGGCCGATGGCGTGGCCAGCGCGCTCGCCGCGCCGTCGCCCGTGTCGCGCACGCGAACGACGAGCGTCGCGCCGTCGCGCTCGGCCGCGACCTCGATCCGTCCGCCTCCGCGCTTGGGCTCGAGACCGTGCTTGATGCTGTTCTCGACGATCGGCTGGAGCAGGAAGGGCGGCACCAGCGCGCCGGCGAGATCGGGCGGCAGGGTGAACGATGTCGACAGGCGCGGGCCCATGCGGATCTCCATCAGCAAGAGATAGTCGCGCAGTCGGTCGAACTCCGCCGCCAGCGTGTGCTCGCCCACGCGCGAGCCGGCGAGCGAGGCGCGAAGGAAGGCGATCAGCCGGTCGAGCATCGCCTGAGCTCGCGCCGGGTCGACGCCGATCAGCGCGCGCAGGTTGGCGAGCGTGTTGAAGAGCATGTGCGGCTCGAGCTGCGACTCGAGCAGCTTC
>JBBSBZ010000108.1:0-10608 GCA_038250795.1 Burkholderiales bacterium | reverse complement strand
GCCACTCCTCGAGACGATGATCGGCACGCCCATCTGGGCCGACTTGATCACCATCTCGCTGGTCAGGCGGCCCGTCGTGTAGAACGCCTTGTCCGCACCGTCGACGCCATGCAGCCACATCCAGCCGGCAATGGTGTCGATAGCGTTGTGGCGACCGACGTCTTCGACGAAGGTGAGCAGCTGCTCCTGACAGAAGAGTGCGCAGCCGTGCACCGAGCCGGCCGACTTGTACGTGCTTTCCTGCAGCCGCATCGCGTTGAGCAGTCCGTAGAGCGATGATTGGCTGATCCGGCCGGCCGGATCGTCCGGCCCGGGCAGCCGGATCGAGTCGAGGTCGGTCATCAGATCGCCGAACACGGTGCCCTGGCCGCAGCCCGTCGTGACGACGCGCCTGGCGGTCTTCTCGTCGAAGCGGTCGATGCCGGCGCGTGTCTTGACCGCAGCGGCGTCGACGTCCCAGTCGACGGTGATCGAGTCGACGTCGGTCACCGAGTCGAGCAGCCGCTGGTTGCGCAGGTAGCCGAGCACGAGCAGCTCGGGCGCAGCCCCCAGGGTCATCAGCGTCACGAGCTCCCGGTTGTCGACGAAGACCGTCAGAGCGCGCTCGGCTGGAATCGAGATTCGCCGCTGCTGGCCGAACTCGTCGCAGACCTCGATCTCTCGCGTCAGGCTCGCCTGCGCCGAGGTGAGACGCACAGGTGCCAACATGTTTGAACTGTTCATAAGCGCGCCGGCCGGCCGGTGCCTGGCAGGCCCGCCCGTCCGCTCGGGACCAGGCTACTTCTTGCGCGGGCCTGTCAGCTCAGCCGACGTGGCGTTCGTGCTCGGCGGCGAAGTCGCAGCGCCGGGCGGCGAATGCGCCCCGGAAGCCTCGAGCGGCTTGTCGGCCACGGGTGTCGGCCCCGGGTCCGCGCACGCGGCAGTCGGAACCGCAGACGGCGCATCCTTCACGCTCGCGTGATACGCCTTCGCGAGCCGATCCTCGATCTGGCAGACCTGGTAGGCGCCGACCTTGGCACTCCAGGCTGCCTTTGCGGCAGCTTCCGCGGCCTTGGCCTTCGCCTCGTCGCTCGGCGGCGGCAGCTTCGCCAACGCGGGGCCCGCAAGCGCCATCGTGGCGATCAGGGCGGCAAGTGTGGAAGAGCGCATGGCAGTCCTCGTGCTGGGTCTCAGGCGGCGGGCAGCTCGGTACGCGGCGGCGGTGGCGCGCTGCGCTGGGCCGGAACCCTGCCGGCCTTGATGTCTTCGTACCAGTAGCGGTGATGCTCGGCGGCCCACCCTTCGTCGACATAACCGGTCTTCATGGCGCTGTAGGCACCGCGCATGCCAATCGTGCCGAGATAGATATGGCCGAGGAACGCGGCGATGATCAGCGCCGCCGCGACACCGTGCACCATGTGCGCGATCTGCATGTCGCCGCGCAGATAGGCCAGGCCCGGGATCACCTTGTCGAGCACCAGCCCGGAGCTGACGATGAAGATGCCGAGCACGAACACGCCACCCCAGAAGATCAGCTTCTCGCCGGCATTGAAGCGCCCCGACGGCGGCTCGTGACCGCGGAACATGCCGCCGCCCTTGAGCAGCCAGTGGAGATCACCCCGCCCGGGAAAGTTGTCGCGCAGGAAGACGATGAAGACGATCAGCAGCGACACCGCGAAGAGCGGCCCGGAGAAGTTGTGGGCGGTCTTCAAGGCGTAGGTCAGCCAGCCGAACAACGTATGCCCGAGCAGGGGCAGCAGGAAGAACTGGCCCCATGCCATCACGATTCCGGAGATCGCCAGTACGACGAACGCCGCGGCATTGACCCAGTGAGCCGCGCGCTCGACGTACGTGAAGCGCTCGATCACGCGGCCGGTCTTGTTCTCGTCGCCGCCGAGCGGGCCTTTGGTGAAATAGTAGAGCGCCAGCGCGACCAGCACGATGATCACGAGAGCGCCCCCGTAGGGGATGATCCAGTCGTTGCGCACCTGCCGCCACGCTTCGCCGGCGGTCGTGAAGTTCGAGCCAGGATACTGCGTGAACGCCTGGATCAGCACACCCTTCTCGGCGCCCGGCAGCGCAATGACGCCGGCCTGGTTGCCCGAGTTGCGCACGCCGCGCCAGAACGGCGCGTTGTTGCCTGGCTGACTGATCCCGCGCTGCGCGTTGGTGTCGGCCGGCTGCGGCAGCGCCACGCCACTGGCTGGTTGCAGCACGCCTGCGGCGGCCTGCGGCTGCGGCGGCGTCACCTGGGCAAGCGCCGAGAACGGGACCGCCAGCATGGCCGCCAGCGCGATCACCCAGCTTCGAATCATGGGTCGCATGGCCACTCTCCGTCGTCAGCGCGGCGCGTAGTCGTTCTGCATCTGCGTGCGTCGACGCAGATGGTCTTCCCAGCTCGCCCGGTCGCCCGCGGTCCAGCCGGACGCGACGTAGGGATCGCTGCTCGTGATGTCCCACGCAACGGTGTCGGCATGTTTGGAATTGCTGACGCCGATGGTCTGCGCCTTGTCGCCGCACGCGCTCAGCACGAACGTGGCGACCGCGATCAGAACGAAAACTTGCAGGCGCTTCATCACTTCTTCTCCGGTGCCGGCGCCGGCGCGCTCAGCGTTCCACCGTTCGGCTTTCCGTACGCCGTGCCCCAGCCCCAGACCTCGCTGCCCTTGCCGCGATTGAGCACACGCGTGCGCAGGATGTCGGCGATGACGTCGCCGTCGCCGCCGAGGAGCGCCTTGGTCGAACACACCTCGGCGCAGAGCGGCAGCTTTCCCTCGGCAAGGCGGTTGCGCCCGTACTTTTCGAACTCGGCCTGGCTGCCGTTCGCCTCGGGCCCGCCGGCGCAGAACGTGCACTTGTCCATCTTGCCGCGCAGGCCGAACGTGCCGTTGCTCGGGAACTGCGGCGCGCCGAACGGGCAGGCGTACGAGCAGTAGCCGCAACCGATGCAGACGTCCTTGTCGTGCAGCACCACGCCTTCGTCGGTGTGATACATGCAGTTGACAGGGCAGACTGCGATGCACGGCGCATCGCTGCAGTGCATGCAGGCGACCGAGATGCTCTTCTCGCCAGGGATGCCGTCGTTCAGCGTGACCACCCGACGGCGATTCACGCCCCAAGGCACGTCGTGCTCGGCCTTGCAGGCGGTGACGCAGCCGTTGCACTCGATGCAGCGCTCGGCGTCGCAGATGAATTTCATTCGGGCCATGAGGTCTTCTCCTTACGCCGCGCGTTCGACCTGGCAGACCGTGGTCTTGGTCTCCTGCATCATCGTCACCGAGTCGTAGCCGTAGGTCGTCGCCGTGTTCACGGCCTCGCCACGAACGATCGGGTGCGCACCCTCCGGGTAGTACGCAAGCATGTCGGCGCCCTGCCAGTGGCCGGAGAAGTGAAACGGCAGCCAGACGGTCCCGCGGTCGACCCGCTCGGTGACCAGCGCCTGCACCTTCAGCTGCGCGCCCGTTGGCGTCCTCACCCATACCCACTCGCCGTTGCGGATGCCGCGGTCGTTCGCGGCCGCCGGGTTGATCTCGACGAACATCTCCTGCTGCAGTTCGGCCAGCCAAGGATTCGACCGGGTCTCCTCGCCGCCGCCTTCGTATTCGGTGAGCCGCCCGGAGGTCATGATCAGGGGGAACGTCTTGCCGATGTCGTGGTTCTTCTGCTGCACGCTCTTGAACAGCGTCGGCAGGCGCCAGAACGTCTTCTTGTCGTCGTGCGTCGGATACTTGTCGATCAGGTCGGGACGGGTGGAATAGAGTGGCTCGCGATGCTTGGGCACCGGGTCGGGGAAGTTCCAGACCACGGCACGCGCCTTCGCGTTGCCCCACGGATGGCAGCCGCGTGCCATGACGACGCGCTGGATGCCGCCCGAAAGATCGGTCTTCCAGTTCTTGCCTTCTGCCGCGGCTTTCTCGGCGTCGGTCAGGTCGTTCCACCAGCCGAGCTTCTTCATGAACACGTGATCGAATTCGGGGTAGCCCGTGGTGATCGGCGAGCCCTTGCAGTACGAGCCGTCTTCGGCGAGCAGACTGACGCCGTCGCGCTCGACGCCGAAGTTGGCGCGGAAGTTGCCGCCGCCGTCCATCATCGCCTTCGAGGTGTCGTACAGGTTGGGCGAGCCCGGGTGCTTGATCTCGGGCGTTCCGTAGCAGGGCCACGGCAGGCCGAAGTAGTCACCGTCGAGCTTGTAGCCGGTTTCCTTATCGATGCCACCCTTGGCGCGCAGGGTCTTGACGTCGAAGACATGCATGTTGCGCATGTGCGCCTTCAGGCGCTCCGGCGACTGGCCGGTGTAGCCGATGGTCCAGTTGCTGTGATTGACCTCGCGAAGCACCGCCTCGGACTCGGGTTCCATCATCCCGCCCTTGCCGGCAACGAGCTTGTTGCTCTTGACCAGCTCCTTGCCGAAGCCGAGCTTTTCGGCAAGCTGGTACGCGATCATCTGGTCGGTGCGCGATTCGAACAGCGGCTCGATGACCTTCTCGCGCCATTGCAGCGAGCGGTTCGACGCGGTGACCGACCCCGAGGTCTCGAGCTGCGTGGAGGCGGGCAGCAGGTAGACGACGCGATTGGGATTCAGGTCCTCGGGCTTGCCTGGCATCGCGGCCATCGCCGCCGTCGCCGAAGGATACGGGTCGATGACGACAAGCAGGTCGAGCTTGTCCATCGCCTTCTTCATCTCGGCGCCGCGCGTCTGCGAATTCGGCGCGTGGCCCCAGAAAATCAGCCCGCGCAGGTTGCTGTCCTGGTCGATCAGGTCGTTCTTCTCGAGCACCCCGTCGATCCAGCGCGACACCGTCATGCCGGGCTTGCCCATCATGCCGGGCGCGTACTGCTTCTTGATCCACTCGAAGTCGACGCCCCAGACCGCTGCGTAGTGCTTCCACGACCCGTCCGACAGACCATAGTAGCCCGGCAGCGAGTCGGGGTTCGGGCCGATGTCGGTGGCGCCCTGGACGTTGTCGTGACCACGGA
Organism: Burkholderiales bacterium; assembly: GCA_038250795.1. Classification (GTDB taxonomy): domain Bacteria; phylum Pseudomonadota; class Gammaproteobacteria; order Burkholderiales; family Burkholderiaceae_C; genus Schlegelella_A. Next base: position 5,652 of record JBBSBZ010000108.1, on the reverse strand, counting down.
AGATGTTCGCGCCGCCGCCGCTGACGCCGACGTTGCCGAGCGCGAGCTGGACGATGCACGAAGCTCGCACCATGGCATTGCCGATCGAGTGCTGGGTCTGGCCCATGCACCAGACGAGCGTGCTCGGGCGATTCTCGGCCATCGTCTTGGCGGCGAGATAGCAGGTCGCCTCGTCGACGCCGCTGGCCTCGAGCACCTTGTCGGGCGTCCAGTTCGCGAGGACGTCCTCGCGCACCTTGTCCATGCCGTAGACACGGTCGTTGATGTACTTCTTGTCCTCCCAGCCATTCTTGAAGATGTGATGCAGCATCCCGAACAGGAACGGGATGTCGCTGCCCGAGCGGATGCGGATGTACTGGTCGGCCTTCGCGGCGGTTCGCGTGAAGCGGGGGTCGACGACGATCATTTTCGTGCCGGTTTCCTTCGCGTGCAGCATGTGCAGCAGCGACACCGGATGAGCCTCGGCGGCATTCGAGCCGATGTAGAGCGCAGCCTTCGAGTTGCGCATGTCGTTGTACGAGTTCGTCATCGCGCCATAGCCCCAGGTGTTCGCGACACCCGCGACCGTGGTGGAGTGGCAGATGCGCGCCTGGTGGTCGCAGTTGTTGCTGCCCCACAGGCTGATCCACTTGCGCAGCAGATACGACTGCTCGTTGTTGTGCTTGGACGAGCCGACCAGGAACATCGAATCGGGGCCGCTCTGCTTCTTCAGCTCGAGCATCTTCGCGCTGATCTCGTTGAGCGCCTGGTCCCAGCTGATGCGCTGGTACTTGCCGCCGACCAGCTTCATCGGGTACTTGAGGCGGTACTCGCCGTGCCCGTGCTCGCGGATCGCGGCGCCCTTGGCGCAATGCGCGCCCAGGTTGAGCGGCGAATCGAACACCGGCTCCTGGCGTGTCCAGACGCCGTTCTCGACCACCGCATCGAGCGCGCAACCGACCGAGCAGTGCGTGCACACGGTGCGCCGCACCACCGTCTTGCCAGCGGCCGGGGCCGGCGCGTCGGCGGCTTGCGCCTTGCGAACGAGGGTCAGCTGCGACGTCGCAAGCCCGACCCCGACGCCGAGCCCGGACCGCCGCAGGAACGCGCGCCGGTCCATCGTCGGGATCGCGCGTTGAACGCCTCGGCCGAGGCTGGCGACAAGCGACGAAGACGCGGTGCCTCGCTCTGAAGACTTACGCGTGAGCAACATGTTTCCCCCGTTCCTGCAATGCAACGACCGAACTCAGGATTTCGCCGTTTCGTAGTAACGAAGCACGTGCGGAGTGACCTGATAGCCCGCTTCCCTGGAGGGCGCAGCCTTCGCCACCACGAGTTCGGGCGCGTCGGCCACGCGGCCGCGCATGAGGTGCACAGCCACCGCGGCCACGCCCGCGACGCCGGCACCGACGACCAGCCCACGGCGCTCGATCTTGCCGCCGCCGGCATCGGCGGCACGTTGGAACGAGGTGAACTTCATGCCTTACTCCTTTGACGCGCTTCGCGGCGCCCGTTGCCGACCCATCGCGTCGCGTCGCCGCGAGCATCGGCTCGAACGATCGGCCTGTATGTACCCTGGCGGACCGATACCTTCCCCATCCAAACGACTCTAGCAGGGAGTGTTGGAGCGTCAACCGGGTTTGTGACTACGCCCATGTCCAACCGGTTCGTGCGTGTGCGCGGCGCGCGCGTGGCCGCGTCACGCATCGAGCAGGTCGAGTCCCTGCGCCTCGACCATCGCGAAGTCGCGCGTGAGCATGGCGACGCTGCGGTAGAAATCGGCACGCGGATGCGCTTCGAGGGCTTCGCAGAAGGCGTCGATCCAGCCGCGCAGATGCGCGTTGTAGAAGTGCTGCTGCGACGTCAGGTTGCTGGTCTCGAGGTCCTCGCCGGCAATCAGGTAGCGCATGACCTCGCAGAGGCTCGCGATGTGATCCTCCGTCTCCGGGATCGTCTCCGGACGCTCGAGGCCGAGCTCGCGCAGGTCGTCGCGCAGCACGACCAGCGGCCTCTCGTTGAGCGTGCCGGCGAGATAGTAGGAGCCGTAGAGAAAGATCTCGGGCCTGCCGATGCCGAGGAACAGTTCGGCGTATTCATCGGCGATCTGCTCGACGCTCAGGCGCTGCGACGCCGCGACGACCTCGCCCCACGACCTTTCCAGAAACGCCTCCCGGATCGGCGCCTCGGTCGCGGCGGCGCGCAACCGCGCGTGCAGCTCGCCCGAGGGCGGCGCGTAGTACAGGTTCGCGAGCAGGCCGTAGAGCTCCGCCCGAGCCAGCTCCTCGCTGTCGTCCGGCGTGCTGAAGTGCAGTGTCGCCATCTGACGCTACAGCTCCGTGATCTTCACTTCGTCCGGCCGCGTGTGCAGGTCGATCACCCGACAGTCGCCGCACATCTTCAGGCGCTCTGCCGCCGCGCCCTGGAACATCGCGTGGCCGGCGAGCCGCGCCAGCATCGTCTCGACCGCTCGAGGCGTCCCGAACGGCTTGGCGCAGCGAATGCAGCAGAACGGCTCCACCTCGTTCAGCACGCGCGCCTGCCTGCGCGCCCTGCCGGCGTCGGCCAGCAGCAGGCGCGGCTCGAGCGTGATCGCGTGCTCGGGGCAGGTGGCCGCGCACAGGCCGCACTGGACGCAGTTCTTCTCGATGAAGCGCAGCTGCGGGCGGTCCGGGTTGTCGGCGAGCGCCGCCTCGGGACACGCCCCGACGCAGGCCAGGCACAAGGTGCAGGCGTCGCGGTCGACGATCAGGTTGCCGAACGGGCTGCCGTGCGCCGGCAGCGCGATCTCCAGCGGAACCGTCGGCGCGTGCTGCATGAGATGGTCGAGCGCGAGGTCGAGCGTTGCGCGCTTGTCGGCCTGAACGCTGAAGGTCGCGGCGCGCTTGACGGTCGCCGCCGGCGCCGCGTGCAGCGCCCGATCCAGTTGCAGCAACGCCGGGTCGGTGCGGCGCGCAGAGGCGGTCGGCAGCGCCGGCGCCGGCCCGCCCGCGCTCTCCTCGGCCGTCACTGAACCGGCGTGCCATGCACCCGCATCGACGATGCGAAAGTGCTCGCCGGCGTACCCCAGGCCGGCGAGGATGGCCTCGGCGACTTCCATCTGCGCGCCGACCGCCGTGCGGTAGTCGGGCGCTTCCTCGTCGGTCATCAAGACCCAGACCTGCGCGGCGCCATGCGCGATCGCGGAGAGCCACAGGTCGATGCCCGTCGATGCCGTGTGCCACACATCGACCGGCAGCACCCGCGCGGGCATGCCGCGCACGCGCGCATCGACGCGCGCAGCGCGACCGAGGCTGCGGATCGCCGCTGCACCTGCAACCTGGCTGTGCACCAGCAGGGCGGCATCGGTGCCGCCCGCCTTCGCGTAGGTCGACAGCAGCGTGCGCAGGCGGCGACCCATTTCGTTCGGGCGCGGCGCCGCAAAGGTGATCGCACCGCTCGGGCACACCGTCGTGCAGGCACCGCAGCCGACGCAAAGGTGAGGCTCGACGACGATGCCGCCGGCGTCGCTGCCGCCACGCCCCTTCATCGACGCGTCGCTGCGGATCGCCGCTGCCGAACAGACGTCGATGCAGGCGGTGCAGCCGATCTGCTCGTTGCGGCTGTGCGCGCAGATCTTTCGCTTGTAGTCGAAGAACTTCGGCTTCTCGAACTCGCCGACGCTCTCGCGGAGTTGCAGCACCGCGTCGACGAGAGCGGCGTCGTCGGCGGCGCGGAAATAGCCCTGCGGCGCCTGATGCAAGGCAATCTGGGGCGTGGCACCGAGGTCCAGGACGAGGTCGAACGATTCGGTGACTTCTTGCGCCTCGCGCTGGAAGTCGATCGCCCCGGCCGCCTCGCAGACGCGAACGCAATCGCGGTGACCGGTGCACTTCGACAGGTCGATCTGGTAGCCGAAATCGATCGCCTGTTCGGGACAGGCCGCCACGCACGCGTTGCAGCGCGTGCAGAGGTCGAGGTCGATGGGATTCGCGCTGCTCCAGCTCACCTCGAACGCGCCGAGCCAGCCGCTGACGCGCGTCGGCCGACCGGCATGGACGGCGAACTGGCGCTCCTGGGGCAGGCTGCCGGCCTCGGGCAGGAGCAGGCTCACGTCGAGCTTGTCTCCGAGCATCCGCGCCGCGCGCAGCGCCCGCCCGGCGGGCCCGATCACCAGCACGCGTCCGGCGGAACGGTAGCTCACGACCGGCACGGGCTCGGGCGCCGGCAGTTGAGCGGCGGCGATCAGCGCAGCGATCTTCGGAGTCGCCGCGGCGCCCTCCTTCGACCACCCTGCCGCCTCTCGGATGTTGACGAAGCGGATCGGCCGCTCGCCCAGGCCCGGCGTCCCTTCGGTCTGCTCGTTCAGCTCCAGGAAGAGGCGGCTCTCCTGGGTGCAGGCGACGAGCAGGTCGTCGTTGCCCTTGGCGGCGCGCTGGAACGCGCCGGCCTGGCGCCGGCACAAGGTGGTGTGGATCGTCTCGAGACCCACGCCGGCGGCGCCGTCGAGCGCGCGTCGAAGGGCGGCGCCGTCCAGCGGGATCGTCTTGTTGCAGTCACAGATCAGTGTCGTCATCGATTCGAATCCGGGAAGTGGCGACGGACGCGCAGGTGTCGTCCGGCTCGGGGACCGGCAGCGCCGTCACAGGCGCCGGGACATCGCTGCCGCCCGCGGCACCGGGGTCGACCCGTTCCGATCGCGCCTCGTCCTTGTCCTCTTTCCCTGCTTCGATCTCGTGATCGAACAGGCCGAGGAACGCCGACTGGTTCATCTGCCGCAGCATCGCGAGCGGGATCGGGTCCGGTGTGTTGTAGTCGCCGATGTAGGTGTCGAGCCCGTCCATCACGTTGTAGCGCGGGTCGCTGAAGAGCTTCTTCATCGCCGCGTTCGAGACGCCCGCGTCGACGCCGGGGCCGACGAAGCAGGCGAAGTCCGAGTTGCGCGTCAACCGAGCGACGTCCGCCATCGTCGGCAGCGGCGGCGTCTCGGCGACACCGGCCGGCGTCGGCGCATTCGCTGGCCCGCCCGCGGGCGGCACGGCGACCGGGCTCCCTGCAGTGAGGGGCGCCAGCGGCGCCGAGGACCGCTCCTGCGCATCGACGGCCGCGTCTGGGCGCGGCTGCTGATCTGCCGGCAGGGCGACGCCGCTGCGCGCGAGCGACTTGCGCCTGGCCCAGCGCGAGACGAAGCCGTCGCCGTCAGCGCTCATGTGCGCTGCGCCGGCGTGACGAACGACTGCGGCCGGCGCCGGCGCTTGGGCTCCGGCCGGTAGTGGACGTCGTTGTAGGCCTGCAGCCAGGTCGCGAGCTCGGGCTGCAGCGGCACGTTGTCGACGCGCTCCTGCGCATCGAGCCAGCGGCCGGCTTCGTGATAGGACACGCTCACCGTCTCCGGCCAGGCCCGCGAGGGGTCTTCATCGTCGACGCGCCAGACGACGAACCAGACCGGCGTGCCTGTCTCGAGATTGAGGTGATAGCCCTCGGCCTGGTCGGCGAACAGCTCGAGGCGAAAGCCGGGATGGAGCGTGCGCCGGAACTTGCCGTCGTCGCGTAGCACGCGCATCTCCGTGCCGAACGCTTCCTCGTGCGGAACCACTTCGACGATGCGAAAGCGCCAGTCCTCGAATCGATTGGGCGCCCTCTCGCGTTCCATCACGACCGCGACGTCGATCGCGGGCCGTGCGTCGGCAGCATCCT
>JBBSBZ010000107.1:0-10637 GCA_038250795.1 Burkholderiales bacterium | reverse complement strand
CCGGCGATGCACCACCAGAAGAGCCCGGCCGCGAGCGTCGACGAGCCGATGGCGCCGACGGCGGCGAAGAGCTCGCCGGTCCCGAGCGTGACGTGGCGCAGGTCGAACGGCAGGCTGAAGAACGAGGCGACGGCCGGCACCAGGCCGAGCAGCAGGCCGAGCGACAGGTTCGCGGCGACGTAGGCGATGTTGCCGCGCCACCAGGCCGACCAGCGGCGGGCGCGGGCGGCGCCGAGACGGGCGACGATCCGCGGGTTCCAGGCGATCGCGCTGTCGAGGCGGTGCCAGACGAACCAGTTCTCGACCCAGCCGGCGATCAGCGCGCTGGCGAAGAGGAGAACGCCGGTGAAGGCGGCGTAGAACGGGGTCGGGCCGAGCAGCGTCAGCGCGTCCAGCACGTGGCGGCCGGTGTCGGCGCCGACGAGCGGCGCGCCGGTCACCAGGCGCGCCAGCACCTGCACGGCGACGACGACCGGGACGACCCCGAGCAGGTTGCCGATGATCCCGGCCGACTGCGAGCGGATGAGGTGCGCGACCTCGTCGACGAAACGCTCGATGCCGTCGGCGCTGGCGACGTCGTCGAGCTTGTCGGCGAGCGCGGCCGCGGTCATCGCCGGCTGCTTGGTCGCGACCGTGAAGCCGAGCTGCTGGATCAACTGGAACGAAGCCGCATAGGCCAGGCCCACGAAGAGGCCGCGCCAGAACGCGCCGAGGTCGCCCGAGACGATGAGGAACCAGGCCAGGGTGGTGATCCCGAGCACTGCGCCGCCACCGACTGCCGCACGCAGCAGATGCAGGTATTGCGCGCCGTCGCGGCCGATGTAGTGCTCGCCGGAGGCGGCGCTGCGCTCGGCGACCTTGCGCGCGAGCAGCGAGTAGTGGCGCGAGAACAGGGCGCGGATCGAGCGCTGCTCGTTGGCCGTCGCCACCAGCTCGGCGATGAAGCGCGGCAGCTCGCGTCCGGGCTGGTCGCCGAGCACGCAGGCGAGCAGGAGGTCGATGCGGTGGGTACGCTCGCGCAGCTGGTCGACCTCGAAGACGACGTCGATCGAGACGCCGTGCGCCTCGAGGTGCTCGTGCACGCTCGCCGCGCAGCGCCGGCAGACATCGAGCAGGGCGCGCAGGTACTGCGCCTCCTGGAGCAGGCGCGCATGCGCCCCGGGCTCGGCCGACTCGGCGTGCTCGCGGATCTGCTCGGCGACACGGGCGAGCTGGCGAAACGGCCGATCGACGAGGAGCTCGGCGCTCATCCGCTGGCGCATCAGAGGCGAGAAGCCCGCCGCGCGGATCGCGCTGGCGAGGAACATGATCGCCTCGAAGAAGGGACCGCGCCAGTCGTCGTCGCCTTCGCCGAGCGGTTCCAGCACGCGTGCCAAGCGCCCGAGCGTCTCGTCATCCAGGTGGCCGAGCCAGTCGGCGTCGGTGCCGGGCGGAAAGATCAGGCCAAAGAGCTCGCCGAGGTCGCTCGTGGCCGGCGTCAGCGGCAGGATCCGCGAGCGCAGGCGCCGGCCGAACTCGGCCCAGAGGCCCGCGCGCGGCGCGAAGCCGAAGTCGGCGAGGAGGGCGGTGCTGTCCACCTCGCGCAAGAACGCCACAAGCATCGCGCCCACTCGCTCGCGATGCTCGCCGTTGCGCTCGACGACACCGAGCAGGTGCTTCAGGCGCAGGGCAGGCGCGGGCGTCGGCACGACCGCGGCCGCGCCGCCCGCCTCGAGCGGGGCATGGCGCAGCCACTCCATCAAGCGGACGATCCAGAGATGTCGCTCGACGAGGGCGGCCTTCGGATCGGCCGCGTTGAGGAGCGCCGTCAGGTCCCACGGCGCCGGGCCGCGCTTGGCCACCCGCCCGTGCTCAGTGCAGCGAGGACGCGAGCGAGAGACCGAATTCGCCGATGGCGGCGTCGAACGGCAGCGCGTCCTCGGTCATGCAGAAGAAGGTGCCGCGCATCGTGCCCTGCGGCGTGCCCAGACGCGTCCAGCTCGTGTACTCGAAGCTCTCGCCGGGCGCGAGCACCGGCTGGTGACCGACCACCGCGAGGCCGCGCACTTCCTCGACGTGGCCGTTGGCATCGCTGATGATCCAGTGACGCCCGATCAGCTGGCCGGTGACGTCGCCGCTGTTCCTGATCGTCACCGTGTAGGCGAACGCGAAGCGGCCGGCGTCGCGATCCGTCTGCTCGGGCAGGTGGCGCACGGCGACGGTGGTGGTGAACTCGGGACGGGCCATGGGTCATTCTAGGAGGCCGTGCGCGATCGGCGCGCGACCTAGAATGGGTCGGCCCCATGACGCGCTTTCGAATCGCCCCGAGCATTCTTTCCGCCGATTTCGCGCGGCTCGGCGAGGAAGTGCGCGACGTGATCGCCGCCGGTGCCGACTGGATCCATTTCGACGTGATGGACAACCACTACGTCCCCAACCTCACGATCGGGCCGATGGTCTGCGCCTCGCTGAGGAAGCACGCGCGGCGCGAGGATGGCGAGACCGTGCCGATCGACGTGCACCTGATGGTCGAGCCGGTCGACGCGCTCGCCAGGGCCTTCATCGACGCCGGCGCCGACCGGGTGAGCTTTCACCCCGAGGCGACCCGCCATGTCGACCGCACGCTCGAGCTCATCAGGGAAGGCGGCTGCCAGGCCGGGCTGGTCTTCAACCCGGCCACGCCGCTCGACGTGCTCGACTGGGTGATCGACAAGGTCGACCTCGTCCTCGTCATGAGCGTCAACCCCGGCTTCGGCGGTCAGAGCTTCATTGCGTCGGCGCTGAGGAAGATCGAGGACGCGCGCCGGCGCATCGAGGCGAGCGGGCGCGACATCCGGCTCGAGGTCGACGGCGGCATCAAGGTCGACAACATCCGTGCCGCCGCCGATGCGGGCGCCGACACCTTCGTCGCCGGCAGCGCGATCTTCGGCGCGCCGGACTACCGCGCCGTGATCGACGCGATGCGCGCGCAGCTCGCCCGCTGACCGCCCCGGTGAGCCGCGCGATGAGCGAAACCGGTGCGCCGCCGCGTGGCCACGACCACGACCACGACCACGGCCGCGCCGACGGCCATTCCGACACCCGCTCGCACGGCCATGGCCACTCTCACGGCACGCCGAACCTCGATCGCGCCTTCGCGATCGGCATCGGCATCAACATTGCCTTCGTCGCGGTCGAGGCCTTCTACGGCTGGCGCGCCGATTCGCTCGCGCTCCTGGCCGACGCGGGTCACAACCTGGGCGACGTGCTCGGCCTCGTCATCGCGTGGGCGGGTGCCTTCGCCGGACGGCTCGCGCCCGACGAGCGCCACACCTACGGCTGGAAGCGGGCGTCGATCCTCGCCGCCTTCGCCAACTCGCTGATCCTGCTGGTCGCGATCGGCTCGCTCGCCTGGGCGGCGATCGGCCGGCTCGCGGCGCCCGCATCCGTCGACTCCGGCGTCGTCATGGTCGTCGCGGCGGTCGGCATCGTCGTCAACACGGCGACGGCGCTGCTCTTCCTGCGCGACCGCCACGGCGACCTGAACGCGCGCGGCGCGTTCCTGCACATGGCGGCCGATGCCGGGGTGTCGGCCGGCGTCGTCGTCGCGGCGGCGCTCACCGCGCACTTCGGCTGGAACTGGCTCGACCCGGCCGTGACGCTGGCGATCGCCCTCGTCATCCTGGTCGGCACCTGGGGCTTGTTTCGCGACTCCCTGCACCTCATGTTCGATGGCGTGCCGTCATCGATCGATCTCGAAGCCGTCCGCGCCGAGCTGTCGGCGCTGCCGGGCGTCGCCTGTGTCAACGACCTCCACGTCTGGGCGACCGGCACGACCCAGGTCGCGCTCACCGCCCATCTCGTGATGCCCGACGGCCATCCCGACGACGCGTTCTACCGCGACGCGGCAGCGCGCCTGAAGGATCGCTTCTCGATCGGCCACGTCACGTTGCAGGCGGCGACCGAGGCGCTGATGGCGCCCTGCGACGCTGCCGCGGCTGCCTCGCCCGCGCTCGCCACCAGCTCCCCATGAAATACAAGGACTACTACGAGACCCTCGGCGTGCCGCGCACGGCCACGCAGGACGAGATCAAGCAGGCCTACCGCAAGCTCGCCCGCAAGTACCACCCCGACGTCAGCAAGGTCGCCGACGCCGAGGCGCGCTTCAAGGAGATCAACGAGGCCAACGAGGTCCTCAAGGATGCCGAGAAGCGCACCGCCTACGACCAGATGGGCAGCAACTGGAAGGCGGGCCAGGAGTTCAAGCCGCCGCCGAACTGGGACCAGGGCTTCGAGTTCCGCGGCGGCGCCGGCTCGCCTTTCGGCAGCGGCAGCGGCGGGGAGAGCTTCGATGCGAGCGACTTCTTCGAGAGCCTGTTCGGGCGTCGATCGGGGATGGGTGGCGCGAGCGCCGGCCCGCGCCGGCGCGCCAGCATCCAGGGCGAGGACCACCACGCCAAGGTGCTGATCGACATCGAGGACAGCTACCGGGGCGCCGAGCGCCAGGTGACCCTTCGCGCCCCGGTCGAAGGTGCCGACGGCCGCGTCACGCTGAACGAGCGCACCCTCGACGTTCACATCCCGAAAGGCATCCGGCCGGGCCAGCACCTGCGCCTGGCCGGGCAGGGGGCCGCCGGCATCGGTGGCGCGAAGGCCGGCGATCTCTACCTGGAGATCGAGTTCGGGCCGCACCCGTTTTACCGGGTCGACGGCGGCGACGTCTACGTCGACCTGCCGCTCGCGCCGTGGGAGGCGGCGCTCGGCGCGAGCGTCGACGTCCCGACGCCCGAGGGCACGCTGCAGCTGACGGTGCCCCAGGGCTCGACGGCGGGCCGGAAGCTTCGCCTGAAGGGCCGCGGATTGCCAGGCAAGACTCCGGGCGACCTTTATGCGGTGCTGCAGATCGTGCCGCCGAAGGCCGACAGCGACGCGGCCCGGGCCGCGTACGAGAACCTGGCGAAGGCCTTTCCCGATTTCAGGCCTCGCGCTCATCTGAAAAGGTGACCTGACATGAGTCGAGCGATTTCCCCCGCCCTGTCCGGCAACGTCGTCGAAGAGGACGTCGAGCTCACCCTGGTCGAGCTCGGGCGGGCCTGCGAGGCGTCCGAGGAGCAGATCGAGCACTGGGTGCTCGAAGGGGTGCTCGAGCCGATCGGCCGCTCGCGCGCCGAGTGGCGTTTCGCCGGCCGCTCGCTGACCCGGGTGCGGCTGGCGTCGCGCCTCAGCCGCGACCTCGAGCTCAACGCCTCGGGCGTGGCGCTGGCGATCGATCTGCTCGAGCGCATCGCGTCGCTGGAGTCGCGTCTTGGACGCTAGGGCGATGGCGCCGGCACCGCTCGCTCGTCGCACTCTGCTCGGCGCTTTCGCCGCCGCCGGCGTTTTCGTCCTCGCGGCCTGCGCGACGGGCGGCGTTTCGAGCGCGGGCGCGGGTTCGGGCGCAAAGCCGCTCTCCCGCGCCGAGCTCGACAGGGTCGTCGCCAGTCCCGATCGAAGCGACGCCGACCGAAGGAACGACGTGCGCCGAAAGCCCGCCGAGATGCTCGCCTTCATCGGCGTGCGGCCGGGCATGGTCGCACTCGACCTGAGCGCCGGCGGCGGCTACACGACAGAGCTCCTGGCGCGCGCCGCCGGCCCGGCCGGCCTCGTCTACGGCCAGAGCCGGCCGCCGGCGCCGGCCGTCAGCGGTGCAGCGCCGCGGCGCACCAGCGCGATGGCGCTCGCCGAGCGGGCGACGAAGTCGTCGGCGGCGGCGCGCATCGTCGCGGTCGAGCGGCCGTTCGAGGATCCGGTGCCGGCCGAGCGCGCCGCCGCGGGACTCGACGTCGTCACGCTGATGTTCAACTACCACGACCTCACGTACCTGCCGATCGATCGGGCGCGCATGAACGCCGCGGTGTTCCGGGCGCTGAAGCCGGGCGGCGTCTACGTCATCGCCGACCACGCCGCAAAGGCTGGCACCGGCATCTCGGTCGCGTCCACGCTGCACCGCATCGACGAGGCCTTCCTGCGCAGGGAGGTGGAGGCTGCCGGCTTCCGGCTCGACGCCGAGGGCACGTTCCTGCGCAACCCGGCCGATCCGCGCGATCGCGAGGACCCCGATCCGCCCAGCCCCAAGGACGAGTTCGTCCTCCGCTTCGTCAAGCCCTGACTCGGGCCGCCCTGACGCGCGCCTTGCGCGGTGCGGCGCGTGTCGGCGCGGCGATCGGCACGCCGGCCGCGGCCTTCACTTCCTTCAGGACGACGCTCGAGCGAATGTGAGTGACTCCCGGCAGCTTGAACGCCGTGTCGTGGAGGAACTGCTCGTACGACTTGATGTCCTCGACCAGCACCATGATCGTGTAGTCGGCCGCGCCGGTCGTGCTGTGGCAGCTCACGATCTGCGGACAGGCGGCGACGGCGCGCTCGAACTCGCGCACGGTGGTCTCGGTGTGCTGCGTCAGGTTGACCTCGGCGAGGACGCAGAGCGCCAGGCCGACGCTCTCGCGGTCGACCGTCGCGCCGTAGCCCTTGATGACGCCTGCGGCCTCCATGTCCTTGATCCGCTTCCAGCAGGGCGTTGCCGAAAGGCCGACGGCGGCGGCGAGCTGCTGCACGGTCTGGCGCGAGTCGCGCTGGAGCTGGTGAAGGAGCGCGCGGTCCTTGTCGTCGAGAACGTACATCGCGAATAGCTCGTTTCGAAAGAACAATATTCTACGAACGAGGAACATCGAGGGTCAAACAGCAACTCATTCTTCCCCGACCCGGTTAGATTGGTCGACCGAACCACCGCTTCCACAGGGTCGCCATGCCTGCCTCGCTCGCCCGCCCGAACTACGCCCTTGCCGACAACCTCGGCGCCGCCGCCGGCACGGTGTTCATCACCGGCACGCAGGCGCTGATCCGTCTGGCGCTGATGCAGAGCCGCCTCGACGCCGCGGCCGGGCTCGCATCGCGCGGCTTCATCAGCGGCTACCGCGGCTCGCCGCTCGGCATGGTCGACCAGCAGGCGTGGAAGGCGGCGAAGCGGCTCGATGCGGCGGGCGTGAAGTTCCTGCCGGCGATCAACGAGGAACTCGGTGCGACGGCGGTGCTCGGCACGCAGCGCGTCGAGTCCGACCCCGAGCGGACCGCCGAGGGCGTGTTCGCGATGTGGTACGGCAAGGGCCCCGGCGTCGACCGCGCCGGCGATGCGCTGAAGCACGGCAACGCCTACGGCTCGTCGCCGCACGGCGGCGTCCTCGTCGTCGCCGGCGACGACCACGGCTGCGTCTCGTCGTCGATGCCGCACCAGAGCGACCTGACGATGCAGTCGTGGCACATGCCGGTCGTCGCGCCCGCCAACGTTGCCGAGTACCTCGAGTTCGGCCTCTACGGCTGGGCACTGTCGCGCTTCTCGGGCAACTGGGTCGGCTTCACGGCGCTGTCGGAGGTGGTCGAGAGCGGCTCGACGGTCGACCTCGACGAGACGAACGCGCGCGTCGCCGCGTGGAAGAGCGCCGCCGAGGTCACGGCCGCGACCGGCTTCGTCGCGCCGGCCGACGGCCTGCACTACCGCTGGCCCGACCTGCCGTCGCTGAAGATCGAGGCGCGCCTGCACGCCAAGCTCGATGCGGTGCGCGTGTTCGCCAGGATCAATGCGATCGATCGCGACATCGTCGCCGCACCAAGGGCCACGGTCGGCATCGTCACCTGCGGCAAGGCGCACTTCGACCTGCTCGAGGTCTTTCGCCGGCTCGACATCCCGCTCGACGCGCTCGCTGCCGCGGGCGTGCGCATCCACAAGATCGGCCTGGCCTATCCGCTCGAGCCGACGCGCATGGACGCGTTCGCCGAAGGCCTCGACGAGATCCTCGTCATCGAGGAAAAGGCCGGCCTCGTCGAGCAGCAGCTGCGCGACCAGCTCTACAACCGCGCCGTGCGTCCGCGCATCGTCGGCAAGCACGACGCCGCCGGCCGACCGCTCGTCTCCGAGCTCGGCGAGCTGCGGCCGTCGCGCCTGATCGAGATCGTTGCAGAGTGGCTCGCGGCGCGCTTCCCCGAGCTCGACCGGCGCGAGCTCGTCCGCGACTTCACCGTCCCCGAGCTGCTCTCGAACGAAGGCGACGCCGTCAAGCGCGTGCCGTACTTCTGCGCCGGCTGCCCGCACAACACCTCGACGAAGGTGCCCGAAGGTTCGCGCGCGCAGGCCGGCATCGGCTGCCACTTCATGGCGACGTGGATGGACCGCGACACCGAAGGCATCAGCCAGATGGGCGGCGAGGGCGTCGACTGGGTCTCGCACGCGATGTTCACGAAGGTTCCGCACGTGTTCCAGAACCTCGGCGACGGCACCTACTACCACTCGGGCTACCTCGCGATCCGCCAGGCGATCGCCGCGAAGACCAACGTCACCTACAAGATCCTCTTCAACGACGCCGTCGCCATGACTGGCGGCCAGCCGGTCGACGGCACGATCAGCGTCGACGGCATCGCGCGCCAGGTCGAGGCCGAGGGCGCGACGAAGGTCGTCGTGCTCTCCGACGACATCGCGAAGTACGACGCGATCCACGCCAGGTTTCCCGCCGGCACCGAGTTCCACGACCGCGCCGAGCTCGACGCCGTGCAGCGGCGCCTGCGCGAGATGAAGGGCGTGACGATCCTGATCTACGAGCAGACCTGCGCGGCCGAGAAACGCCGGCGCAGGAAGAAGGGCGAGCTCGTCGATCCGGCGCGGCGCCTCTTCATCAACGAGCGCGTCTGCGAAGGCTGCGGCGACTGCTCGGTGCAGTCGAACTGCGTCGCCGTCGTGCCGCTCGAGACCGAGCTGGGCCGCAAGCGCGCGATCGACCAGTCGAGCTGCAACAAGGACTACTCCTGCGCCAAGGGCTTCTGCCCGAGCTTCGTCGGCGTCGTCGGCGGCCAGCCGAGGAAGCGGCCGGGCGCGCTCGCGGGTCCGGCGGCGGAGCGCTTCGAGCGGCTCGTCGCGGGCTTGCCTCTGCCGCCCGCGCACGCGTGGACGGGTCCGTACGACCTGCTCGTCACGGGGGTCGGCGGCACCGGCGTCGTCACCGTCGGCGCGGTGATCGCGATGGCAGCTCACCTGGAAGGCCACTCGGCGAGCGTCCTCGACTTCATGGGCTTCGCGCAGAAGGGCGGCTCGGTGCTCTCGTTCGTGCGCCTCGCCGCCGACAAGGCGGCGCTCAACCAGGTGCGCATCGACGCCCAGCAGGCCGACGCCGTGCTCGCCTGCGACGTCGTCGTCGCCGCCTCGGCCGACGCTCTCCAGACCGTGCGCCGCGGCCGCACGCGCGTGCTTGCGAACCGGCACGAGATCCCCGTCGCCGAATCGCTCTCGAATCCCGACGCCGACCTGCACGTCGATGCGCTGCTCGCCAAGCTCGAGTTCGCGGCCGGGGTCGACCGCGTCGAAACGATGGACGCGCAGCGCCTCGCGCAGGAGTTCCTCGGCGACTCGATCGTTTCCAACATCCTGGCGATGGGCTACGCCTGGCAGCGCGGCCTCGTGCCGGTGTCGCTGCCGGCGATGCTCAGGGCGATCGAGCTCAACAACGTCGCGGTCGCGTCCAACAAGGCGGCGTTCTCGCTCGGGCGGCTCGCCGCCGCCGACCCGGCGGCCGCGCGCGAGCTGTTGCACGAGCCGGCCGTCGAGAGCGAGCGCGTCGAGACGATCGACGCGCTGGTCGAGCGCTCGGTGCGTTTTCTCGTCGCCTACCAGGACGAGGCCTGGGCGGCGCGCTATCGGCGCATCGTCGAGACGGTGCGCGAGCGCGAACGCGCGGTCGCCGGGCCGGACTCCGCGTTGTCGCTCACGCGCGCGGTGGCGACCCAGCTGCGCAGGCTCATGGCCTACAAGGACGAGTACGAGGTCGCCCGCCTCTATACCGACGGTGAGTTCCAGAAGCGGATCGCCGAGGAGTTCGAAGGCGAGGGCATGAAGCTCGAGTTCTACATGGCGCCGCCGGCGCTCGTGAAACCCAGGGGCGGCCGCGCGGCCGCGCCGAAGAAGGTGCGCTTCGGACCGTGGCTGCTGCCGGCGCTGAAGGTGCTGGCGCGCGGCAAGGGTCTGCGCGGCACGGCGTTCGATCCGTTCGGCCGTACCGAGGAGCGAAAGCTCGAGCGGCGCCTGATCGCCGACTACGAGGCGCGCGTCGAGGAGCTCTGCGCCGGCCTCGACGCCGGCAAGGTCGCCGTCGCCACCTCGATCGCCAACGTGCCGGCGCAGATCCGCGGCTATGGCCACGTCAAGCTGGCGAGCCTGGCGATCGCGAGGGCGCGCGAGAGCGAGCTGCTGAACCGCTTCGATCCGGCGCGCTATCCGCGGCCCGCCGGCCCGGCCGTCGCAGGGCAGTTCCGGGGCATTCCCGTGACGTCGGCCTGAAGCGGCGAGGCGCGCCGGGCCGTCAGGCCGGAATCGGCAGGTATTTGCTCAGCTTGGCGACGAGCGCCTCGCGGGTGAACGGCTTGACGAGGAAATCGGCCGCGCCGGCCTCCATGCTGCGCATGAAGGTTTCCATCCGCGCCTCGCCGGTGAACATCACCACCGGGATCGCGGCGAGCTCCGGCGTGTTCTTCAGGCGCTGGGTGAGGTCGATTCCGTCGGCATCGGGCAGGTGCACGTCCATCAGGACGAGGTCGGGGGCGACGGCGCGGACGCGGTCGAGCGCCGCGGCGCCGTCGGACTCGAACACGAGCTCGATCGT
>JBBSBZ010000106.1:0-10653 GCA_038250795.1 Burkholderiales bacterium | reverse complement strand
TTCAAGCAGCTCCTGATGGTGGCGGGCTTCGACCGCTACTACCAGATCACCAAGTGCTTCCGCGACGAGGACCTGCGCGCCGACCGCCAGCCGGAGTTCACCCAGATCGACATCGAGACCTCGTTCCTCGACGAGGTCGAGATCCGAACGATGTTCGAGGGCATGATCAAGAGCACCGTGAAGCACGCGATCGGCGTCGAGCTCGGCCCCTTCCCGGTGATGACGTGGGCCGAGGCGATGCGCCGCTTCGGCTCCGACAAGCCCGACCTGCGCGTCAAGCTCGAGCTCACCGACCTCACCGATGTGATGGGCGATGTCGACTTCAAGGTGTTCTCCGTGCCGGCCAAGGCCAAGGGCGGTCGCGTCGCGGCGCTGCGCATTCCCGGCGGCGGCGAGATGAGCCGCGGCGAGATCGACGGCTACACCGAGTTCGTCAAGATCTACGGCGCCAAGGGCCTGGCCTGGATCAAGGTGAACGACGCCGCCAAGGGCCGCGAGGGCCTGCAGTCGCCGGTCGTGAAGAACCTGCACGACGCGGCGCTCTCCGAGATCCTGAAGCGCACCGGCGCGACCGACGGCGACCTGATCTTCTTCGGCGCCGACAAGGAGAAGGTCGTCAACGACGCGATCGGTGCATTGCGCGTCAAGGTCGGCCACAGCGAGTTCGGCAAGGCGCGCGGTCTCGTCAAGGGCGACTGGGAGCCGCTCTGGGTGATCGACTTCCCGATGTTCGAGCACGACGAGGCCGAGCAGCGCTGGAGCGCCGTGCACCACCCGTTCACGAGCCCGAAGGACGGCCACGAAGACTGGCTCGAGACCGACCCGGGGCGCTGCATCGCCAAGGCCTACGACGTCGTCCTGAACGGCGTCGAGCTCGGCGGCGGATCGGTGCGGATCCACCGCGAGGACGTGCAGAGCAAGGTCTTCCGGGCGCTCAAGATCGACGCCGAGGAGGCGCGCGCCAAGTTCGGCTTCCTGCTCGACGCGCTCCAGTACGGCGCGCCGCCGCACGGCGGCATCGCGATCGGCCTCGACCGCTTCGTGATGCTGATGGCCGGCGCCGAGTCGCTGCGCGACGTGATCGCCTTCCCGAAGACGCAGCGCGCGCAGGACCTGCTCACCAACGCGCCCGGGCCAGTCGACGAGAAGCAGCTGCGCGAGTTGCACATCCGCTTGCGCAACACGCAGGCCGCCGGATAGGCAAGGGCCGGAATGACCGTTCCTCGCCGTTTCAAGATTCCCGAGTCCGTCCTCGTCGTCATCCACACCCGCGCGCTCGACGTGCTGCTCCTCGAGCGCGCCGACGCGCCCGGCTTCTGGCAAAGCGTCACCGGCTCGAAGGAGAGCGACCGCGAATCGCTCGTCGAGACCTGCGTGCGCGAGGTCGGCGAGGAGACCGGCATCGCCATCGGCAGTGAGGAAGTGCCGAAGTCCGCGCTGGTCGACTGGCAGCAGGCCAACGCCTACGACATCTATCCGCGCTGGCGGCATCGCTATGCTCCCGGCGTGACCCGCAACACCGAGCATGTCTTCGGCCTTCGCGTGGCCGGGGACGTCGCCGTCCGCGTCGCCCCCCGCGAGCATCTTCGCTTCGAGTGGCTCGACTGGCGGGCCGCGGCCGCGCGCTGCAGTTCGCCCTCGAACGCCGAGGCGGTCCTGCAACTGCCGCGGCGCGCGGCCGGCGCCGCGTCCTGACCCGGCGCGCCGTTTGCTTTCCCTCGCCGCCATGCGACCGTCCCTCACCACCACCCAGTACCCCGGCGGCGTCCTGCGCGTCGCCACCTACAACATCCACAAGGGCGTGCGCGGCGTCGGCCCGAAGAAGCGGCTCGAGATCCACAACCTCGTCCTCGGCATCGAGGCGCTCGACGCCGATTTCGTCTTCCTGCAGGAAGTGCGGCGCATGAACCGCGCCGCGGCGCGCCATTTTCCCGACACCAAGATCGGCTGGCCGAAGGTGCCGCAGGCCGACTTCCTGGCGCCCGACGGCTACGAGGTCGCCTACCGCACCAACGCCGTCACCCGCGACGGCGAGCACGGCAACGCGCTCCTCTCGCGCTGGCCGATCGGCGACGTCGGCCATCACGATGTCTCAGACCACCGCTTCGAGCAGCGCGGCCTGCTGCACGTGCCGGCGGTGTGGAACGGGACGCGTGTGCACGCCATCGTGGCCCACTTCGGGCTGATCCACGCCAGCCGCGTGCGCCAGTCCCAGCGTCTGGGCCAGTTCATTGCCGAGGCGGTGCCGGCCGACGAGCCGCTGATCGTCGCCGGCGACTTCAACGACTGGGGCGACCGGCTCGACGAGCTGATGCACGACTGCGGCCTCGTGCGTGGCATCGTCGAGGGCGACCCGCCGGCGCGCTTCAACACCTTCCCGTCGCGGCTGCCGCTCTTCTCGATGGACCGCATCTACGTGCGCGGCTTTCGCTGCGTCTCGACATCGGTGCCGCGCGGCGCGAGCTGGGCGCGGATGTCCGACCACCTGCCGCTCGTGGCCGAGCTCGAGCTCGCCTGAGCCGGGCGCCTGGGACGTGCCTCACCCGATCGCCGAGGATCAGCACGGCGCCGCCGACAACCGCGCGCTCCAGCCGGGGCATCGCGTCCGCCTCCTGAACGGCGGCACCGAATATTTCGCGGCCCTGGTCGCAGACTTCGACCGCGCCCGCGCCGAGATCCTCTTCGAGACCTACATCTTCGAGTTCACGGGTGCGGCGATCCAGGTGGCCGAGGCGCTCGAGCGGGCGGCAGGGCGCGGCCTCAAGGTCCGCGTCGTCGTCGACGGCATCGGCACCGGCGACGTTCCGGCGGCCTGGCAGGCGCGCTGGAATGCGGCCGGCGTGGACTGGCGCGTCTTCAACCCGGCGCGCGGCTGGCGCGTGCTGCTGCCCGCCCGCTGGCGACGCCTGCATCGAAAGCTCTGCGTCGTCGACGCGAGGATCTGCTTTTGCGGCGGCATCAACGTCCTCGACGACTACTACGACCCGACGCACGGCACGCTGGCCAAGCCCCGCTTCGACTTCGCGGTGCGCGTCACCGGCCCGCTCGTCGTCGACGCGCACGAGACGATGACCCGTCTCTGGCTGCGCATGAAGGCCGTCCACGAGATGCGCCAGTTCGACTTCTCCGCCGCGCTCGCCGCAGTGCAGAAGGCTGCGGGCGCCGGCACCGACGCCGACGACGCGGAGCTGAGCGCGCCCGACCTCAGCCGCGGCGACGAAGGCCCGCCGCCGCTCGCCGGCCTCGTGTTGCGCGACAACTTCCGCTTTCGCAAGCGCATCGAGCACTTCTATCGCTACGCGATCAGCCAGGCGCGGCACGAGATCGTGATCGCCAACGCCTATTTCGTGCCCGGCGTGGCGCTCCAGCGCGGCCTTCTCAATGCGGCCCGGCGCGGCGTCAAGGTGACGCTGCTGCTGCAGGGGCGATACGAATACTTCATGCAGCACCACACGAGCCGCGCGATGTACGGGGTGATGCTCGACGCCGGCATCGAGATCTTCGAGTACGCACCGAGCTTCCTGCATGCCAAGGTCGCGGTCTTCGACAGCGAGCAGGGCAGCATCGCCACCGTCGGCTCGTCGAACCTCGATCCGCTGAGCCTCCTGCTGGCGCGCGAGGCCAACGTCTTCGTGCGCGACGAGCGTTTCGTGCGCGAGCTGCGCGAGGCCCTCCTGGATGCGGCCAGGAGCGGGGGCCAGCGGGTGGAGAAGGCGGCCTACAGCAAGCGGCCCTTCGTTCAGCGAAGCCTCGCCTGGGTGGCCTACGCCGCGATGCGGATCGCGCTTTTCGCGACGCGTCATCGCTATTGAGGAGCCACCGAGGATGAGCGCTGGCGAAGACCTCGTCGTGCAGCGCCGCGAGGGTCTCTACTGCCCGCCGGGCGACTTCTACATCGACCCCTGGCGGCCGGTCGATCGCGCCGTCATCACCCACGCCCACGCCGACCATTCGCGACGCGGCCACGCCCACTACCTCGCCGCGGCGCCGGCCGAGGGCGTGCTGCGCACCCGGCTCGGCGAGATCGACCTGCAGACGCTTCCCTACGACGAGGCGATCGACCATTTCGGGGTGCGCGTGAGCCTGCATCCGGCCGGCCACGTGCTCGGCTCGGCGCAGGTCCGGCTCGAGCACGAGGGGCGCGTCTGGGTCGCCTCGGGCGACTACTACGTCGCCGGCTCACACGCGGACCCGCGCGAGGACAACGCCACCTGCGCGCCGTTCGAGCCGGTGCGCTGTCACTGCTTCATCACCGAGTCGACCTTCGGGCTGCCGATCTATCGCTGGCAGCGGCAGGCCGAGCTCTTCGCCAGCATCGACGAATGGTGGAGCGGCAACGCCGAGGCCGGTCGCGCGAGCCTGCTGATGGGCTACAGCTTCGGCAAGGCGCAGCGCATCCTGAAGGGCGTCGACCGCTCGATCGGGCCGATCTTCGTGCACGGCGCGGTCGAGCCGCTCAACCGCGCCTACCGCGCCGCCGGCGTCGACATTCCCGAGACGCCGCTCGTCACCGAGGTGACCGACAAGTCGCTCTTCAGGCGCGCCCTGATCGTCGCGCCGCCTTCGGTGCAGGGCTCGACCTGGACGCGCCGCTTCGGCGAGCACGGCGACGCCTTCGCGAGCGGCTGGATGCAGCTGCGCGGTGCACGCCGCCGACGCGGCGTCGACCGCGGCTTCGTGCTCTCGGACCACGCCGACTGGCCGGGACTGCAGCGCGCCATCACCGCGACCGGCGCCGAGCGCGTGATCGTCACCCACGGCTACGAGGCGGTGATGGTGCGCTGGCTTGCCGAGCAGGGACTCGAGGCGGGTTCGTTCGCGACCGAGTACGGCGAGAGCGACGACGACGAGTCGGCGCGTGTGCCTTCCGCATGAAGCGCTTCGCGCGCCTCTTCGCCGAGCTCGATCAGAGCACCTCGACGCTCGCCAAGGTCGACGCCCTCAAGCGCTACTTCGCCGAAGCCGCGCCCCGGGACGCGGCGTGGGCGGTGTACTTCCTGGCCGGCGGCAAGCCGCGCCAGGTCGTGCCGAACGCCGTCCTGTGGGCGCTCGCCTGCCGTCGCGCCGGCATCGACGAGTGGCTCTTCGACGCCTGCTACCAGGCGGTCGGTGACTTCGCCGAGACGGTCGCCCACGTGCTGCCGCCACCGGTGCGCGCGAGCGATCTCGGCCTGGCCGACTGGATCGAGCAGCGCCTCCTCGACCTGCGCGGCCTCGGCCCCGAGGAGCAGGCGGCTCGCGTCGCGTCGTACTGGGACGAGCTCGACACGGCCGAACGTTTTCTTCTCAACAAGCTGATCGGCGGCAGCTTTCGCGTCGGCGTCTCGAAGCTTCTCGTGCAGCGCGCGCTCGCCGAGGGCGCGGGCGTCGACGCCAAGCGGGTCGCCCAGCGCATGATGGGCTACACCGACGCGCGGACGTCGCCGAGCGCGTCACGCTATCTCCAGCTCACGTCGTCGGCCGAGGCCGGCCCGCTCGACCTCGGCCAGCCCTATCCGTTCTTTCTCGCCCACCCGCTCGACCTGCCGCATGCCGAGTTCGCGGCGAAGCTGGGGTCGCCCGACGACTGGATCGTCGAGTGGAAGTACGACGGCATCCGTGCCCAGCTGGTCAGGCGCGCTGGAGAGGTCTGGATCTGGTCGCGCGGCGAGGAGCTCGTCACCGAGCGCTTTCCCGAGATCGTCGCGCTCGCCCGGGCGCTGCCCGACGGCAGCGTCCTCGACGGCGAGATCGTGGTCTGGAAGGAGGGCCGGGTCGCGCCGTTCAACCTCCTGCAGCAGCGCATCGGCCGCAAGGTGCTGACGAAGAAGGTGCTCGCCGACGCGCCGGTCGGCTTCATCGCCTACGACCTGCTCGAATGGGGCGGTGTCGACCTGCGCGAGCGGTCGCAGGACGAGCGCCGAAGTCTGCTCGAGGCCGCGCTCGGCGACGCCGATGCTGCGGATGCGCCACGACTTCGCCTCTCGCCGGTCGAGCGCCGCGCCGACTGGGCGTCGCTGGCCGAGCTGCGCAGCGAGTCGCGGGCGCGCGGCGTCGAGGGCTTCATGCTCAAGCATCGTGACGCGCGCTACGGCACGGGCCGGCGCAAGCAGGACGATCTTGCCGCGGGCACGTGGTGGAAGTGGAAGATCGATCCGCTGAGCGTCGACTGCGTCCTGATCTACGCCCAGGCCGGCCACGGCCGGCGCGCGAGCGTCTACACCGACTACACCTTCGCGGTCTGGAATCGGCGGCCGGTCGATGCAGAGGAAGCCGCGGCGGTCGTCGAGGCGATCGCCAGGCGCGACGCACCGGCCGACGGCTCGCTCCAGCTCGTGCCCTTCGCGAAGGCCTATTCGGGCCTCACCGACGCAGAGTTCCGTGTCGTCGACCGCGTCATCCGGCAGACGACGATCGAGAAGTTCGGGCCGGTGCGAAGCGTGCGGCCGCAGTTCGTCTTCGAGCTCGGCTTCGAGGGCATCAACCGGAGCACGCGCCACAAGAGCGGCATCGCCGTGCGCTTTCCGCGCATGCTGCGCATCCGCGACGACAAGCCGCTGCACGAGGCCGACACCCTGGCCGAGCTGGAAGCGTTGCTCGCGCTGCACCACGCCGACGCGCCTGGCGTCGACGAGGCCGCCTAGTGAACCAGTGCCGCGCGCAGCTCCGGGGTCGCGCGCAGCGCGCCGACCTCGATCCGGTTCCAGTTCTGCAGGCGCACATCGCTGAAGCCGCGCATCAGCACCGCCTCGTCGTCGTCGAGATCGACGAAGGCCTCGATCACGGCGGCCATCGCGACCTCGGCGGCGCGGGCAGTGTTGCCGTCGTCCATCTTGAGCGCGACGCCGAGGCCGCGCTCGGGCAGGGCCGCGCAGAACACCCCTTCTGCGCCGACCTTGCAGAACACGCGCTCGCCGAGCGCGCTCATCACCCGGGTGTCGAAGCGATCGCTGCCGGCGACCATGAACGGATGGCGCGCGACGGCTCGGCGCAGCCGCTCGGCGGCGCGCGCGAAGCCGGGGCGAAGGTGCGCGCCGGTGCCGACCCGCGCGAAGGCGATCGCGAGCCGGGCGAGCGGGATCGCGAAGGTCGGAATCGAGCAGCCGTCGATGCCGCGCGGCGCCGTCGCGAGGTCGTGGCCGGTCGCCGATTGCAGCGCTTCCGTCACGACCCGCATCACCGGATGGCGCGGCGCGACATAGCCGCGGGCGTATTCGCGCGCGTCGCCGCCGCCGGCGAGCATGCAGGCGAGGCACAGGAACCCGGCGTGCTTGCCGGAGCAGTTGTTGTGGAGCGCCGTCGCCGTGCCGCCCGACTCCACGAGCGAGCGCAGCACGCCCTCGACGCGCGGCCAGTGCACGCCGCACTCGAGCGAGCTGCCGTCGAGGCCGGCCTTGCCGAGCATGCGCTCGACGACGGCCACGTGGGCCGGCTCGCCGTTGTGCGACGCGCAGGCGACGGCGAGCTCCTCGTCGTCGAGATCGAGCCGGTCGGCGGCGCCGCTCTCGACGAGCGGGATCGCCTGCAGCACCTTCACCGCCGAGCGCGGAAAGATGGGCGTCTCGATGTCGCCGATCGAGACGACGCGGCCGCCGTCGGCGTCGAACACGGCGACGCTGCCGCGATGCGCCGACTCGCGCGTGTCGCCGCGCATCGCCTCGACGAGGATGGGGTTGTTCATGGGCGGAACCGGGTAGGGCAGATGGCAGGAACTGTAGCCGCGCGAGGCGGCCCGACGTGACGGCTCGGTGGCTCGCCGGGATCGACTTCAGCTGCAGCCCGTCGCGCAGGAAGCCGATCACGGTCGCGACCGGCCGGCTCGTCGACGGTGGCGCGGTGCTGCGCGTCGACGATCTCGTCGAGCTGTTCACGCTCGAGGCCTTCGCCGCCTGGCTGCGGACGCCGGGCCCGTGGCTGGGCGCCTTCGACTTTCCGTTCGGCCTGCCGCGCGAGTTCGTCGAGTCGAACGGCCTCGGCGCGACCGCCGCCGAGGTGATCGGTGCGGTTCGCCGGCGCGCGCCGACGCGCATGGCCTGGCGAGCGTTGATCGACGCCTGGGGCAACGGCCGTCCGCCCGGGTCGCGCCTGATCCATCGGCGCACCGATGTCGCCTCGGCGGTCGGCTCGACCAGTCCGCTGCAGACGCGCTATGTGCCGGTCGGACTCATGTACTACGAAGGGGTCGCGCGACTGGTCGAGGCGGGCGTCACGATGGCGGGGCTGCACGCGGGCGACGGCGATCGCGTCGCGCTCGAAGGCTACCCGCGCCGGCTCGCCCACGCGCTCGTCGCGCGGCGCTCGTACAAGAACGGCGACGACGCCGACCGCCGCTCGGCGCGCGAAGCCATCCTCGCTGCGCTCGAGGCCGGCAGGGTCGGTGCACCGCGATTGGCCGTCGGCGATCGCAGCTTGCGCGCTTCGCTCGTCGCCGACGGGAGCGGCGACCGGCTCGATGCTGTCCTGTGTCTGGTCCAGGCGGCCGTCGCATCGTGCCTGGCGCGCCACGGACTGCCGGAAGAGATCGATCCGGTGGAAGGATGGATCGTCGCGCCCTGACCGCTCGAGGGAGGTCAAGCCGGTCGACGAGAAGTTCGCGGCCTCCTGTGACCCGGCCGTCGTGAACTGTTCATCAGCGAACGGGAGCGCGTCTCCAAGTACCGAGACCGGGCACCGGCCTTCGCGCGCCCGTCATCGCGTCGGGTCTTCGACCCCCCGTGGCGACCGCGCGGGCAGGTCGGCCGTGATCCGTCTCGCGATCGCCGCCGTCAGTGCCAGTCCGAGCAGGGCGCAGGCGCCGCTCGCCAGCCAGGTGTTCTGCCAGCCGCCCGTTCGCACGGCCAGCCACGCGACGAGCGGCGGGCCGGCGAACTGGCCGAGCGCCGACCACTGCTGGACCCAGCCGACGGTGGCCGAGATGCTGCCGGCGTCGGGCGCGACCCGCATCGCCAGCACGAAGAGCGTCGCCGGGACGAGGCCGCCGACGGCCGAGAACGCCAGCACCGCGCCGTAGCGCACGGCAGCGGGAATCGGCAAGCCGCCGTCGGCGCCGAAGCCGACGAAGGCGACGAAGGCGGCGAAGCCCATCACGGCGTAGCCCGTCGTCAGCAGCAGCTCCGGTCGCGCGCCACGATGCAGCAGGCGGCCGGCGGCGATGTTGCCGATCATGTTCACCGCCGCCGCCAGTGCGGTAAGCGCGCCCGCGACCGTGCCAGCCACGCCCGCGTGCGCGTAGATGGTGGGCAGAAAGCCGATCACCGCGAGCCATTGCCCCGAATACATCGCGAACGCCATCGCCACCAGCCAGGGCCCGGGCCTGGCGAGCGTCGAGCGCAATCGCTCCGGCCAGGAGGGTGCGTTGCCGGTGCGCAGTGCCCGCCCGCCCGCCTCGGCATCGACGGCCGTGGCGAGCCAGATCGCCATCGCCGCCGTCAGCGCGGCAAGGGCCCACCACCAGACGCGCCAGCCCGCGAGCGTGATGACCCAGGGCCCCGTGAGCAGCGCCAGGGCCGTGGCGAACGGCATGTAGGCGCCCCACAGGCCGAGCATCGTGCTCAGGCGCTCGGGCGCGACGAGCCTGCGCACCAGCGCGGGTGCCGCCAGCACGACCAGCAGGAAGCCGAAGCCCTCCGACGCACGCAACACCATCAGGACGGCGGCCTCGTCGGCTGCGCCCCCGAGCGCGCTTGCCAGCGCGAGGATCGTCAGGCCGACGAGCATGCTGCGCCTCGGCCCGAGACCGTCGGCGAGCGCGCCGAAGGCCACCCCGGCCGTCATGCCGGCTGCCTGCACCATCGAAAGCAGGAAGCCGGCCTGCATCAGGCTGAGCCCGAGCGCGGCCTGCAGCGCGGTGATCGCCGGGGGGAGCTTGCCCACGTGCAAGGCGGCGCAGACACCCGCCAGGATGGCGACGAGCGCAGGATCGATGCGCGTCGCGGCCGGCGCGGCGGGCGAGTCAGGCTGCAATCGGACGGCAGCGGGCGGAATTCATGGGAGCCAGTGTGCCTGCAGCCGCAACGACACCGGGGCGGCGGCTGCGCCAGCTATCCTGAGCGGCGAAGCGGCGAGCGGCGAACGGATCCCCTGATGCGTGAACGAACGATTTCCCCGGCGGACCTGGAGCATCTGCAGGAGAGCGAGGAGCGCTTCAGGCTGCTCGTCGAGAGCGTTCGCGACTACGCGATCTTCATGCTCGACCCGCAGGGCAAGGTCCTCACCTGGAATGCCGGTGCCGAGCGGTTCAAGGGCTACCGGCCCAGCGAGATCATCGGTCAGCATTTCTCGCGGTTCTACCCGCCCGAGGCGCTCGCGCGCGGCCTGCCCCAGCACGAGCTGGAGGTCGCGGGCGCGACGGGCGTCTTCGAGGACGAAGGCTGGCGGGTCAGGAAGGACGGTTCACTCTTCTGGGCCAACGTCGTCATCACGGCGGTCCGCAACGCCGAGGGCATGCTCCTGGGCTTCGCGAAGGTCACGCGCGATCTCAGCGATCGAAGGAACCAGGAAGAGGCCCTGCGCCGGAGCGAGGAACGCTTTCGGCTGCTGGTCGAAGGCGTCAGCGACTACGCGATCTTCATGCTCGACGCCAATGGGCGAGTCGCCACCTGGAACAGCGGCGCTCAGCGGATCAAGGGCTACTCGGCCGACGAGATCATCGGCCGTCATTTCTCTGACTTCTAC
>JBBSBZ010000105.1:0-10665 GCA_038250795.1 Burkholderiales bacterium | reverse complement strand
CTTGGCGTCGCCGAGCACCTCGTCGAGCGTGGACCAGAGGTGCAGCTGCATCTTCCCGTCGGCCACCTTGGCCATCATCCTGTCGACCAGGATCGCCTCGGCACGGAACCTGTCGCGGCGATGGATGACGTGCACCCGCGACGCGATGTTCGAGAGATAGAGCGCTTCCTCGACGGCCGTGTTGCCGCCGCCCACCACGCACACCTCCTGGCCACGGTAGAAGAAGCCGTCGCAAGTCGCGCAGCCGCTCACGCCGCGGCCCATGAAGGCCTCTTCCGACGGCAGGCCGAGGTACTTCGCCGAAGCGCCGGTGGCGATGATGAGTGCATCGCAGGTGTACTCCGCCGAGTCGCCCCGCAGCACGAACGGCCGGCGTGCCAGGTCGACTTGGTTGATGTGGTCGAACACGATGCGGGTGTCGAAGCGCTCGGCGTGCTTCAGGAAGCGCTGCATCAGGTCGGGCCCCATCACGCCGTCGACGTCGGCCGGCCAGTTGTCGACGTCGGTCGTCGTCATGAGCTGGCCGCCCTGGGCGATGCCGGTGACGAGCATCGGCTTCAGGTTCGCGCGCGCCGCGTAGATCGCCGCCGTGTAGCCGGCCGGGCCCGACCCGAGGATCAGGACACCGGCGTGATGGGTGGGCAGTGGCATGGCATCAATCGAAGGCGAAGGGAAGGGAGGTGTGGTCGTGGCGCCGCAGCGAGTCTGCCATGAGGTCGAATCCGGGTGCCATCGAAGCGCGTAATGGTGACAATAGCCTCACTCCGTGCCGCGTGAGGTCTTGCACGGCGGCGGTGACGGGTCCGCAACAAGAAAGGCTCCTGCGATGGCGATGCTCTCGAATCTCGATCTCATCCGGCGCGTGCCGTTGTTCTCGTTGCTGACGAACGAACAGGCCCAGGGCATCGCGGACAGCGTCGTCAAGCGCCGCTTCAGACGCGGCGAGATCGTCGTCGAGCACGGCAAGAAGTCCAACGCGCTCTTCATCCTGCTCACCGGCCGGGCGCGGGTCCTCACCGCCGACTCGCGCGGCCGCGAGGTCATCCTGGCCGTGCTGCAGTCGGGCGACTACGTCGGCGAGATGAGCCTGATCGACAACGAGCCGCATTCGGCCACCGTGCGCGCCGAGGTCCAGACCGACATGCTGATCCTCGGCCGCGCCGAGTTCGCGCGCTGCCTGCCGGAGAACTCGAGTCTCTCCTACGCGATCATGCGCGGCCTGGTCCAGCGCCTGCGCAGCGCCGACCGGCAGATCGAGTCGCTCGCCCTCCTCGACGTCTACGGACGGGTCGCGCGCACGCTGCTCGACATGTCGGAGATGGAAGGCGAGGTGAAGATCATCCGCAACAAGGTCTCGCGCCAGGACCTCGCCAAGGTCGTCGGCGCCTCGCGCGAGATGGTGAGCAGGGTCATGAAGGATCTCGAAGGCCGCGGCATGGTCCAGACCCAGGAGAACGGCTGGGTGATCATCAAGGAGCAACTGACCGGCTGACGCCGGTCAGTTGCTCCGCTTTCAGGGCTGCACCCTCCCCGCTGCGCTCCCCTCCCGCCGGGCGGGAGGGGCCGGGTCCTTCGGGCCCGCTTTGAGATGCGTCGAGCGGTGACAATCCCGGGATGACTTTTCCTCTCGGTTCGCTGCGCGCCGACGGCGCCGAAGCGTCGGCGGCTCGGCGCGAAGGCTCTGGCGCCGCGCCCGACTGGCGCACTCAGGCCGCGCTTCTCGTCGGCGCCGTCGTGTGGCTGCTTGCCGTCCTCGCACTCTCGACCCACCACGCCGGCGATCCGGGCTTCTCGACCTCGGGCGACGGCAGCGCGATCCGCAACGGCGCGGGCATCGTCGGCGCGTGGCTGTCCGACCTCGCCTTCTTCCTCGCCGGCTATTCGGTCTGGTGGGCCGTGCTGGTCGGCGCGCGGGCCTGGCTCGGCGCGCTCGCGAGGTCGCTGCGTGCATCGAGCGGTTCGCCCGACAGTGCCGGGACGACACAACTTCCGGCGTGGGCGACGGCGCTCGGACTCGCCCTCCTGGTCGCCGCCAGCGCCTCGCTCGAGTGGACGCGCCTCTATCAATGGGAAGCGCAGGTCGCGGGCGGCAACGCGGGTGGCGTGATCGGTCTCCTGCTGGGCAAGTCGAGCCAGAGCCTGCTCGGCTTCGCCGGCTCCGGCGTGCTCTGGATCGCCGCCCTCGTCGCCGGGCTGTCGCTGGCCTTTCGCTTCTCGTGGCTGCGTGTTGCCGACGCGATCGGCGCATGGGTCGAGCACCTGCGCACGCGCCGCGTCGAGCGCATCGAGCGGGCCGAGGACGCGCGCCTCGGCGCGGAGGCGATGCGCGAGCGCGACGAGGTGCTCGTCGTCGAGCACGAGCTGCAGGAGCAGCACCTGCCGCTCGTGATCGAGCCGACGCTGGTCGACGTGCCGAAGAGCACGCGGGTCGTGAAGGAGCGCCAGAAGCCCCTGTTTTCCGAGCTCGTCGACACCAAGCTGCCGCAGGTCGACCTCCTCGACTCGGCGCCGCAGCGGGTCGAATCGGTGAGCGCCGATTCGCTCGAGATGACCTCGCGCCTGATCGAGAAGCGCCTGAAGGACTTCGGCGTCGAGGTGCGCGTCGTCGCCGCCTCGCCGGGCCCGGTGATCACGCGCTACGAGATCGAGCCGGCGGTCGGCGTCAAGGGTGCGCAGGTCGTGAGTCTGGCCAAGGACCTGGCGCGGTCGCTGAGTCTCGTCTCGATCCGCGTCGTCGAGACGATTCCCGGCAAGACGACGATGGCGCTCGAGCTGCCCAATGCCAAGCGGCAGACGATCCGTCTCTCGGAAGTGCTGGGCTCGCAGGCCTACGCCGATTCGGGCTCGCAGCTCACCATCGGCCTGGGCAAGGACATCGTCGGCAACCCCATCGTCGCCGATCTGCAGAAGATGCCGCACTGCCTGGTCGCGGGAACGACCGGTGCGGGCAAGTCGGTCGGCATCAACGCGATGATCCTGTCGCTGCTCTACAAGGCCGAGGCGCGCGACGTGCGCCTGATCCTGATCGATCCGAAGATGCTCGAGATGAGCGTCTACGAGGGCATCCCGCACCTGCTCTGCCCGGTCGTCACCGACATGAAGCAGGCCGCCAACGCGCTCAACTGGGGCGTCGGCGAGATGGAGCGGCGCTACAAGCTGATGAGCAAGATGGGCGTGAGGAATCTCGCCAGCTACAACAAGAAGATCGCCGAGGCGAAGGAGAAGGGCGAGTCGATCGGCAACCCGTTCAGCCTGACGCCGGAATCGCCCGAGCCGCTCGAGCGGCTGCCCTTCATCGTCGTCGTCATCGACGAGCTGGCCGACCTGATGATGGTCGTCGGCAAGAAGATCGAGGAGCTGATCGCGCGCCTCGCGCAGAAGGCGCGCGCTTCCGGCGTGCACCTGATCCTGGCGACGCAGCGGCCGAGCGTCGACGTCATCACCGGCCTGATCAAGGCCAACATTCCGACCCGCCTGTCGTTCCAGGTGTCGAGCAAGATTGACTCGCGCACCATCCTCGACCAGATGGGTGCCGAGGCGCTGCTCGGCATGGGCGACATGCTCTACCTGCCGTCGGGCAGCGGCACGCCGATCCGTGTCCACGGCGCCTTCGTGAGCGATGAGGAGGTGCATCGTGTCGTCGCCTACCTGAAGAGCCAGGGCGAGCCCAACTACATCGAGGGCATTCTCGAAGGCGGCGTCCTCGACGGCGACGGCGGCGACGCACCCGGGGAGGCCGGCGGCGCGAGCGGCGAGAACGATCCGATGTACGACCAGGCGGTCGGCATCGTGCTGCAGCACCGGCGCGCGTCGATCTCGCTCGTCCAGCGCCATCTGCGCATCGGCTACAACCGCGCGGCGCGATTGCTGGAACAAATGGAGAAATCCGGGCTCGTATCGGGCATGGCGACCAACGGCAACCGCGACATCCTCGTGCCGGCGCGCGCGGAATGAGGCGCCTCGCACGTGCTGCGCTGTGCGCGGCAGCGCTGATCGTCACGGCGATCGCCCATGCGGATCCGGTGGAGACGCTGCGCGGCTTCGTCCGCGACGTGAAGAGCGGCCGCGCTCAGTTCACGCAGACCGTCACTTCGCCCGACGGCGTGAAGAAGAAGTCCTCCACCGGCAGCTTCGAGTTCTCGCGCCCGAACCGCTTTCGCTTCGTCTACGCCAAGCCCTTCGAGCAGATCATCGTCGGCGACGGCGAGAAGGTCTGGATCTACGACGCGGACCTGAACCAGGTGAGCTCGAGGAAGCTCGGCACCGCGCTCGGGGCGACACCGGCCGCGCTCCTCGCCGGCGGCTCGCTGGACAGGGATTTCGACCTGTCGAACCTTCCGCCCAGGGACGGCCTCGAGTGGGCCGAAGCCCGGCCGAAGGCGAAGGACGGCGCGTTCCAGTCGGTGGGCGTGGGCTTCAAGGGGAAGGACCTCGCCGCGATCGAGATCCACGACAGCTTCGGCCAGACGTCGCTCCTGCGTTTCGAGGGCTTTTCGGCCAACGTGCCGATCGCTGCCGACGCCTTTCGCTTCACGCCTCCGGCCGGCGCCGACGTGATCGAGCAATAGGGCGGGCGGGCGCGGCATCCGCGCCTTGCGGACTGGGGAAATATTCGATTGCCACCTCCCGGACGCGCCCCGACACTGCCGCCTGCCATGACGCACATCCTGCACCGCCAGCTCGCCCGCACGCCACCGGTCGCCGTCTCCGGCCGCGGCATCACGATCGTCGACTCCGAAGGGCGGGAATACCTCGACGCCTCCGGCGGCGCGGCCGTCTCCTGCCTCGGCCATGGCCACCCCGACGTCGTCGCCGCGATGCATGCGCAGATCGACAAGCTGGCCTACGCGCACACGAGCTTCTTCACGAGCGAGCCCGCGGAAGCGCTCGCCGACCACCTGCTCGCCGCTGCGCCGGCGGGCAGCTCGCACGTCTATTTCGTGTCGGGCGGCTCGGAGGCGATGGAGGCGGCGCTGAAACTGGCACGCCAGTATTTCGTCGAGATCGGCCAGCCGCAACGCACGCAGTTCGTCGCCCGGCGACAGAGCTATCACGGCAACACGCTGGGTGCGCTCGCGGTCGGCGGCAACGAATGGCGGCGCCGCCAGTTCGCGCCGCTGCTGATCGACGTCGCGCACGTTTCGCCCTGCTACGAATACCGCGACCGGCGCGATGACGAGACCCCGGAGGCCTACGGCGAACGCCTGGCGCAGGAGCTCGAGAGCACGCTGCAGCGGCTCGGCCCGGAGACGGTGATCGCCTTCGTGGCCGAGATCGTCGGCGGCGCGACCTCGGGCGCGATCCCGCCGGTGCCCGGCTACTTCCGTCGCGTCAAGGAAGTGTGCGAACGCCATGGCGTGCTCTTCATTGCCGACGAGGTCATGTGCGGCATGGGGCGCACCGGCGCCCATTACGCGAGCGCGCAGGAAGGCATCGCGCCCGATCTGATCACCATCGCCAAGGGTCTCGGCGGCGGCTACCAGCCGATCGGTGCCGTCATCGCGCAGCGAAAGATCGTCGAGGCCCTCGAACGCGGCAGTGGCCTGTTCCAGCATGGCCACACCTACCTCGGGCATGCGGTCGCTTGCGCCGCGGCGCTGGCGGTGCAGCGCGTGATCGTGCGCGACCGGCTGCTCGATGCGGTCGGCACGCTGGGCGCGCGGCTCGCCCGGCGGCTGCACGAGCGCTTCGACGCGCACGAGTCGGTGGGCGACATCCGCGGCCGCGGCCTCTTCATGGCCATCGAGCTCGTCGCCGATCGCGCGAGCAAGCGTCCTTTCGAGCCGTCGCTGAAGCTGCACGCCCGCATCAAGGCCGAGGCCATGGCGCGCGGCCTGATGGTCTACCCCTCGGGCGGCACGATCGACGGCCGGCTCGGCGATCACGTGCTGCTCGCGCCGCCTTTCATCAGTTCGCCGGAGGAGATCGACGAGATCGTCGAGCGCCTCGGCGCCTCCGTCGACGCGGCGATCACCGGTCTCCCGGGCACACGCGAAGCGTCGGCCACGCAGACACAGCACGCATGATCGAAGCTGCCGTGCCGCAGGACGTGGCGATCGCGGTCGCGCCGAACGGGGCGCGCCGGGGCAAGGCCGACCACGCGCGGCTGCCGATCACGCCGGCCGAGCTCGCCGAGTGCGCCGCCGATTCCCTCGAGGCCGGCGCCTCCATGCTGCACCTGCATGTTCGCGACGCCGACGGCAGGCACAGCCTCGAAGCCGATCGATACCGCGCTGCGATCGACGCGATCCGCGACCGGGTCGGCGATCGCCTTCTCCTGCAGGTGACGACCGAAGCCGGCGGCCGTTACGGCCCGGCCGAGCAGATGGCCCATGCGCGGGCGCTCGCGCCCGAGGCCCTGTCGCTGGCCGTGCGCGAACTCTGGCGCGACGAAGCCCTCGCCGACGAGGCCGCCGCCTTTCTCGCCGAGCTCCACGAGCGCGGCGCGCTGGTGCAGTACATCGTCTACGACGCGGCCGACCTCGCGCGTTTCATGCAGCTGCATGCCGAAGGCAGAGTGCCGCAGCGCACGCCGCATGTGCTGTTCGTGCTCGGCTCGTACGCCGAGCAGCGCGCCGGCCGGCCGGGCGAGCTGCCGCCCCTGGCCGCCGCGCTGCCGGCGGGCTGGCCGTGGTCGGTCTGCGCCTTCGGGCCGGCCGAGCTGCGCTGCGTCGTCACGGCCGCGCTGCTCGGCGGCCACGCGCGCGTCGGCTTCGAGAACAATCTGCGGCGCGAGTCGGGCGCGCCGGCCGACGACAATCCTGCGCTGGTGGCCGCCTGCCGCCGCGCGCTCGCGGCTCTCGGCCTTCATCCTGCGAACGTCGAGGCGACGCGCAACCTCTTTCTCGATCGCCGCCTTGACGCGGATTCCTGCCCACCCTCACGAGGAGAACTTCGATGACACGATCCCACGCCCCTTCGGCGCGACGCCGGCTCGCGGCCCTGATTCCGCTCGGTGCTCTTGCCGCGGCCCTGGCCGCTCCGCTGCCTGCGGCCGCGCAGCAGAAGTTCGTCACCATCGGCACCGGCGGCGTCACCGGCGTCTACTACGCCGTCGGCGGCTCGATCTGCCGGCTCGTCAATAAGGACCGCGCCAAGACCGGCATCCGCTGCTCGGTCGAATCGACCGGCGGCTCGGTCTACAACGTCAACGCCATCAAGGCGGGCGAGCTCGACTTCGGCATGGCCCAGTCCGATGTGCAGTACCAGGCCTATAACGGCGCCGGCTCGTTCAAGGAGGCCGACAAGGACCTGCGCGCCGTCTTTTCCGTCCACCCCGAGCCGTTCACGCTGGTCGCGCGCAAGGAAGCGAACATCACCAAGTTCAGCGACCTGAAGGGCAAGCGCGTCAACGTCGGCAACCCCGGCTCGGGCACGCGCTCGGCGATGGACGAGCTGCTTGCCGCCGAAGGCATGAAGACCTCCGACTTCGCGCTCGCCTCGGAACTGAAGGCCGACGAGCACGGCCCGGCACTGTGCGACAACAAGATCGATGCCTTCTTCTACGGCGTCGGCCATCCGTCGGCGAACATCCAGGACCCGACCACGACCTGCGGCGCCAGGCTCGTGCCGCTGGTCGACGCCGCCATCGACGGCCTCGTCGCCAAGCACCCGTACTACGCCAAGGTCTCGATTCCCGGCGGCCTCTACGCCAACAACCCGCAGCCGACACCCACCTACGGCGTGCTGGCGACGATGGTGACCTCGTCGAAGGTTTCGGCCGATGTCGTCTACACCATCACCAAGGCGGTGTTCGAGAACCTCGACGAGTTCAAGAAGCTGCACCCGGCGTTCGCCCATCTCGATGCGAAGAACATGATCAAGGACGGCCTCTCGGCGCCCATCCACGAAGGCGCGCTGCGCTACTACCGCGAAAAGGGCTGGATGAAGTAGGCGGCGCGGCGGTATCAGTACCATGACTCGCGACGCCGCCAGCTCCGACGCCGACGCACGGGCGGCGACCCTCGTCCAGGAAGCCGACCTCGGAGGGCGCTCGCCCTCCGGGCTGCCGGCGAAGGTCGTCGCCTGGACCTGCCTGGCGTGGTCGCTGCTGCAGCTCTGGTACGCCTCGCCGCTGCCGTTCACCTTCAACGCCTTCGTTCTCAACTCGACCGAGATGCGCTCGCTGCATCTCGGCCTGGGCCTGTTCCTGGCCTTCCTGGCGTTCCCGTTCGCCAAGCGTTCGCCGCGCGACCGCATTCCGCTGCAGGACTGGGTGCTGGCCGCGCTTGCCGCCTTCTGCGGCGCCTACCTCTTCCTCTTCTACCGCGAGATCTCGACGCGCCCGGGCCAGCCGACGACGATGGACGTGGTCGCCGCCGTCGCGGGGATGATCCTGCTGCTCGAGGCGACGCGCCGCGTGGTCGGGCCGCCGCTGGCGATCATCGCCATCCTGATGCTGATCTACGCGTTCGCCGGGCCGCACATGCCCGACGTGATCGCGCACAAGGGCGTTTCGCTGAGCAAGGCGGTCTCCCATTTCTGGCTCAGCACCGAGG
This sequence comes from Burkholderiales bacterium, assembly GCA_038250795.1. Lineage (GTDB taxonomy): Bacteria > Pseudomonadota > Gammaproteobacteria > Burkholderiales > Burkholderiaceae_C > Schlegelella_A. The sequence continues at coordinate 2,167 of JBBSBZ010000105.1, read as the reverse complement.
GCGTGTTCGGTGTCGCCCTCGGCGTCTCGGCGAGCTACATCTTCCTGTTCGTGCTGTTCGGTTCGCTCCTCGAGAAGGCAGGCGCCGGCAACTACTTCATCAAGGTCGCGTTCGCGCTGCTCGGTCACATGCGCGGCGGCCCGGCGAAGGCGGCCGTCGTCTCGTCGGGCCTGATGGGCATGATCTCGGGCTCGTCGGTCGCCAACGTGGTGACCTGCGGCACCTTCACCATCCCGCTGATGAAGCGGGTCGGCTACTCGGCCGAGAAGGCCGGTGCGATCGAGGTCGCGGCCGGCGTCGACGGCCAGATCATGCCGCCGGTGATGGGTGCCGCGGCCTTCCTGATGGCCGAGTACGTCGGCGTTCCCTATTCCGAGATCGTCCGCAACGCGTTCCTGCCGGCGATCATTTCCTACATCGCCCTGTTCTACATCGTCCATCTCGAGGCCTGCAAGGCGGGCATCGAAGGGATCCCGGCGGCGCGTGGCGTCTCCGGCTGGAAGCGGCTGGCCGGCGTGGCGATGACGCTGGCCGGGATCGTCATCGTCGGCAACGTCGTCTACTACGGACTCGGCTGGCTGAAGCCGCTCCTCGGCGCCGGCGCCTCCTGGTTCGTGCTGGCCCTGCTCGCCACGGCCTTCGTGCTGCTCGTGCGCCAGGTCGCGAAGGAGCCCGACCTCGCCATCGACGACCCGAACGCGCCGGTGCTCGTGCTGCCGCCGCTGAAGGAAACGCTGCTTGCCGGCCTGCATTACCTGCTGCCGATCGTCGTCCTCGTCTGGGCACTGCTCGTCGAGGAGCTCTCGCCCGGCCTCTCGGCGTTCTACGCGACCGTGCTGCTCGTCGCCATCCTGCTCACCCAGCGGCCGCTGCTGGCCTTCTTCCGCGGCGAGGCGCAGCCACTGACGCGGCTGCGCGCGGGCATGGACGATCTGCTCGACGGCCTCGAGAAGGGCGCCCGCAACATGATCGGCATCGCCCTCGCCACGGCAGCCGCGGGCATCATCGTCGGCACCGTCTCGGTCACGGGGCTCGGGCTCGTGATGACCGAGTTCGTCGAAGTCGTCTCGGCCGGCAACATCATGGCGATGCTGCTGCTCGTGGCCTTCGTCTGCCTCGTCCTCGGCATGGGCATGCCGACGACGGCGAGCTACATCGTCGTCTCGACGCTGATGGCGCCGGTCGTGGTCGAGCTCGGCGCGCAGTCGGGGCTGGTCGTGCCGCTGGTCGCGGTGCACATGTTCGTCTTCTACTTCGGGCTGATGGCCGACGTGACGCCGCCGGTCGGCCTCGCTTCGTTCGCCGCAGCCGCGATCTCGCGGGCCGACCCCATCAGGACGGGCATCACCGCCTTCTGGTATTCGAGCCGCACCGCGATCCTGCCCTTCATGTTCATCTTCAACCCACAGTTGCTGATGATCGGCATCGACTCGTGGTGGCAGTTCGTGCTCGTCGTTGCCGCCGCGATCGCGGCGATGCTCGCCTTCGCGGCCGGCTCGCAGGGCTGGTTCCTGGCTAGGAGCCGCTGGTGGGAGTCGGCGCTTCTGCTCGTCGTCACCTTCACCCTGCTGCGGCCCGGCTTCTGGCTCGATCTCGTCGAGCCGCCGTTCGAGCTGGCGCCGGGTGCCTCCCTCGTCGAGCGCGCGGCGGCGGCGCCGGCGGACACGCGGCTGCGGGTTCGCATCGAGGGGACGACGCTCGAAGGCAAGGATGTAAAGAAGACGGTGCTGCTGCCGCTCGGCGATGCCGGCACGGGCGCCCAGCGCATGGCCGGTGCGGGGCTTCGCGTCATGGCGCTGCCGGGTGGCACGCAGGTGATGTCGGTGGGCCTCAACAGCGCCGCCGACAAGGCCGGCTTCGAGCAGGGCTTCATGATCACCGGCGTCGAGACGGCACGGTCGCGACCGGCCAAGGAGTGGCTGTTCGTGCCGGCTCTGCTCGTCCTCGGCCTGGTCGCCTGGCTGCAGCGGCGCCGGCGCGAAGCGCCGCCGCCTCGGGCCGTGGCCGCCGCCTGAGGCCTGCGGCGGCGCGGACCGCGCGAGGCAGCCCTAGCCGCGCGACGCGATCAGCACGGCGTTCGTGCCGCCGAAGGCGAACGAGTTCGACATCGCGTGGCGCAGCCCCGACGCGGTGCGGGCCGAGCCCGTGACCAGGTCGATCGCGAACG
>JBBSBZ010000104.1:0-10804 GCA_038250795.1 Burkholderiales bacterium | reverse complement strand
CCGGCCGGGAACTTGCCGACCTGGTAGCCGCCGTCGCCGAGGTCCCAGGGCTCGGCGATCAGCTTGACGCGATTGAGCACGGGGTCCTGGCGGATCGTGTCGAAGAAGCCGCCGAGGTCCTCGACCTTGCCGTCCTCGCGTGCCAACGCTGCCGCGAGGTCGAAGCGGAAGCCGTCGACGTGCATCTCCTCGACCCAGTAGCGCAGCGAATCCATCACGAGCTGCAGGGCCCGCGGGTGCTCGAGGTTGACGGTGTTGCCGCAGCCGGTGAAGTCGTCGTAGAAGCGAGGCTGCTCGCGGTTGCCGATGTAGTAGGAGGCGTTGTCGAGGCCCCGCATCGACAGCGTGGGGCCGAGCTGGTTGCCCTCGCAGGTATGGTTGTAGACGACGTCGAGCAGCACCTCGATGCCGGCCGCGTGCAGCGACCTCACCATCGTCTTGAACTCCTTCACCTTGCCGGACGCGCTGTAGCGCATCTCGGGCGCGAAGAAGGCCAGCGTGTTGTAGCCCCAGTAGTTGCGCAGGCCCTTCTCGAGCAGCTGCCGGTCGTCGACGAAGGCGTGCACCGGCAGCAGCTCGACGGTGGTGACGCCCAGCCGCTTCAGGTAGTCGACGACCGGCGCCGAACCGAGCGCCGCGTAGGTGCCCCGCACGGCCTCGGGCACGTCGGGATGGGTCATCGTGAAGCCGCGCACGTGCATCTCGTAGATCACCATGTCCTGCCAGGGCACCTCGGGCTTGCGCTCGTCGCCCCAGGTGAACGCCGGCTCGAGGACGCGGCACTTGGGCATGAAGGGCGCGCTGTCGCGCCGGTCGAAAGAGAGGTCCGCCCGCTTGCTGCCGACGGTGTAGCCGTAGAGCGCGTCGCTCCAGCGCAAGGCGCCGATCAGGTCCTTGGCGTAGGGGTCGACGAGCAGCTTGTTGGGGTTGAAGCGATGCCCTTCCTCCGGACGGTAGGGGCCGTGCATGCGATAGCCGTAGGCCAGCCCCGGCCGCGCCTCGGGCAGGTAGCAGTGCCAGACGTCGTCGGTCCGCTCGCGCATCACGATGCGCTGGCGCTCGCGCCGCCCGCGCACGTCGAACAGGCACAGCTCGACCTGCTCGGCGTGGTTCGAGAAGACGGCAAAGTTGACGCCCTGGCCGTCCCAGTGGGCACCGCGCGGATAGGGCCTGCCCGGCCACACCGCGCTGATCAGATCGTTCGTTCTCATGGAAGGCTCCGGCGGTCGGAGCCGCCGTCGGAGTGGGCCGCGTCGCGACGCGGCAAAGGGGTCTTCAAAGGTCGTCGATCCGGTCCCTGACCTTCTTCTCGCGCGGCCACCAGCGCTCGATCCGCTCGGCCGCCCAGTCCTTGCCGCCGAGACCGAAGGCCAGGGCGAGCGCGAAGACGATGCCGGCGAGGATGACGAGGAAGCTTTCGCGGACGATGTCGCCGCCGACCTTGATCTGGTCGAGCGCGATGAGGATCACGAAGACCATGATCGCGTACTGCGCCAGCTTGCCGAGGAAGACGGCGTCCTGCAGCTTGATGTTGCGGCAGTACGCCATGACGGTGTCGCCGACGAAGCGCGCGAAGTAGGAGCCGAAGGCGATCACGAGAAGCGCCACGAACACGTTCGGAACGAACCAGACGATGCGGCTCAGCAGGTCGGTGATGTAGGTCAGGCCCAGGCCGTTGAAGGCGATCAGGAGCGCCGCCAGGATGACCAGCCAGTAGACGAGCCAGCCGAAGATCGTCGTCGTGTCGCCTGCGACGCCGCCCTGGCGCAGGAAGGTGTCGAGCCCGGCACGCTCGGTGAGGATGTTGAAGTTGACCGCGCGCAGCGCCCGGGTCACCGCGAAGCGTGCGACCTTGGCGATCAGCCAGCCGCCGATGACGACGACCGCGGCGATGAGCAGGCGCGGCAGGAAGGCGCCGATCTGATAGAGGATCGCCCGTACGGGCTCGAGAAGGATGTCGACGCTCTGCATGTTCGCTCCCCTTGCGGATGATGTGGCCGACGCCGCTGCTGCGGCTCAGCGCGCAGGGCTCGCGTCGGCCAGGCCGAGGATGCCCTGCAGCGGCACCTGCGCCCAGTCGACGCGGTTGTTGAGCTCGTAGCGCAGCTCGTACATCGCCTTCTCGAGCTCGAACAGGGCGAGCAGGCCGGCGTCGAGCGTGGCGCCCGCAACCCCGCTCGCCGACGTGCGCGCATATGCGTCGAGGAAGGCGCCGCGGGTGAGCTGCTCCCACTCGCGCAGCGCCGGTTCCAGTCGTGCGATCTCGTCGGCGTCGTGAGCGTGCGTCTTCAGTGCCGACCAGCGGGCATAGTCGAACGAGCGCAGCATGCCGGCGACGTCGCGCAGCGGCGAGCTCTTGGCGCGCCGCTCCTCGAAGCTGCGAGCCGGCTCGCCCTCGAAGTCGATGATGACGAAGTCGTTGCCGGTGACGAGGACCTGGCCGAGGTGGAAGTCTCCGTGGTAGCGGGTCTTCAGCCCGGCGACCGGAGGCGCGGCCGCGCCACCTGCGCCGGCCACGCGCGCGACCAGGCTCTCGCCACGCGCGAGCACGGCCTGGGCGTCGGCCCGCGTCGGTGCCGGCAGCTGGGCCGCGCGCTGCTGCAGCAGCGCCAGGGTCGCGGCCATCTCCGCGCTCGCCCGCGCGTGATAGGCCGCGACGTCGCTCGCGGCGAGCGGCTCGGGGTCGAAGGCCGGGTCGCCGGTGCGCCTGGCCAGGGCGAGGTGCAGTTCGGCGGTGCGCGCGCCGAGCGTCGCGATCAGCGCGAGGAAACCGCCGTGCGCATCGTGGCCCACGGTGGCGCCTCCCGTGCGCAGGCCCTCGAGAAAGCGGCCGAGGTAGCCGAGCGTGTAGTCCCAGCCGTCGCCCTGGTTGGCGACGTAGGCCTGGACCAGTGCCAGCGTGACCAGGCGGCCGCCGTTGCCGGTGTATTCGAGCGCGCCGAGCACCGGCACGCAGTTCGCGAAGCCGACGACGTCGGTCAGGAAGCGGCCCATGTCGAGCTCGGGATTCACGCCGCTGCGGACGCGCCGGTAGCCTTTCAGGAAGAGCGTCTCGCCGAAGGTGACGATGGTGTTGCTGCTGGCGGCGCCCGGGCGCGAGACAGGGAGTGCGTCGAGGTCGAGGGCGCGCGCCCTGAACGCCGTCGTCGGCCTGAAGTGGAGTCGACCGGCGGCCGTCGGCAGGTCGAGCCCGGTGCCGATCGCACGGACCAGGGCGCGGCAGAACGCCTCGTCGTAGAACGCGTCGCCCATGACGCCGACGTTGGCCTGCTGGCGCACCTTGGCAAGCGCTGCCGGCACGAGCGCGTTCATGCGCTCCTCGTCGACCTCTTCCCAGCCGAGGGCGAGCGGCAGGAAGTACGACTGCGCTTCGGCCGGGCCGTCGAGCTCGAGGAGCGGCAGCATCCAGCTCGAGCCCTCCGCTTCCCACACCGCGTGGTCGACCACGCGGGCGCGCGTCACGGGCGTGCCCTTGGCCGCGTACCAGCGCTGGATCTCGATGAAGCGCGGCAGCGTGTCGGACTCGAACTGGGCGCGCATGCGCTCGGCCATGCCCATCCGCCACGGCATGACGCGATCGCGGAAAAAGCTCGTCCAGCCGTCGAACAGGACGAGCGTCGGCCGATCCTGCAGGGCCACGCCCTCCTGGTGCCACGACGGCACGGCGGCGTCGGCGGAAAGCCGGAACCAGTAGAAGCCGTAGGAGGGCAGCGTCAGCAGGTAGGGCAGCTCGCCGATCGGCGGAAACGAGGTGCGGCCGAGCATCTCGACCGGCACACGACCCTTGTAGCCCGAGAGGTCGAGCTCGACCGGCTGGGCCGCGCGCGACAGGTTGAAGACGGCCAGGATCGTGTCGTCCTCGTACTCGCTCAGGTAGGCGAGGATCTTGCGGTTGCCGGGCTTGATGAAGACGCGGCGGCCGCGGCCGAAGGCATGGCTCGTCTTCCTCACCGCCAGCATGCGCTTGGTCCAGTTGAGCAGCGAGCTGGCGTCGCGCGACTGCGACTCGACGTTGAGCGCCTCGTAGCCGTATACCGCGTCCATGATGGGCTGCAGGTAGAGGCGCTGCGGGTCGGCGCGCGAGAAGCCGGCGTTGCGGTCGGGGCTCCACTGCATCGGCGTGCGCACGCCGTTGCGATCGCCGACGAAGACGTTGTCGCCCATGCCGATCTCGTCGCCGTAGTAGATGATCGGCGAGCCCGGCATCGACAGCAGCATCCCGTTCATCAGCTTGACGCGGTCGACGTCGTTTTCCATCAGCGGCGCCAGGCGGCGGCGGATGCCCAGGTTGATGCGGGCCCGCTTGTCGGCGGCGTACATGTTGTACATGTAGTCGCGCTCCTTGCTCGTCACCATCTCGAGCGTCAGCTCGTCGTGGTTGCGCAGGAAGATCGCCCACTGGCAGCCGGCCGGGATCTCGGGCGTCTGCTGCATGATCTCGACGATCGGATGGCGGTCTTCCTGGGCGATCGCCATGTACATGCGCGGCATCAGCGGGAAGTGGTACGCCATGTGGCATTCGTCACCGTCGCCGAAGTACTCGCGCACGTCCTCCGGCCACATGTTCGCCTCGGCGAGCAGGAAGCGGTTCTTGTACTCGGCGTCGATGGCGGCACGCAGCTTCTTGATGACGGCGTGCGTCTCGGGCAGGTTCTCGTTGGTGGTGCCGTCGCGCTCGACCAGGTAGGGAATGGCGTCGAGCCGGAAGCCGTCGACCCCCATGTCGAGCCAGAAGCGCATGGTGTCGAGCACCGCCTCCATCACCTTCGGGTTGTCGAAGTTGAGGTCCGGCTGGTGGCTGAAGAAGCGATGCCAGAAGTACGCCTTGGCGACCGGGTCCCAGGTCCAGTTGGAGGTCTCGGTGTCGGTGAAGATGATGCGCGTGCCGAGGTACTTCTGGTCGGTGTCGCTCCAGACATAGAAGTCGCGCTCGGGCGATCCGGGCGCCGCCGCCCGCGCTGCCTGGAACCAGGGGTGCTGGTCCGAGGTGTGATTGATGACCAGCTCGGTGATGACCTTGAGGCCGCGCTGGTGCGCCGCCGCGAGCATCAGCCGGAAGTCGTCGAGGCTGCCGTATTGCGGGTGGACGTCGTCGTAGCCCGCGATGTCGTAGCCGTCGTCGCGCAGGGGCGACGGGTAGAAGGGCATCAGCCAGATCGTGTTGACGCCGAGGTCGCGCACGTAGTCGAGCTTGGCGGCGACGCCCTTGAAGTCGCCGTAGCCGTCGTCGTCGGAGTCGAAGAAGGCCTTGACGTTGAGCTGGTAGATGACGGCGTCGCGGTACCAGAGCGGATCGTCCGGCGGCGCCGTCACGGCTTCCTTCGCCGCGGCGAGCTCCGACTGGGCCAGGGGCTTGTTCATGGCGACGGGTGGGCTCAACCGAAGTCGAGCTCGCTGCGCGGGCGCGGCACCAGGCGCATCACGTGCGCCGGCAGCTTGTTCGGATCGAGCAGCACGAAGTTGCGCGGACCTTCCCAGAAGAAGTGCTGATCGCTCAGCATGTCGTGCATCTGGTACGACGTGCCTTCGACGCCGAGCGCGGCGAGGTCGAGCTCGAGCCAGCCGGACTGGGCGTGATCCGGGTCGAGGTTGACGACGCAGACGACGACGTTGTCGCCGCTCTTCTTGGCGTAGGCGACGAGCTGGTCGTTGTCGATCGGGCAGAAGACGAGATTCCAGTCGTCGTGCAGCGCCGGGTTCTCGCGCCGGATGCGGTTGACCCGCGTGATGAACTCGACGAGGTTTCCCTCGCTCGCCATGTTCCAGTGACGCAACTGATACTTCTCGGAATCACGGTACTCCTCGCTGCCGGGCTCGCGCGGCGTGCCTTCCAGCAATTCGTAGGCCGGCCCGTAGATGCCGTAGTTCGCCGCCAGGGTCGCGGCGAGGAGGAAGCGGGTCATGAACATCGGCCTGCGCCCGCCGTGCAGCTGCTCGTGCAGGATATCGGGGGTGTTCGGCCAGGCGTTGGGCCGGAAATACTCGCGGCTCTCGTCGGCGCTCAGCTCGGTGAAGTACTCGACCAGCTCGCGCTTGGTGCTGCGCCACGTGAAGTAGGTGTACGACTGGGTGTAGCCCGCCTTGGCGAGGCGGTGCATCACCTTCGGTCGCGTGAACGCCTCGGCGAGGAAGATGAGGCACGGGTGGGCTCGCTTCAGATCGCCGATCACCCATTCCCAGAAGGCGAACGACTTGGTGTGCGGGTTGTCGACGCGAAAGATCGTCACGCCCTGCTCGATCCAGTACTCGAACACGTCTTTCAGCGCGTTCCAGAGGTCGCGCCAGTCCTCGGTCTCGAAGTTGAACGGGTAGATGTCCTGGTATTTCTTGGGCGGGTTCTCGGCGTACTGGACGCTGCCGTCGGGCCGCATGCGAAACCAGCTCGGATGCTGCCTGACCCACGGGTGGTCGGGGGCGCACTGGAAGGCGATGTCGAGCGCGATCTCGAGGCCGTGCCCGGCCGCTGCGGCGACGAGGTGGCGGAAGTCGTCGAGCGTACCGAGCTCGGGCAGGATCGCAGTGTGCCCGCCCTCCTCGGCGCCGATCGCCCACGGGCTGCCGACATCGCCCTCGCCGGCCGCGAGCGCGTTGTTGCGGCCCTTGCGCTTGACCCGGCCGACCGGATGGATCGGCGGAAAGTACAGCACGTCGAAGCCCAGCGCGGCGACGTAGGGCAGGCGCGCCTCCACGTCCTTGAAGGTGCCGTGGCGTCCCGGCTCGGCTGCCGTCGAGCGCGGGAAGAGCTCGTACCACGCACTGAACTGCGCCCGCTCGCGATCGGCGACGAGCGGCAGCTCGGGACCCCAGATCGTCTGCAGGCTGCGGTCGGGATAGAGCGCGGCGATGCGGCCGCCCTCTTCGTCGAGGGCGACCTCCTTGAGCCGCCCGACGCCGCCTTCCCCGGCCGCGTCGCGGCGCAGCTGCGCTGCCCAGGCGATCAGCGCCTTGCGGTCGGCGCCCTGTGCGCGCTTCGCGGCGTCGTCGATCAGGACGGCGCCGACCTGTGCGGCGATGCGGATGTCGTCGGCGTCGACGCGGCGCTCGAGCTCGAGCCGCCAGGAGAGGAAATGATCGACCCAGGCCGCCACCGCATAGCCGTAGCGGCCGACCGCGCGCAAGGGAAAGCTGCCCCGCCAGAGGTCGTTGCCGAGCGCCGCCATCTCGCTTTCGGCGAAGCGCTCGTCGCCTTCGGCGCGCCAGCGCAGCATCACGCGCAAGGCGTCGTGGCCGTCGGTGAAGCAGTCGGCCTCGACCACCATGTCGGCGCCGACGATGCGCTTGGCGGCGAAGCGTCCGCCATCGATCGACGGCCGCACGGCGTCGATCACCGCGCGCATGCGTCCGTCGGCGCGGCCGATCCGCGTCATGGCGCGACGGCTCCGGTGGCGCGGCGTGCTCGCGTCATCATGCGGCGAGCTTGAGCATCAGGGTCGAGAGCGCCGGCAGGGTCAATGCCAGCGAATGCTCTCGTCCCTGCGCCTGAACCGCGCGCGAGGCGACGCCGCCCAGGTTGCCGGAGCCGCTGCCGCCGTAGGCCTGGGCGTCGCTGTTGATCAGCTCGCGCCAGAAGCCGGCCGCGGGCACGCCGACGGCGTAGCCCTCCCGCTGAACCGGCGTCAGGTTGCAGACGACGAGCACCGGATCACCTTGCTTCGGCTTGCGCAGGAAGGCGACCACGCTGTGCGCAGCGTCGTGGCTCTCGACCCACTCGAAGCCTTCCGGCGAGAAATCGAGCTCGTGCAGCGCCGGCTCGGCACGATAGACGCGGTTGAGGTCGGCGACCCAACGCTGTACGCCGGCGTGGCCCGGCATCGCCGCGGCCCACCATTCGAGCTCGCCCTCGTGGGTCCATTCGCGGCGCTGGCCGAACTCGCCGCCCATGAAGAGCAGCTTCTTGCCGGGGTGCGCCCACATCAGGCCGAAGAGGGCGCGCAGGTTGGCGAACTGGCGCCAGTCGTCGCCCGGCATGCGGGTCAGGAGAGAGCCCTTGCCATGCACGACCTCGTCGTGCGAGAGCGGCAGCACGAAGTTCTCGTTGAAGGCGTAGACCAGCGAGAAGGTGAGCCCGCCGTGGTGATGGCGGCGATGGATAGGGTCCTGGCCCATGTAGGCCAGGGTGTCGTGCATCCAGCCCATGTTCCACTTCATGCCGAAGCCGAGACCGCCCATCGACGTGGGTCGCGAGACCATCGGCCAGGCCGTCGACTCCTCGGCGATCGTCTGGGTGCCGGGGTGGTCGCGATAGACGGCCTCGTTGAAGCGGCGCAGCAGCGCGACCGCGTCGAGGTTCTCGTTGCCGCCCTGCGCGTTCGGCACCCATTCGCCATTCTTTCTCGCGTAGTCGAGGTAGAGCATCGAGGCGACGGCATCGACGCGCAGCCCGTCGATGTGGTACTTGTCGAGCCAGAAGCAGCCCGACGAGATGAGAAAGCTGCGGACCTCGTCGCGTCCGTAGTTGAAGATCGCCGAGCTCCATTCCGGATGGAAGCCCTGGCGCGGGTCGGCATGCTCGTAGAGATGCGTGCCGTCGAACTGCGCCAGGCCGTGGGCGTCGGTGGGAAAGTGCGAGGGCACCCAGTCGAGCAGCACGCCGATGCCGCGCTGGTGCAGATGATCGACGAGGGCCATGAAATCCTGGGGCGTTCCGTAGCGCGAGGTCGGCGCGAAGTAGCCGGTCGTCTGGTAGCCCCAGGAGCCGTAGAACGGGTGCTCGGTGATCGGCATGAGCTCGACGTGGGTGAAGCCCATCTCGATCACGTAGTCGGCGAGCTGCTGCGCGAACTCGCGGTAGGACAGCATGCGCTCGCCGTCGCGTCGCCACGAGCCGACGTGCACCTCGTAGATGGAGATCGGCGCCTCGAGCGCATTCCTGGCGCCGCGGCTGGCCATCCATTCGGCATCGCCCCAGTCGTACTCGAGGGTCCAGGTCCGCGACGCCGTCGCGGGTGGCGGCTCCGCGCACAACGCGAAGGGGTCGGCCTTCTCCAGCGCAGCCCCACCGGCGGCCGGCTCGATCCGGAACTTGTAGAGCTGGCCCCGGACCACGCCAGGCACTTCGCCTTCCCAGATGCCCGAGCCGTCGGCGCGAACCCGAAGCGGATGAGCGGCCGGGTTCCAGCCGCTCCATTCGCCGATCACGGACACCGAGCGGGCATTCGGCGCCCAGACCCGAAACAGGGCCCCGCTTCGGACGAGGTGGCAGCCCAGTTGCTCGTAGATGCGCGAGTGGGTGCCTTCGCGAAAAAGATAGATATCCTGTTCGATCGACATTCTCGTTTCACCGTAGCACAGTCGCCCGGCACGAACAACCCTTCGCGATGCGCGGCGATCGCCCGCGCCGCGATGCTCCCGACGCGAACCTGTGGCAGCGATCGACTCATGACCCTCGCCACCGACGGCACCGACATTCCGGCCCGCCTCGACCGCCTTCCCTGGGGCCGCTTCCACAGCCTCGTCATCGCTGCGCTGGGCATCACCTGGATCCTGGACGGTCTGGAGGTCACGCTCGCGGGGTCGGTCTCGGGCGCGCTGAAGTCGAGCCCGGTCCTGCACCTGAGCGACGCAGAGATCGGCCTGGCGGCGAGCCTCTATCTCGTCGGTGCCGTCATCGGCGCGATCGTCTTCGGCGCTCTTGCCGATCGCTACGGGCGGCGCCGCCTCTTCAATGTCACGCTCGGTCTCTATCTTGTGGCGACCGCCCTGACCGCCTTCTCGAACAGCTTCTTCACTTTCGCGCTCTTTCGCGCCCTCACCGGTGCCGGCATCGGGGGCGAATATGCGGCCATCAACTCGGCGATCCAGGAATTGATTCCGGCGCGCTATCGCGGTCGCACCGACCTCATCGTCAACGGCAGCTTCTGGATCGGCGCGGCGCTCGGCGCGGTCGGCACCGTGCTGCTGCTCGCGCCCGGGGTGCTGCCGCCCGACATGGGCTGGCGCGCCGCCTTCGGCATCGGCGCGGCGCTCGGCATCGTCATCCTTTTCCTGCGTCGCTTCATCCCGGAGAGCCCGCGCTGGCTGATGACGCACGGCCGGCTCGACGAGGCCGAGCGGGTGATGGCCGGCATCGAGCGTCATGCTGGCGTGGCGCCCGACGCGCCGTTGCCACGCCTGCATCTCGTCCGGCGCCGGATCGGCCTGGCCGACGTCGCGCGCACGCTCTTTCGCACCTACCCTCGGCGCTCGCTGTTCGTCCTCGTGCTGATGGCCTCGCAGGCCTTCTTCTACAACGCGATCTTCTTTACCTACGCGCTGGTGCTCGGCCGCTTCTTCGCCGTGGCGGATGACCGCATCGGTCTCTACATCCTGCCGTTCGCGGCCGGCAACTTCCTCGGCCCGCTGGTGCTCGGCCGGCTCTTCGACACGATCGGCCGCCGGTTCATGATCACCCTCACCTACGCCGCCTCCGGACTGCTGCTCCTCGCCACGGCATGGCTCTTCGTCGACGCACGCCTGGGCGCCACCGGAATGACGCTGGCCTGGTCGATCGTCTTCTTCTTCGCCTCGGCGGCGGCGAGCTCGGCCTACCTCACGGCGGGCGAGAGCTTCCCGCTCGAGATGCGCGCGCTCGCCATCGCCCTCTTCTACGCCTTCGGCACCGGCCTGGGCGGCGTGGCCGGGCCGTGGCTGTTCGGCGTGCTCGTGGGCAGCGGCGAGCGGGTGAACATCGCCTGGGGCTATGCGTTCGGCGCCGCGCTCATGCTGCTGGCTGCGATGCTCACGCGCCGTCTCGCCGTGGACGCGGAGCGGCGCGCGCTCGAGGACGTGTCGCCGCCGCTGTCCAGCGCCGCGCCTGCGTCGAGAT
>JBBSBZ010000103.1:0-10850 GCA_038250795.1 Burkholderiales bacterium | reverse complement strand
GTCATGCCGAGCGCGGTGCGGCCGCGCGCCCACGGCGGCAGGTTCATCTGCCGGGTGCGCAGGACCGGGTTCTTCCTGCGCGGCTTCATCAGCGGCATGGTCATGGCGCTGCTCCCGTGACTTCGGGCCCGGTCATGACGATCTCCCGAGGATCACCGCGCCCGTGCAAAGACAACGGTCGTAGGTGACCATGCCAAAGCCGGAGACGAGGCCGAGCGACGCATCCTTCACCGCGCGACCGCCCGCCTCGCCGGTGAGCTGGCGAATCGCCTCGGTCATGCCGAGGAAGCCGCCGGCGCAGCCGGCCTGGCCGGCCGAGAGCTGGCCGCCGCTGGTGTTGTTCGGGAAGTCGCCGTCGTACGTCGTTGATTTCGCACGAACGAACGCCGGGCCTTCGCCCTTCTCGCAAAAGCCCAGGTCCTCGAACTGCAGCATGACGACGACCGGATAGTCGTCGTAGGTCTGGACGAAGTCGATCGCCCCCGGGCCGACACCGGCCTGCGCGTAGAGCTCGTCGCGGTCGACGCGCCAGCCGCCGCGCACCAGCACCGGATCGTCGGCATAGGCGTTGTGGCGCTCGATCGCGCTGCGCACGACGGCGTGCCGGAGCCCTTCGTCGCGGGCGCGCTCCGCGCTCATCACCAGGAAGGCCTCGGCGCCGGCGCACGGCATGACGCAGTCGAAGAGGTGGATCGGATCGGAGATCGGTCGCGCCGCCATGTACTGGTCGAGCGTCAGCGGGACCTTGAACACCGCGTCCGGATTCTTCAGGGCGTTGGCGCGCTGCGCGACGGCGATGCGGCCGAAGTCCTCGCGGGTCGCGCCGAACTTGCGCATGTAGTGCGCGGTGATGAAGGCGAACACCGAATTCGGCCCGCCCGATCCGTAGGGATAGCTGGCATCGCGCGCGAAGCTCGAGAAGCCGCCGAGCATCTGCCGGAACGACTCGACGTGGTTAGCATCGGCCGCGACGCAGGCGACGACGTCGGCGTCGCCCGCCTGCACCGCGCGCGCGGCGCGGCGCAGCGCCATCACGCCCGACGCGCCGCCGGTCGGGATGTGGTCGAGCCAGCGCGGGCTCAGGCCCAGGTGCTGGGTCACGCCCACCGCCGTGTCCGGCGCGAGCGAGAAGCTCGAGATCGTGAGGCCGTCGATCTCGTCCTTCGCGATGCCCGAGCGCTCGACCAGCGCTTCCAGCGCGCGGCCGATGAACCAGTGCGCGCCGTGCGTCGAGTAGCGCACGTAGGGCACGGTCACCGGCACGGCGACGGCGACGCCCTCGTACGACGCACGCCCGGCCCGGCGCGCGGTCATTGCTTCATCTTCGCGCGGCGCTTGAGCGGCCGCGTGTCGATGCAGTTGGGCTTGCCCGGCAGGCTGCGCGCCAACTCGCGCAGGTCGCCGCGCTGGATCTTCTGCGAGACCGTGAGCGGCAGCGCATCGACGAAGGCGACGTAGCCCGGCGCCTTGAAGTAGGCGAGCCGCTCGAGCGCGTGGGTGACGATGCTGGTCGCGACGCTTTCGGGCGTGGGCGAGTGGCTCGAGCGGCGCAGCACGATGCAGGCAAGCACCTCGTCGCCGCGCACCGGATCGGGCGTCGCCGCGACCGCACTCTGCGCCACCGCCGGATGCAGGTTGAGCACGCTCTCGACCTCGACCGCCGAGATGTTCTCGCCGCTGCGCCGGATCACGTTCTTGCGGCGGTCGACGAAATGGAAGTCGCCCTCCGACGAGCGCCGCACGACGTCGCCGGTGTGGAACCAGCCGCCGTCCCAGGCCTGCGCCGTCGCCTCCTCGTCCTTCAGGTAGCCGAGGAAGAAATCGCGCCGCGGCTCCGCGCCGGCGGCGCGCACCAGGAGTTCGCCCGGCTGCTCGGCGACGACGTCGATGCCGGTCTCGCTCACGACGCGCGTCTCGACGAACGACTCGGCGCGGCCGAAGCAGTTGGTGCCGACCCAGCGCGGCTCGCGATTGGCCATGATGCAGGCGGCCGCGCCGGTCTCGGTCATCGCCCAGGCCTCGAGCAGCGGGAAGCCGAAGCGCTCCTCGAAGGCGGCGTGGTGGCGCTTGTCGACGCCGGCGCCGAAGCCGAAGCGCACGGCGTGCTGACGATCGGCCTCGGCGGTCGGCACCGAGAGAAGCATCGCCGGCATCACGCCGAGGTAGTGCACGACCGTCGCCCGGCTCTCGCGCACGCTCTTCCACCAGGTCTGCGGATGGAAGCGGTCGAGCTGGACGATGCAGCCGCCCGAGAGCATCGCCGCCATCGACGAGAACGCGAGCGCGTTCATGTGGCTGAGCGGCAGCGGCGTGATGAAGCGCTCGACGTTCGGGCGCAGCTCGGCGAGGTCGCCGAGGCCGAGATACCACTCGCCGGCGCGCAGGAAATAGCCGTTGGCGAGGCGGCAGCCCTTCGGCCGGCCGGTCGTGCCCGAGGTGTAGAGCAAGGCGCACTCGCTGGCCCGACCGATCGGCTCGCGCGCCAGCCGGGCGGGCCGTCGCGCGGCCGGGATGCGGCCTGCCGCTTCCGGACGCATCGTCTCCAGCTCGGCGTTCGCTTCGCTCGCAGCCGATCGCAGCGCCCCTTCGTGGCCGGGCTGCACGACCGCCAGGCCGATCTCGCTGTGGGCGATCAGGTACGCGAGCTCGGCGGTGCGCAGGTCGGCATGGATCGGCACGATGCTGATGCCGAGGGAGTTGAGCGCGAGCCAGTGGGTGAAGAACGCGGGGCGGTTCTCGAGCAGAAGGCCGACGCGGTGGCCGTGGCCGTAGCCGGCCTGCGCGTAAAGGCCGCGCAGCCGCTCGACTTCGTCGCCCACCTCGCGCCAGCTGCGCGCGCCGGCATCGATGCCGTAGGCGTCCGCGGTGACCGGCTCGACGAAGAGAAAGGCAGCGTCGCCGCGACGCCTGGCGATGCGGACGAAGGCGTCGTAGACGGTGTCCATGCGAGCTCGGTCGAGAAGAAGGTCTAGATGAAGAGCTGGACCGCGGGCAGCGCCGCGTCGGGGTTGAGCAGGTCGACGCGCTTCAGGCGGATGAGAAGGCGGCCGTCGTGCAGCGTCAGGTGATGAAAGACCGTGCCGACGAGGAAGAAGGTCTCGTCGCGCTGCGCCTCCGTGTAGTGGAACGGCGTGCGCGTGACGAAGTGGTTCTGGCCCGGGTCGGCAACGTCGACGAAGGGCGTCTGCAGCAGGTGCTGCGCCCGGCTCGGCGGCTGCTGCGAGAACGCGCGTGCGCTCTTCAGGCGCTCGACACGCAGCTCGCGCAGGAGCTTGTCCTCGTGGAGATGCGAGTTGTGCTGCAGCGCCTCGGCCTGGCCGGGCACGAGCGGCACCCAGTAGAGGCCGTCGTCGGTCCACAGGTCGAGCCACTCGCCGTAGCGGCACTCGTCGAGCAGGCGCGCCTCGTGGACGACGAAGTCGATCAGGTCGCGCTCGACCAGCGTAGCGGCGTGCATGGCGGCCCTCACATCGTCTCCGTCATGTAGCGCACCCACGCGCGGTACTGGTTTCGCATCGAGATCTCGCTCGTGCCATTGGCGGTGACCTCGGCCTGGCCGATCTCGGCGGGGTCGAAATCACGCTGCAGGCTCACCCACGGATTGCCGCTCGCGTGCAGCCCCTTCTGGATCGCGCGATAGGCGTGCAGGTCGTCGTGGCCGACGACCGAGAACGGCGAGTTGATGAGGCGGTTGTAGGTGACGGTGCGCTCGAGCAGCGCGTCGGGCGCCCCCTTCAGGCGGAAGGTCCAGCTCTCGATGATGGTCTTGTCGACGGCGATCGGCCGGACGACGCGGATCGACTGGATCGCGCCCTTGATCGTGAGGCTCGGGTAGTAGACCGTGTTGTGACGCGCGATCTTCATGATCTCGGCGCTCCTGGCCTCGCCGTGGCCGGCCTTCATCGCCGCCTCGTAGCCCGGCACGCCCGAGTAGCCGCTGTGGATCGAGAAGTTCACGCCCGAGTAGCTGTGGCCGTTGGCGAAGACGCGCACGCCCATGTCGTCGTAGAACGCGTAGTCGGAGACGAAGGGCACGAACTGCTCGATCGCCATCGGCTTGGGCCGATCGGCGGGCTCGTCCTTCCACATCCGCTTGGCGGTGCCGGCCGACGACTCGTGCACGACCATCGGATGCATGGTGTCGTTGAGGTTCTCGACGAAGAGCTTCCAGTTGCACGCGTGCAGGAAGCGCAGGCATCCGCCGGTGATCTCGAGCTCGCCGTCGGGTGAGCGGTCGGCGAGGTTGTCGATGGAAGAAAGCGAATCGCCGAAGTAGCTCGCGAAGTCGGGGCCCTCCTCGCTCAGGCGGGCGAACACGAAGCCGCGGTAGGTCGCGACCTGGCCGACCGCGACCAGCCCACGCGAGGCCTCGCACTCTTCGCGCCGGGTGCCGTCGTAGCCCTTCTTCAGCGGAATCGCGAGCAGCGAGCCATCGGTCTTGTAGGCCCAGCCGTGGTACGGGCAGCGGAAGAACCGGCCGGTGTTCCCCGACGGCGCGCTCACGACCTTCGCGCCCTTGTGCGCGCAGCGGTTCATCAGCACGCGCACGCTGCCGTCGTCGGCGTGAGACACGATCAGCGGCCGGCCGCCGATATCGACCGTGAGGTAGTCGCCGACGTTCGGGATCTGGCTCTCGTGGCCGACGTAGCTCCAGGTGTTGGCGAAGAAGTGCTCCTGCTCGAGCGCGAACAGCTCCTCGTCGATGTAGAGGTCGCGGTGGACGCGGTCGGGCTCGACGAGGGCGCGGACCGCGTCGGGGTTGCCGCGGTAGCGTTCGTTCACGACGGCACGCCCGCGGACGTCTCGGCGATGGGCGCGGCGACGGCTGCGGCGACGTCGGCCGCCGCCTTCGCGCTGCCGTCGAGGCCGTGCCGTGCCAGCGTCGACCGCAGGGCGGTGCCGTGCTCGTCGGCGAGCGCAGCCTCGCGCAGCTCGGCGAGCACCGCCGGTGCGAGCGTCGCGCCGACGCGATCGACGATGGCCATGAGCTCTCCGAAGCTCGCCCAGCCGCGCGCGTGCGTGTCGCCGTAGCCCTTGACGAGGCGCTGGCACTTCGCGACTTCGGTCGCCAGTGCGGGCTGGGCGGCGGCGAAGCGGACGATGCGATCGAGCCAGGCCCCGATGCGCGCGGTCTCGATCTCGAAGCGCAGGCTGGAGCGACGGATGCGGCGCAGGCCGGCGACGAACCAGAGCAGCAGGAAGCCGGAGATCGAGCTGGTCGTGACGACGCGTCCCCGGCTCGTCAGTCGCTCGACGATGCGGCGCGGCGCGCCCGATTGCTCGAGCCAGCGGCCGAGCCCGGCCGGCAGCGTCTCGCAGATCTCCTGCAGGCGCGGGTGCATGTACTCGTCGATCGCCAGCGGCTGCTCGTCCCCGGCACGCACTTCGCCGCGGACGCGCTCGAAGCGGCTCGCGCGCGTCTTGAGCGCAGCGACGCGGACGGTGTCCTCGTAGGTCATCCAGAGCGCCAAGTGACGCGCGGTCTCGGCGATCAGCGTCGGCCCAGCGCGCGGCGCAGCGGCCTGCACGCGATCGAGGCGATCGAGGTACAGAGCCGCGTGGTCGGGATCCTGCCAGTCGATCGTGCGACGCACGCCCTCGACGACGATGGACTGCGCCTCGGCCGGGAACGTCGATAGTGCGCGCTCGAGAAGCGCCGCCACCGCCGGCTCGACCGGCGTCGTCGCCGCGGCCGCCGCCGCTCGAGGCGGCGGCGCGGCGCGCGACGCGGTCTCGATCGCGCGCCCGGCGAGCGCCGACGCGAAGCCGGCGTCGAACGCGCGGCGGCTGGCGCTCGCCCCGACGCCGCCGGCGGCGATCGTCTTCTCGTAGGCGTCGCGCGCGAACGGCAGCGCGCCGCTGGCCGCCAGCGCGCCGAAGAGGACGGCGCTGACGACGCTGCCGCTGTCTTCGGCGACCCGCGCCATGTCGAACGAGACGAGCCGCCCGGCCGAGGCGCGTGCGTGCGCGAGCAGCGCCTCGCCGTCGACACGGCCGTCGCCCATCGCGGTCTTCTCGGCGATCGACCAGACGCGGTGGATCGAGGCGATCAGCGTCGTCCGGTCGGCGGTGACCAGGCCGCGCTGCACGGCGCGGCCGGCTTCCATCAGCTCCGACGCGAGGACGATGTCGACGTCGCCCGGCATCGGCATCAGCGCAAGCACGGGCGCCGCGCCGGCCGCCCTCGCGTCGGCCTCGGAGAAGAGCTCGACGTAGTAGATCGTCGCGCCGGTGCGCTGCGCGACGCCGGGCACCGAGGTCGCCTGCGCAACGTAGCCATGGTGCTCGGCGAGCTCGACGATCCAGTCGGACAGCACGCCGCCGCCCTCGCCGCCGATGGCGAGGATGGCGATCTTGATCGGCTGCGCGGTCGTGGTCGAAAACGCCACCGGCAACCCGATGGCAGCGCGGTCGCCGGCCAGCGCTGTCGCCGCCGCGCTGACCGCGTCGGCGATCGGCGCGATCTCGAAGCGCGCACGCCGCCGCGCATCGCGCCGCTGCAGCGCGCCGATGACGGCGCCGCGCAGGCGCGCCGTGAAGCGGTCGACGCCGGTCGGATTGCTGACGATGCGTGCCTTGTAGAACGACGGGCAGAGCACCGCCGCATGAGAGACCTCGCCGCACACGCCGCAACCGACGCAGCTGTCGATCACGGCCGCGACCGGATCGCTGCGCAGCGGATCGGGGTTCTCCTTGATCGTCAGCGACGGGCAGCCCGAGAGACGGATGCACGAGTGGTCGCCGGTGCAGGTGTCGGCGTCGACGCCGAAGCGCTCGCGCACGACGCGCTCGCCGCGCGCGACCGCCGCCTTGACGAGCGGCTTCTCGCGCCGCTGCCGGTTGAGCATGCACTCGGACTGCGCGACCAGCACCTTCGGCCCCTTGTCCTTCGTCGTCAGCGCCTCGCGCAGGGCATCGCGCATCTGGCCGACGTCGAAGGTGTGCGTCACCGTCTTCACCCACTCGACGCCGACGCCGCGCACCGCGCGTTCGATCGCGTGGCCGGTGCTGCGCGACGGATTCGCGCCCTTCGACGAGAGCAGGTCCTGGCCGCCGGTCGCGGACGTGTAGTTGTTGTCGACGACGATCGTGAGGTTGTCGCTGCGGTTGAAGACGGCGTTGGCGATCCCGCTCGTCAGGCCGTTGTGCCAGAAGCCGCCGTCGCCCATCACGCTGATCGCACGCTTGCCTTCGGTGGCGCCGTTCGCACCGGGCGGGCTGAACGCCGACGCACCCGCCGTGCCGAGGCCGTAGCCCATCGTCGTGTTGCCGAGATGGAACGGCGGCAGGATCGAGAACAGGTGGCAGCCGATGTCGGCGCTGACGTGATGGGCGCCGAGTTCCTTTTCCACCAGCTTCATCGCGCTGAAGATCGGTCGCTCGGGGCATCCGGTGCAAAAGCCGGGTGGGCGGGCGTGGACGTGGTCGGCGATGTCGGTCGGCGTCTCGATCGCCGGTAGCGCGGCCGGCTTCGATCGCGGCGCGAGCCGGTCGTAGCGCTCGAAGAAGCCGCGCACGCCTTCCTGCACCACCGTCTGCGCGTATTCGCCGGCGAGCGGCAGGAAATCCTTGCCGTGCAGGGCGGCCGTCGCGCCTTCGCGCCGCAGGATCGTCGCGATGTTCTGCTCGATGAAGTTCGGCTGCCCCTCCTCGACCATCAGGACCGCGCGCTTGCCTTCGCAAAAGCGCAGCACCTCCCGGTCGACGACCGGGTAGGCGACGTTCATCACGTAGACCGGCACCTGCGAGCGACCGTAGACGTCGGCGAGGCCGAGCCGCTCGAGGACGCGCAGCACCGTATTGCAGTGGCCGCCCTGGACGACGATGCCGAGGTCGCTCCGCTCGCCGTTGCTCGCCCCGATGAACTCGTTCAGCCCGTGCTGCTCGATGAAACGCACCGCGGCCGGCCAGCGCTCGCCGACCTTCTCGCGCTCGTGGGCGTAGCTCATCGGCGGCAGGACGATGCGGCCGACGTCGCGCCGCGGCGACGCCATCGCCTCGCCGAGCGTGAACCGCGAGCGCACGTTGTCGGCGGCCGTGAATTGCCCGTGCACGTGGCAGGCGCGGATCCGCAGCTCGAGCATCACCGGCGTGCGGCTGGCCTCCGAGAGCGCGAAGCCGGCCTTCACGGCGGCGACGATCGACGGCAGGTTCGGCCGCGGGTCGAGCAGCCAGATCTGCGACTTCATCGCGAACGCGTGCGTCCGCTCCTGCATGATCGAGGAGCCTTCGCCGTAGTCCTCGCCGACGATCACGAGCGCGCCGCCGGTGACGCCGCCAGAGGCCAGGTTGGCGAGCGCGTCGGAGGCGACGTTGACGCCCACCGGACCCTTGAAGGTCACCGCGCCGCGAAGCGGGTAGTTCACCGACGCCGCCAGCGTCGCTGCCGCGGTCGCCTCGCTGGCGCTGTTCTCGAAGCGGATGCCGTGCTCGACGAGGATGTCGCCGGCGTCGGCGAGCACGTCCATCAGGTGCGAGATCGGCGCGCCCTGGTAGCCGGCGACGTAGGCCACGCCCGATTCGAGCAGCGCCTTGGTGACGGCGAGGATGCCCTCGCCGCGAAAGGTCTCGCCCGCGCCGAGGCGAAGCTTGCCGACTTCCTCTGCGAACGATCGTTCAGCCATGTGCGGCGGTGGTCTCGGTCCGGGCGGGTCGGCGGCGACGGGCGCGCCGCCGACCTCGACCCGATGTTAGTTTGATCCTCGGGTCACCTCGGCGCCGACGTCCGCACCGCCCTCCCGCACGCGCGCCGGCGCCGTGTCAGTGCGCGAACAGCCGGCCGTGGCCGGGCGAGCGGACGTCGAGCCCGGCCGTCTTCATCAGATCCCAGAAGCCGGCCGGCGAGCTCGAGACGACGGGTACGCCCAGGCGCTCCTCGACGATGGCGATGGCTTCGAGCGTGCGCAGTCCGCCGCACGAGATCAGGACGCCCTCGGCGCCGGGCGCGGCGGCGAAGACCTGCTCGCAAAGCGCGACGAGCGTGGCCGTCGGCACCTCACCGACCTCGCGCACGCCGGTGATCGCCAGGCCGCGCACCTCGGTGGCGACGATGTCGCTCGCCGCGAGGTAGTCGGCCAGGCGCCGGTTGACCTCGTCGATGTAGGCCGTCGCCACGGCGACGCGGCGCACGCCGACGGCGGCGAGGCCGCGCACGATCGCGTGGCTCATCGTCGTGCACGGCAGCCCGGTGCGCCGCGCCATCTCGGCCTCGAGCTCGGCGTTGAACTCGGCGCCGCGAAAGAAGCTGAGCGAGGTGCCCATGAGCGAAACCGCGGTCGCGCCGGCCCGGCCGAGCTCGGCGGCGAGCCCGACGACGCGGTCGATGACCTCGTCGTAGCCGCGCGGCGAGATCTCGCCCAGGCCTAGACCCCGGGCGAGAAAGCGGGCGCGGCCGCCGTAGAGCGCCGGGCCGTCGTCAGGCACCTCGCCCTCGCGGGGCGGGACGATGAGGCCGAGGCAGGCGGGCGGCGTCGGGAAGGCGGGCGGATTCATGGCGGGTCGCTCCGGCAATGATGGACCCGTCTGCTCAGCGAGACCGCGCGCGCAGCCAGCCGTCGACGGCGCCCAGGCGCTCGCGAGCGACCGTCGCGCGGTAGCCGATCATCGCGATCGCCGCCTTCGCCGGGCGCAGCGACCCGGCGGCGAAGCGGGCGCGCGCAAAGGCGTCGAGCCGCTTCGCGAGCCCCGGATCGAGCGACTCCGACGCCAGGCGAGGGAAAAACCGCGAACCGATGATGGTGATGCGCTCGACCGCGTCGGCGTGCGCGACCGCGAAGTCGAACGCCAGCTCGGGGTGCCGCTCGGCGACGGTGGCCAGCATCTGCGCGCCGTTGGTCGCGCCGGGCTCGTCGCTGAGCGCGAGCTCGAGCGCGCGCCGGGCAAGCGTCTCGTCTTCGGCGCTCGCCAGCAGCCGGTAGAGGCGATCCTTCGCGAGCGGGCTCTTTTCCGCCACGGCCTCGGCGCGCATCGCGTCCCAGGAGGCGCTGTCGGCGTGGCCCGCAATGACCGCGAGCAGCGTCTTGCGCAGGGCCGGCGGAAACGCCTCGGGATCGATCTTGCGCTGCCCGTATCGGCGCTTCGCCTCCGCGATCGTCGCCTCGTCGCCGAGCTCGCCGAGGATCTCGATCAGACGCGCGCGCAGCACCGTCGTGGCGGTGCGCTCGTTCGCGGCCGCGCGCCAGCCGATCCGCGCCAGCACCGGCGCCAGCCGGGCGATCGCGAAGCGGCGCCAGGCGACCCTGCGCGCGGGCTCGAGGCGGTAGAACCCGTCGAGCCGGGCCATCTCGTCGGCCACGGCCCGCCAGACGCTGGGATCGGCATCGTCGGGCACCTCGGCAACGAGGTCGAGCGCCCCGTCGATCGGCGCCGCCCCGGCCAGGCCGAGCAACCAGGCGTCGTCCAGGACGCCGAGCTGGTCGATCGGGTCGAGCGACACGAACGCGGTGCGCAGGGCGGCCTGCTGCGCGGCCGGCATCGCCGTGCGGTAGTAGCCCGCCTGACCGGCGTTGCCGATGATGGCGCCGCAGCCGGCAAGCGCGAGATGGGCGCCGGCCGGGCCGACGATGACGCGCTCCGGCGCCTGGCCGGCGATGCGCGCGACCACCGGGATCCGCCAGGCGAGCGGTGCGCGGCCCGGCGCGTCGAGGCTGAACTCGCCCTGCGCGAGCTCGAGCGTCGTTCTGCCGTTCTCGCACGTGGCCGAGACGATCCGCAGCAGCGGCACGCCGGGCTGGCGCGTGAAGTCGTGGGCGATCGCGACCACGGGAAGGTCGGAGCCGGCGCCGATCTCCCGCCACAGGTCGTCGCTCACCGTGTTGCCATAGGCATGGGCGCGCAGGTAGCGGCGCACG
>JBBSBZ010000102.1:0-11030 GCA_038250795.1 Burkholderiales bacterium | reverse complement strand
GGCAATGATCCGGCGGCGTTGCGTTCGTACTGGCAGTCGGTCAAGGAAATCCAGCCGAATACGTTCGACGTGAAATGGAATCCGCACACGGTCGCCTCGGAATGACTGCTCTTTGTCGGCGCGTCGAACGTCGCTTCTTGGGCCGATTGCCGTCACCGACCTGCGGCGCCCACCTGGCACGTCACGAAGACGACTTGCCCGTACCGGATGCGAAGCCCATTTCGATTATCGGATGACTCGCTCCGCCTGTAGCAGAACTTCGATGGGAATCTTGATACCTAGCTCCCCGGCTGTCCTCGCGTTGATGACGAGGTGGAATTGGGTCGGTTCCTCGGCCGGCAGATCGACGGGGCTCGCCCCTCGGAGGATGCGGTCCACGAAGTAAGCTGCCCGCCGGTATCCGTCCGAGAGGTCTGCGCCGTACGTCATGAGCCCGCCGTCCTCGGCGAACTCCTGAAATCCGAAGATCGAGGGCAATCGTCGCTTCAAGGCCTGTTGCGCAAATTCCTTCCGATGGATGTTCGTGAAGCCGCTGAGGGCGATGTAGACCGCTTGGCAGTGCGCGTCTTCCATCGCCCGGAACGCGCCCTCGAAATCCGAAGGGAGGCTTACAGGACTGCGGTGTATTGAGATGCCGAGCTCGCGCGCCGCGGCTTCGACGCCTCTCAGGTCCGGCTCGTATGCATCTTGTGCGCTATAGAGGAGTCCAACCACGTGCAAGCCGGGTTTCACGGCCTTCAAATAGGCGAGCCGTTTCCCGGCGAGTGACGCGGAGACGCAGCTGAAGCCAGTAGCGTTGCCGCCAGGACGACCAAGGCTTCCGACCATCCGCTCCATAGGGTCGCAAGTCACTGTCACGATCGGAATACCGCGGCCGGAAGCTTTCGCCGCCAGCAGCGCAGGTTCTGTGGGTGCAAAGAACACGTTCACCGGGATCTGGGCCAACTCGGAAGCGAGGTCTTTGAGTCGTGAAGGTTGGCCTTCGGCGAAGCGCCGTTCAACTATCAGATCTTGTCCTTCGACGTGGCCACGAGCCTTCAACTCATCCATGAACGCCGCCAGTGCTTTGGCAGCGGACGAGGGCGAGCCCGGGCTTAGCAAGCCGACTCTGTAAGGCGGCGCGGGGGCCTGCGCTAATGCGTCCGGACCGCCCAGCGCAACGCCGGCAATCAGCAGCAAAGCGAGCCCCGCGCGACGCTTTGAAGGGCTGAGGTGCCGCAAGAACATCTGTGGTCGCAGTAGTCGGAAAGGCATTCCGAGTCTGCCTGAGATCGTCGTCGCTGTCGCTGCGAGCGTCGTACCGGAGCGCGCCCAAGCCGGCAGTCGCGAACGACCGCCCCTGGCCGCGACCTCCCGTTCGGTATAACACTGCATAGCCGCCATAGAAGGCGGCCGCCCCGATAACGCAGCCAAGGCGGCCGCCCTTGGACTGCATCAGATCTCGGTCTGCTCGGAGATCTCGAGGGCGTCATCGACCTCGATGCCAAGGTATCGCACGGTCGACTCGAGTTTGGAGTGACCGAGAAGCAGTTGCACGGCGCGGAGGTTCTTTGTGCGCCGATAGATCAAGGTCGCCTTCGTCCGTCGCATCGAGTGCGTGCCGTAGTCGGCGCTGTCCAGACCCAGTTCCTCGACCCAGTGTCCGAGGATCCGGGCATATTGGCGCGTGCCCAAGCGCGGCGATTCGTGGATCCTGCTGGGAAACAGGAAGTCCTCCGGCTCCAACCCAGCGAGCTTGATCCATGCCTGTACTGCATCGCGGGCCGCCGGCGTGATTTCAAACTGAACGGGGCGGTGAGTTTTGTGCTGAACGACGATGGCGCGTGTCGCCACCTGATCGCCATGGCACACGTCCCTGACCTTGAGACTGACCAAGTCGCATCCGCGCAACTTGCTGTCGATGCCCAGGTTGAACAGGGCCAACTCGCGAACCCGTTCCTCCATCTGCAGTCGGACGCGCAGCGCCCAGATGTCCTTCAGCTTGAACGGCGCCTTCTGTCCGACGAGCTTCCCCTTGTTCCACGGCTCGCGATGACCGGTGTTGCCTTTGATACCCATGATGGTCTCCCATCAAGTTGAGGGCTATGCAGCATGCGCCCAGCGCCGCGAGCGGCAGGGTTTGCGCACGGCGCTGGAGGGCAGTTCTGGGTTGCGTGGGCGAACTAACCAATTCGGCCAGAAGAGCGGCGGTTCGCGAACGGCTGCTTCCGGGCACTGGACGAGGACAGCTTCCTAACTGCCTCTACGCTCAGAACTGAACGTCCTACCCAGTTCAACGCTGGTTGGGCACCCGACGGATAAAACGAATAGGAGTGCTACGTGCTCGTCGGCGGCCCCGATCGTTCCCGATACTCGCGGATGCCGCGCATGGTCTCGGCTTCGACTCGCTGCGCTTCTCTCCTTCGGGCGCGCCGGACCAGAAACTCGCCAATTCCTCCGATGGCCGGGTAAACGACAAGAAGCAGCAGCAGCGAAATCCCAAAACCGCGTATGAGTCCATGGCGTGCACTCCTCTAAGGAATATCTGAACAAGTCCACCGAGCATGGCACCGATTCGTTGAGTTGGGGAAGGAGCGGTAGCCGTGGGCCAGATCAGTTTTTCGGACGCGGAGTACGCCGGCAAGCGCAAGAAGACCCGACGCGAGGTCTTCCTGGAAGAGATGGAACAGGTGGTGCCGTGGAAGGCGCTGCTCGGGCTGATCGAGCCGCACTACCCGGTCGCGGGCCGTGGCCGCCGGCCGTACCCGATTGGCTCCATGCTGCGAGTGCACCTGATGCAGAACTGGTTTGCGTTGAGCGATCCGGCGATGGAAGAAGCGCTGTACGAGATCGCGTCGCTTCGCACCTTCGCGGGCCTGAGCCTGGTCGAGCCGATCCCCGACGAGACGACCGGGGCGATCGCCGTGGCTGCGATCGCAACACACATTCCAAATGAAAAGCGCTTAAACAAGTGCATTGGATCTTCTCCTTGAGTGCAGCGTTTATCGAGCGCCCGAGGTTAGGGAAGAACCTTGACAGTCTTGTGAAATGTGCTCCCCTCGCAGGGCCGCGGTTAGCTCGCGATCAGCGCCTGCTCATGGGAATGCAGTCATCAAACCATAATTGAGCTTCGGCATGCTCCTGCTGCCTGCAACTGGAGAGCCGCAAATGGACGAATACATGACGACGTGGAGCGACGCGGCCAGGACGGAAGCTGCGTTCCTTGCGCTTGAGGTGGGTGCCGAGCATGCACCAGTCGATCGCGAATACGGAACGCTCGGCGCCGCACTCTGGAGCCACCGCTGCCTCAGCCGCTTGCTGGCGATGGAACCCGACTTCGAGCCCGGCCAAGCCGAAGCGATCGTCGCGATGATGAGCTCGGATCCCAGCTGGCTGCAGGTCGAGCCCGGTGAGGCCGCAATGAAGATCTACTTCTCGGGCGATCAGCAGCAACTGTCGAGGAATGATCGACATGCGCCCAGTCGGTCGTCAGGTCTCACCATACTGTGGGTCGACCAAACCTGGGATGAAGACGAGGCACCGCTCTGCGGCGCGGCTCAGAGTTGCTCGCCCGCACAGGCAGGTCGCCTTTGATACAGCGTTCGAAAAGGGGACATCCAACTTGG
This sequence comes from Burkholderiales bacterium, assembly GCA_038250795.1. GTDB lineage: Bacteria > Pseudomonadota > Gammaproteobacteria > Burkholderiales > Burkholderiaceae_C > Schlegelella_A. The sequence goes on along the minus strand of JBBSBZ010000102.1, from coordinate 7,425 downwards.
CGCGGCTGCGCGCGACACACGCCTCACCAGCAGCGGCTCGCTCACGCCTTGCACTCCGGTTAGACCGCGTGCCGTAACCAACAAACTCTGCGCGCCAACGGCGTTCCCCGCGCTCGAGGCCTTGCTCGATTGCGGCATTCCTCGAAGCGTCGATGTGGGTCGCTTCCTTGTCACGCGGAGGTCACCGGCGATCGATAGGCTCTCCGACGAACCCCAACGACGGAGCCCTCCTAATGCGACATGCCCGACTCGCGGCCCTTCTCGCCGCGATCTTTTCCCTCAGTGCCTGCGGCTCAGGTAACACCCCTTCGACGGCGACGCCGCCGGCGACCCCTACGAACGTGATCTTCTTTCTCGGCGACGGCTACGGCATGGTGCCGATGACCGCGGCGCGGATCTACGCTGTGGGCGAAGACGGCTCGCTCGCGATCGACACTTTTCCCGAAACGGCTTTCGTCAAGACCTACTCGAACGACGCCCAGGTCACCGACAGTGCGCCTTCGATGTCGGCCTACATGACGGGCGTGAAAATGAACAACGACGTCATCGCGATGTCGACCAACACCAGCGCGCTGACACCGGCCGGTGCGCCCTATTTCACCGGTGCCGACAGCACCTGCCCGGCGACGGGTAACGGCACGCCGGTAACGACCCTGCTCGAGCTCGCCAAGGCCGCCGGCCGCGGCACCGGCGTCGTCACGACCACGCGAGTCACTCACGCCACCCCGGCCGCCACGTACGCCCACATCTGCCACCGCGACGGCGAGAACACCATCGCCGCGCAGCTGTCTCCGGGCGGCGCCGGCTACAACGCAGCGCTCGGCAGCGACGGGGTCGACGTCGTGCTCGGCGGCGGCTGGCAGCACTTCCTCGCCAAGGGCGACGCCGCCGGATCGTCTCGCACCGACACCCGCGACCTGGTCGCCGAGTTGAAAGCCAAGGGCTACAGCTACGTCACCGACAAGACGGCGCTAGCCGCGCTGCCGACCACGGCCACCAAGCTGCTCGGCCTCTTTAACAAGAGCCACATGAACTTCGATATCGATCGCTCGGCCACGGCCGAGCCAAGTCTGGCCGAAATGACGACCAAGGCGATGGACGTTCTCGGCGCCAACAAAAAGGGCTATTTCCTGATGGTCGAGGGCGGACGCATCGACCAGGCCCTTCACCCGACGCTGGCGAGAAAGGCGCTGCAGGACGCCAAGGCGTTCGACGACGCCATCACCGCGGCCATTGCCAAGGCCAAGCTGACGGACCCGACGCTGGCCAACACGCTCATCGTCGTGACCGCTGACCACGACCACACGTTGGTGATGAACGGCTATGCGGCCCGCACCGGCCCGACGACCGACGCCAACCCCGGCATCCTCGGCCTGATGCGCGATTTCACCGACCCCACGAAGCCCGCGCTTGACGCAGAAGGCATGCCGTTTACGAGCCTCGTCTTCGGCAACGGTGAAAACCGTGTCAACACGGCACGCAGCGCCATGACCGCACTCACCGATGCCGCCGTCTACGACAAGAACTACCACCAGGAAGCGGTCGTGCAGATGCCTACGGGCGGCGAGACGCACGGCGGGGCGGATGTCTTCCTCGGCGCCATGGGCCTCGGCGCCGACACCTTCCACGGCGTGATGGACAACACCCGCGTGTTTGGCCTCGTCAAGGCCGCGGCCGGCCTGTGAGCGCGGCACCCGCAATGACATCCCTAGGAAACGATCCGACATGAACACTAAGCACACCCTGATCGGCGCCGCGCTCTGCGCCTCCTTCGCACCGCACGCCGCCTTCGCGGCCGGCGAGGCGAAGAACGTCATCTTCTTTCTCGGCGACGGCATGGGCCCCGTGACAACGACCGCGGCACGCATCTGGAAGTACAAGGAGGAGGGCTCGCTGACCATGGACACCCTCGCGTACACGGCTCGGGTCAAGACCTACTCGCTTGACGCACAGACGACCGACAGCGCGCCCTCGATGGCCGCGTACACGACGGGCGTGAAGACTCGCAACGACGTCCTGGCGATGGACGGCGCCACGATGGCGATCCGGCCTTCGGCCTCGGCCGCGCCTCTGCCGGTGGTGCCGAATGCCGTCACCAACTGCCCGGCAACCGGCAACGGCGCGGCGTCTGCGACGCTGATCGAGCTCGCCAAGGCCAAGGGCAAGGCGACGGGCGTGGTGACGACGGCGCGGCTTACCCACGCGACGCCGGCCGCGACCTATGCCCACAGCTGCCACCGCGATGCCGAGTACGAGATCGCTCGCCAGGCGGTGCCGGCTGGCGCCGGCTATAACGCAGCGCTCGGCACCGGTGTCGACGTCCTCCTCGGCGGCATCAGCACCTACTGGCGGCCCTACGTCGCGGTGACGACGCCGCGCGGCCGGCCCGACGGCCGCGACCTCGTCGCCGAGCTTCAGGCCCAGGGCTACAACTTCGTCAACGACCTGTCGAGCTTCAATGCCGTGCCAGCGGTCGCCGGCACCAAGCTCATCGGCCTGTTCGATTTCGCGCTGGCGCAAGGCCACATGTCGTACGAGCTCGATCGCGACCCGACCAAAGAGCCGAGCCTGTCGGAGATGACCTCCAAGTCGATCGACATCCTATCGAAGAACGCGAACGGCTTCTTCCTGATGGTGGAAGGTGGCCGCATCGATCATGCACTCCATGGCACGAACGCCGCTCGCGCCCTCGCCGACACGATCGCGTTCGACGATGCGATTAAGACTGCGATCGCCAAGGTCAAGGTGTTCGATCCGACTCTGGCCAACACGCTGATCGTCGTCACCGCGGATCACGATCACACGATGGCTTTTAACGGCTACGGCAAGCGCGGCGCGGACCCGCTGGGCCTGAACATCAACTACGCCACCGGCGCGCCAAACACCGACGTCAACGGCAACAGCTACACCACGCTCGTCTTCGGCAACGGCTCGAGCCGACTAGCCGTGCGCGGACCGCTGGATTCCGCGACCGTCACCCACAAGGACTACCTTCAGGAAGTGGCGATCCGGCGCGGCGGCCCGGGCTCGGAGACGCACGGTGGCGGCGACGTCATGCTGTTTGCCGACGGTGCCGCGGCGAAGACCTTCAAGGGAACAATCGACAACACGAAGGTTTTCGGCTTGGTCAAGTCGGCGGCGGGGTACTGAGTGAAATTCCTAGGAATTTCGGCGTTCGGCGCTGCGCTGACCTCTGCCGTGGCGGGCGCTTTCGCCTCGGCTGCTGTCGCAGGCCCACCCGACCTCGACGCCACCATCACTTACGAAACCCGGCAGGTACTGGCGTCGGGCGTGGTTCGCAACGAGCGCTGGCAGGAAACGCTGCTGCGGCGCGGCGATTCGGTGTGGGCCGAACGCGTCCTGCCGGCATCGGCACGTGCAGCGCATTCGCACGAGTCGGCGGCCCAGCACGCCGGACACAAGCACTTCGACTTCGACAGTGCGGCCCGTCTGGTCCAGCGCGATCGGCAGGGCGCCACCGTGCTTCGCTACGTCGACACGAAGAACCGCGTCGTCGTCACCGTGCCGGCTGCCGAGTACGGTGCGGTCGGCTTCGACGGGGTCTGGGGCGCGGCTGCGCAAGTCGTGCCTCCCGAGGTGGTGGCGAGAATGCCGAGCGGGCGCGGCACCGCCCAACCCGGTGCGCGCTGGCTCGCCGATCACGCCGACGGGTGGACGCACCGCGTCCTTTGGTCGGACGCGCGCAGCGTGGCCCTGCGGATCGAGAGCTCGCGCGACGACGGCAGCTTCTCGCGGCGAGTCACGGTGGCCGTCGCGCCATCGACGCGAGACGGCGAGTCGCCATGGTCCGACCTAGGCTCCTACACCCAGAAGGAATACGACGACTTCATGGACTGAAGGCGCGCGACGCTAGTGTCCGCGGCCGCGGCCGCGGTCGCCGTCACCAGGACGCGGCCTTCGCTGCCGGCCATGAGCGCGTCCGGGCCACGAGTCGGCTTTACGGCAGGCAATGCGATTGCCTGACCGGCAGCAACGGCTCGATTGCGCCAGTTCGATGGCCTGGGCAGCAGACATTCATCGGTCCCTCAATGGCGGACGACGAAGGCCGTATGCATGTATGCCTGCTCTTCACCACCTACCCGCCATCGACCTCACCAGCGCCTGCGAGTTGCGCTGACCGGTTTGTGGCCGAGACCGTACCTACGAAGTTCGAGGTCGATCGGCACGAACCGCTGCATAGCGGTCGGCCTATAGCCCATCGTTTCAGACAGCTCTCAGCTGCTCCCGCGTCTTGCGCGGCCGCCGGGCCGCGTTGGGCGCCTGGGACTCGTACGGTAGCCACGTCAATCGCGATGCGTTCCAGACGGCCGCTGCCGAGCTTCCCTCGACCGCGACCTGCGTCGGCGGCCACAGCAATGATGCGATCAATGCGACCGTTTCGCCGAGTTCGGCGTCGGCGAGCCTGCTCTTGCGCAGGAAGCCTTGCCACTGTTGGCGCTTCGACGCGCTGTCGCCGAACTCGGCAGTCAGGCCGACTGGAGGGCGCCTTTCAGCAGGAAGCGGTCGGCGTGCCGGGAAGCAGCGACGCGGCACAGGAGCCGCTCCAGCCCGAAGCGATTCAACACCAGGTTGTAGTCTTCGCCCTTTTCTTCGCCAGGTTGAGCAGGCGGGCCAAGAGCGAGGCACCGCGATCGGCCGTCATGCGAGAACGGCTTCGAGGTAAGGCTGCAGGACTTTCTCCACCCGATTGATGCGGGCGAAGTGGCCGAGTAGATCGGCCGACAGCCGGCGCTGGCCCCAGGCGTCCTTGAGCGCTTCGAGAGCGACATCGAGGCCGATCTTGTGCCGGAACTTGAAGCAGTCGGCGACCGTCTTCTCGATGCCGTAGACGCGAATGGCCGAGCCTTCTTCCATAGCGACTTCAACGCCGTCGGCGTAGGCAGCACCACGCAGGCGCACGATCCGAAGCGGTGGATAGTCGACCGCTGGCGTCTGCGTTCCCTCGGGGACCCCGATCCAGACTTCGTGCGGGAGCTGGGTGCCGATCTCGTGGAACTGGAGGGCGGAGAGCAGACAGACGACGCCCTTGGGCACCCGGCGGCAGACTTCGGCGAGCGAGCGATGGGTGGTCGGTTCGGCATCGGGAAGCGCGTACAGGCCGCGGGTGACGCGCTGGAGCTTGCCGTCCTTGTGCAGCTTGATCAGCATCTGCGACGACCATCCGTGCTCCCGCACGTCGGCGGCGCTGACGAGCGTCTTCTTTCTCGCGAGCGCGAGGATCCGTTCCGACTGCGTGCTGGGAGTCATGGGGCATAGTTTAGTATGCTCATTACTTATTCACAAGTAATGCAGACGACCTGCCGGGCTTTAGTGTCGGCTCGCAAGGGTCGCGCGCTCTCATGGCGCGACGACGTTGATCGAGCTTTCCGAGGCCGATCACAGCGATTGGCTGTCTTCGATGTCGAACTCGAACTGGGATTCCGTGCTGGGCGGCATCAGCCGGTAGGGCAAGACCACTATCGCCTGCGCGCCTGGCGGATTCAATCTATCTCTCGCGCTTGTAGCCCGCCTCGCGTTGGCTTCGTACGGCAAGGATGAAGACTGTGTCGATGTCCGGCAAGTAGCGGTACAGGGCTACGCAGCCCTGGGAAGGTCGGCCGATGACAAGCTCGCGATTGCCGTCCTTGACCTTCCGGCCGATCAGCGGGCTGTGAGCGAGAACGTCCACGGCGCCGATGATCTCGTCGATGCGCTGGGGAGCATCGGCCGTGGCGCCAAATTGGGCCATGTGATCGAAGAACCGGTCGAAGTCGTCGAGGACTTCGGGGACCAATTCGATGCGCGCCACGCCGTCGAATCAGAGGCGAGGTTTCCGGGCGGCCGGCTTGGGGGGAGCGTCGCCGACGGAACGCGCCTTGAGGTATGCCCTGGCGTCGTCCCAGGCAACGGTCTTGCCCGTGCTGATCACCTTCTTCCATCGTTCCCGGGCGATCCTCTGGAACTCTTCATCCAGCTCGACTTGCTCGACCGTCCTGGCGATGGCCTCGAGGATGAAGGCATGCGCGGTCTTGCCTTCTCGCTCGGCCGCGGCGGCAACGCGGGACTTCATGTCATCTTCCAGACGGATGGTGGTCGTCGTCATGGCATCGCTGAGGCATCTGAATCAATGTAGCACAGATGTGCTATGAAGGCGTCAGGCGGCATCGAAGATCAAAACGCGGTTGTCTTGCCTACCTGCTCGGCAGCGCGGTACCAGAGCCACTGCCGCTTCGGAACGCTTGTCCCAAAGCACCGACCGGCCGCAGCGCGCGTCTCATCCGGGCGCCGGCAGCAGGCCTTCCGTGATGAGCAACTGGACAATGTCTGCTTGGCGCAGGTCGCGCCGGCGTTTGGCATCGGGCCGGTTCTGCGCTTCCTTGCCCATCCACCGCTTGAACTCGACGAAGCTTCGCGGCGAGACCGTCCTCATTCGTGCCATGCGCCCCGTCGCAGAGATCACCAGATGCTCGAATCGCGGAGCGTCGGTCAGCACCGAGGCTCGTGGTGCCTGCACGGGCCACAGGTCTCCTTCATCGTCTGTGAACCGAAAGGGATGGACATCGTCGCCCACGGGCATGCGTCGTAGAAAGTCAACCTCGAAGCCCTTGGCGTTGATGGCTGTCTCGTTGTGGAGGTCCTTTCGCTTGAACGACGGGTCGACGCGCTGCAGGACTTCGAGCATGGAAGCGTCGACCTTGTCCATGTCGGCCATGAACTGCACGCGCGTGCGGGCGTCCCACAGCAGGTCGACGTCCTGGGTGGCGAGCGCCCCCTGAACGATGCGCACGCCTGCCGCGGTTTCGTAGGCGTACAGGGCATGCGTCCCGACGACAGTGAAGTGCGTGCTGAGCCCAGCGTCTTCCAGGGTCTGGAGCAGCGCGACGACCAGCGCCGGTGTTCGCCCTGCCTTGAGCGCCTTGTTCATGCGCTCGGCATCCGTCAGCGCGACGCGCAGCGACTTCAACCTGGATTCGGTGTCGTGCTTGCGGGAGGTGAACTCGGCGTGGACCTTCTCTGTCTCGGGTGATCGTGGGCCGATGCGGCGCTGCCGGTTGTCAGGAGCGGTTCTCGTCAGGTACTCGTAGACGCCCTGCTGCTTCCAGTACATGCCGCCTTCGTACTTGCGGGCCTCTGCCCGCACGCGGTGGTACTCCTCGAAGAGCGTGGTCGAGTCGATGACCTGCCGCGCGGCGTTGTCGGAGAGGGGGATGTAGTCCATGGCCGTATAAATACGTAAATTGCATTTTATACGGCTAACCGCATTGGCGGTTGCGTCTGGTACTGTATGTACGTACAGTTCTTGGCTCACCCCGGAGTTTTCATGACGCTCTCCTCCCTGCGACAGAACTATCGCCCGAAACCCGATCGGGCGCCCCTTTGGTTGCGACGACTGCTGGTCTGGCTCTAGCTATTCTTCGAACGAGC
>JBBSBZ010000101.1:0-11133 GCA_038250795.1 Burkholderiales bacterium | reverse complement strand
GCAGGGCGGGTGTCCGGCCAGTGTCGCAGAAGCACCCTTCGCGACGGTGCCCGGCCATTTCCCGTGATACTCCATTTTTTGGTTCCCGGCGACCACGCATGTTCTTCAGCGGCATCGGCACGGCGACTCCCCCGTCGCGCTTCACCAAGGCCGAGTGTCTGGCCGCCTTCCAGCGATCCGACTGGTATGCGCGCCTCGACACGCGCTCGCACCTCATCGCTCGCACTGTCCTGCAGCGCGACAACGGCATCGAGGCGCGACGCCTCGCGCTCGCCTCGCTCGACGAGGTCTTCGCGATCGATCCCGACACGCTCGGTCGGCGCTTCCTCAACCACGCTCCCGCGCTCGCCGGCGAGGCCGCAACGCGCGCGCTCGCCTCGGCGCGGCTTGAGGCCGGGCAGATCGGTGCGGTCGTCGTCAGCACCTGCACCGGTTACCTCTGCCCGGGCCTGTCGGGCCACGTCATCGAGCGGCTCGGTCTCAGGGCCGATGTCCAGGCCTACGACCTCGTCGGTCAGGGCTGCGCGGCGGCGCTGCCGAACCTGCAGCTCGCTCGCTCGCTGATCGGCTCCGGCGCGGCCGAGCACGTGCTCTCGGTCTGCGTCGAGGTGAGCAGCGCGGCGATGTACCTCGACGACGATCCCGGCGTGCTGATCAGCGCCTGCCTGTTCGGCGACGGCGCCGGCGCAGTCGTGCTGTCACGCGATCCGGCGGCCGGCTCGCGCCGCATCGAGTGGAAGGACAGCGCCTCGCTGATCGAGCCGAAGCAGCGCAAGGCGCTGATGTTCGAGCAGAAGGACGGCATGCTGCGCAACATCCTGACGCGCGAGGTGCCGGCGCTCGCCGCCGAGCACGCGCATCGCGTCCTCGAGACGGTGCTCGACCGCGCCGGCCTGCACGGCGACGACATGGCCGCGTGGATCATGCACGCCGGCGGCCGCGACGTGCTCCTCGCGCTCGAGCGCCGCTTCGAGCTCGATGGCGAAGCCTTCCGCTACAGCGCGGCGATGCTGCGCGAGTACGGAAACCTGTCGAGCGCCTTCGTCTACTTCGTGCTCCAGGCCGCGCTTGCCGACGACGCGCCCGGCGGCTGGTGGTGGCTGTCCTCGTTCGGCGCCGGCTTCAGCTGCCACGGCGCTCTGCTCGCCGTCGAGTAGGCGCGAGGCGCGCAGAAGGCCGACGAGAGCGACATGCTGCCGCGCATTCTCGAGCCCGAGACGCTCGACCATCTGGCCCCCGACGACCCCGCCGCCTGTCGCGCCCGGCGCGACCTGCGCCGGGTCAACCGCGTCATGGGCGCGAAGGCGATCCTGGAGCGCGCTCTGGCCCGCGTCGTGCCGCGGCAGCCGCGTCCGCCGGGCTCGCCGCTGCGCGTGATCGAGCTCGGCTGCGGCGACGGCAAGCTGATGCTCGACGTCGCACGGTCGAGCGCGTCGCGGCTCGGCAACGCCGAGATCACCCTTCTCGACCTCCAGCCGATCGTCGCGCCGAAGACCTTCGCGGGCTACGCCGCTGCAGGCTGGCGGGCCCGGTCGCTCTCCGAGGACGTGCTCACCTGGGCCGAAGGCGATTCGCGCGACGGGCGCTGGGACGTCGTCGTCGCCAACCTCTTTCTCCATCACTTCGAAGGCGAGGCGCTGCGGCGTCTGCTCGCCGGCTGCGCGCGTCGCGCCGACGCGATTGCCGTGTGCGAGCCGCGGCGCAGCCGCTTCGCGCTCGGCGCCAGCCACCTCGTCGTGTTTCTCGGCGCCAACGCCGTGACCCGGCGCGACGCCGTGCTCAGCGTGCGCGCCGGCTTCATCGACGACGAGCTCGAGCAGGCCTGGCCCGATCGCTCGGGTGAGTGGCAGCTCGAGGAGTACGAGGACGGTCCGTTCACGCATTGCTTCTGCGCCCGCAGGCGCGAGCGGCGATGAAAACGAGCTTCGACGTCGCCGTCGTCGGCGCCGGCCCGGCCGGCGCGAGTGCGGCGATCCTCCTGGCGCGCGCCGGCTGGTCGGTGGCGCTGATCGAGCGCCAGACGTTCCCGCGTCGCAAGGTGTGCGGCGAATGCGTCGCGGCGAGCAACCTCGAGCTGCTCGACGGGCTCGGCATCGGCGTCGACTTCCGGCGTCTTGCCGGCGCCGAGCTGCGGCGCGTTGCCCTGATGCACGGGCGCCGGACGATCCTCGCGCCGCTGCCGGCCGGCGAAGGCGCGCATCGCTGGGGCCGGGCACTCGGCCGCGAGCACCTCGACACCCTGCTCGTCGCGGCCGCGGAGGCGGCGGGCGCGACGCTGCTGCAGCCCTGGGCGCTGCAGTCGATCGCCGGCAGCGCCGGCCGCTTCGTGCTGCGCGTGCGCGCCCTCGCCGGCGCCGACGAAGACGTCGAGCTGCGCGCCGGCGTCGTCGTGGCCGCGCACGGCTCGTGGGAACCGCTGCCGTCGGAGCGCGCCGCGGTGCGCGAACGGCGTGCGCCGAGCGACCTGTTCGCCTTCAAGGCCAACTTCCGAGACGCCGCCATCGCGTCGGACATGCTGCCCGTGCTCTCGTTTCGCGGCGGCTACGGCGGCATGGTCGTCGCCGACGGCGGCCTGGCCACGCTCGCCTGCTGCGTTCGCGCCGATCGCCTCCAGGCTCTGCGCGCCGAGCATCCGGGCGAGCGCGCCGGCGACGTCGTCGGCGCGATGCTGCGCGCCGAATGTGCGGGCGTCGACGACGCGCTTCGCGACGCGACGCGCGAAGGGCCGTGGCTGGCGAGCGGGCCGCTCCGCCCGGGCATCCGGTTGAGCGCCGGCGACGGCGTCTTTCGGGTCGGCAATGCCGCGGGCGAGGCCCATCCGATCGTCGGCGAGGGGATCAGCATGGCGCTCCAGTCGGCGTTCGTCCTGGCAGCCCGGATCGCGCCGATCCGCGCCGAGCTGCTCGACCACGCCGGCGCCGCCTCGGCACAGGCGCGCGCGCTCGCGAGCTACGAAGCGCTCTGGCGCCGACGCTTCTCGCGTCGGTTGCGCGTCGCCGCGACCTTCGCGCATGTCGCCATGCGTCCGGCGCTGGCGCGAGCGATCTGGCCGGCCGTGCAGTGCTGGCCTGCCGTGCTGACCCAGGGCGCGCGCTTCAGCGGCAAGACCCGGTGCGCGCCCGAGGCGGCATCGCTCGTCGCCGCCGACGCATGAGTGCCCGAGGCCGGCGCCGCGCCGCGGCCTTCACCGCGCGAACCACGGCACCGGCGCCGCTCGACGTGCACGAGGGCGGTGCGTCGCGCGGCCGGTTCGATCGCCTCGACGCGCTGCGCGGACTGGCCATCGTCTGGATGGCCGCCTTCCATTTCTCGTTCGACCTCAACTACTTCCGCTTCATACGGCAGGATTTCTACCGCGACCCCGTCTGGACGGTGCAGCGGATGTGCATCGTCACCCTCTTCATGCTCTGCGTAGGCGCCGGGCAGGGGATCGCTGCGGCGCAGGGCCAGTCGCTCGCCCGCTTCTGGCGGCGCGTGGCGCAGATCGCCGGCTGCGCGCTGCTGGTCTCGCTCGGCTCGTGGCTGATGTTTCCGGCGAGCTTCATCAGCTTCGGCGTGCTGCACGCGATCGCGTTGATGCTGGTGGTGGTCCGGTTCACCACCTCCTGGGGCGCGTGGCGCTGGCCGCTCGGCCTCGTCGCCATCGTGCTGCCCCTTCTCGTCGGCGATCCCTTCTTCGATTCGCGCTGGACCAACTGGGTCGGCCTGATCACGCACAAGCCCGTCACCGAGGACTACGCGCCGATCCTGCCCTGGCTCGGCGTCGTCTGGTGGGGCGCGGCGGCCGCCGAATGGCTGCTGGCGCAACGGCCGTCGCTGCTGAGGGGCCGCCTGCCGCGCGCGGCGCATCCGCTCGCCGTTCTCGGCCGCTGGAGCCTCAGCTTCTACATGCTGCACCAGCCCGTCCTGATCGGCCTCCTCTGGCTGGTTGTCGCGTTGCGGCCCTAGCCGCGGCCCTACCATCCGGTCATGGCGACGCAGACCCTCTTCGGCTTTCATGCTGTCACCGTGCGCCTGAAGACGGCGCCGCGCTCGGTGCTCGAGGTTCACGTCGACCCGCAGCGGCGCGATCAGCGCATGCGTCAGCTCATTGCCCGCGCCGAGGCGGCCGGCGTCCGGCTCGTCGAGAGCGACGAGGCGCGCCTGCGCTCGATCGCGGGCAGCGATCGCCACCAGGGTGTCGCCGCCCGCGTCGACGCGCTTGCGCGCAGCCATTCGCTCGACGAAACGCTCGAGGCGGTGGACGCGCGCGGCGAGCCGGCGCTGGTGCTCGTCCTCGACGGCGTCACCGACCCGCACAACCTCGGCGCCTGCCTGCGCGTCGCCGATGGCGCCGGCGCGCATGCGGTCGTCGCACCGAAGGATCACGCGGTCGGCCTCAACGCGACCGTCGCCAAGGTCGCGAGCGGCGCCGCCGAGACGATGCCCTACTTCATGGTCACGAACCTGGCGCGCACGATCGGCGAGCTGAAGGAGCGCGACATCCGCGTCGTCGGCACGGCGGAGGATGCGTCGCGCTCGATCTACGAGCTCGACCTCACCGGCCCCGTCGCGCTCGTCTTCGGCGCCGAGGGCAGCGGCATGCGCCAGCTCACGGCGAAGAGCTGCGACGAGCTCGTCCGCCTGCCGATGCACGGCGCGGTCGAGAGCCTCAACGTGTCGGTCGCGAGCGGCGTGTGCCTGTACGAAGCGGTACGGCAACGGGCGGCGCGCGCCGCGGGCACGACCAAGTCCTGACGGGGATTCCTTCATGCCGGTCTTCGAAGTCAGGCATCCGCTGGTTCGTCACAAGGTCGGGCTGCTGCGCGAGGCCGATCTCTCGACCAAGAGCTTTCGCGAGATCACGGCCGAGCTCGGCCGGCTCCTCACCTACGAGGCGACGGCCGATTTCCCGCTCGAGCGTGCGACCGTCGACTGCTGGAGCGGCCCGGTCGAGGTCGACCGGATCAGCGGCAAGAAGGTGACCGTCGTGCCGATCCTGCGCGCCGGCCTGGGCATGCTTCAGGGCGTGCTCGACACCATCCCGAACGCGAAGGTGAGCGTGGTCGGCATCGCGCGCAACCACACGACGCTGCAGCCCGAGCCGTACGTCGACCGCCTTGCCGGCGGGCTGGCGGAGCGGACGGCGATCGTCCTCGACCCGATGCTCGCGACCGGCGGCTCGATGATCTCGGCGATCTCGCTCCTGAAGGCGCGCGGCGCCACCGACGTGCGGGCGCTCGTGCTCGTCGCCGCCCCCGAAGGCATCGCCGCGCTCACCGCAGCCCATCCGGACGTTCGCTGCTGGACGGCGGCGATCGACAGCCACCTCGACCACAACGGCTACATCATCCCGGGCCTGGGCGACGCGGGCGACCGCATCTTCGGCACGCGCTGACCCTCGTCTTCAAACCAGGCCGAGCGCGCCGAAGACGGCGCCGAAGGCGACGATCCACATCGGGCTGACGCGGGTGCGCATCATGAGCAGCATCGAGACGGCGACCACGACGATCGCACCGAAGGGATGCTGCCCTTCGCCCACGTAGGGCTTGGCCAGGACCCAGCCGGTGGCGACGAGCAAGCCGATCGTGAGCGGCGTGAGGCCGGTCGTGAAGGCGCGCACGCCGCGCGCTTCCCGCCGCCGCGAGCCCCAGCGCGACGCGAAGAGTGTGAGCGCGGTCGAGGGCAGCAGCGTGCCGGTCATCGTCGCCAGCGAGCCGAGCGGGCCGGCCACGTTCCAGCCGACGACGGCGACGAAGAGCACATTGGGGCCGGGCGCGGCCTGGGCGATCGCGATCGAGGCGCTGAACTGGGCGTCGGTGATCCAGTGGTGCTCGTCGACGACGAAGCGGTGCATGTCCGGCGCGGTCGTGATCGCGCCGCCGACCGCGAGCAGGCTCAGGATCAGGAAGTGCACGAACAGGCCGAGCAGGTCGGCGGTCGGCAGCGCGGCGGGCAGCAGCGTCATTTCGAGCGGTGGTAGGCGATGGCGACCGAGCTCGTGCCAAGCCCGACGATCACCCACACGAGCGGCCAGCGCAGAAGGGCGATCGCGACGAAGGTGAGCGCGGCGAAGACCACTGCAAGCGGCACGCCGAGCTTGCTCGTGCCGAGGGTGCGCATCAGCTTCGCGGCGGTCGCGAGGATGAGGCCGGCGGCGACCGCACCCATGCCGCGCAGCGCGCCCGAGACGACGGCGATGCGCGCGAACTCGGTGTAGGCGGCCGTGAGCGCGAGGACGATGAAGAGCGGCACGAGGAGCATGCCGCCGAGCGCCGCCGCCGCGCCGCGCAGGCCGAAGAAGCGGTCGCCGAACATCAGGGAGAGGTTGACGACGTTCGGTCCCGGCAGCACCTGGCTGAGGGCGAGCATCTCGACGAACTCCTGCTGCGTCAGCCAGCCCTTCCGCTCGACCAGCTCGCGCTGGGCGACGGCGAGGACGCCGCCGAAGCCCTGCAGCGCGAGGCGGTTGAAGGTGAAGAAGAGATCGCCGGTCGAGGCCGGCCGCGCCCGGGCCGGTGGCTCGGGCGCGGGGGCGATTTCCGCGACGCGTTCGAAGTCGGCGTCGATGCCGTCGCCGGACGTGTTCATGGTCGCCGGCGCGTCAGGGCGCGCCCGGCCCAGGCGCTGAGGGCGATCGCCAGGACGAGCCAGGCGAGTCCGGCCGAGCTCAGCGCGCCGTAACCCCGATGCGCGATGAGCCAGCCGCCGCTCGACGCGCCGGCCGCCTGGCCGAGATAGATCGCCGAGGTGTTGAGCGCCATGAGGGCCGGCGCCAGGATCGGCGCGGCGGCACCGAGCCGGGCCTGCTGCATCGACTGCGACGAGAAGCAGCCGAGCGCCCACGGCACGAGCACGACGCCGAGCGCAACGACGCCGCCCGCAAGGGGCCAGGCAAGCAGCGACAGGGCCATCAGCACGAGGGCCAGGCCGACGGCACGGCCGGCGCCGATGCGGTCGACGTAGCGCGAGGCGAGCAGGTTGCCGACCACGCCGAAGATGCCGAACCAGACGAAGAGCAGCGTGACCTCGCCGGTGCTGGCGCTGATGGCGTGCTTGAAGTAGGGCGCGAAGTAGGAGAAGAGCGTGAACTGGCCGGCACCCGAGAGCGCGGTGACGAACACCATCGCCATCAGGGCGCGGTCGGCGAACACGCCGCGCCACGCGGCAAGCGTCAGCGAGACCGGCCGCACGCCGCTCGGCATCGTCGTCCAGAGCCACGCGGCGGCGATCGCGCCGAGCGCGGCGACGGCGAAGAAGGCGCTGCGCCAGCCGAAGGTGTCGCCGAGCCATGCCGAGGCCGGGATGCCGACCACCGAGGCGATCGACCAGCCGATGAAGATGAAGGTCACGTCGCGGCCGCGGTGCTCGGGCGCGCTCATCGCGCCGATCGCGGCCGCCGCCTGCGGCGTGAACGCGGCGGCGCCGAGAACGGTGAGGGCGCGCACGACAAGGAGCGAGGTGTAGTCGGGCGCGAGCGCCGAGAGCGCGTGACCGATCGAGTACCAGGCGAGCGCGCCGACGAGAAGCAGGCGTCGGTCGACGCCGCCGATCCAGCCGGCCAGCAGCGGCGCGCCGAAGCACATCACCACGGCCGCGACGGCGACCAGCTGGCCGGCGACCGCGATCGAGACCGAAAGCGACTGTGCGATGTCGTTGAGCGTGCCGACGACGACCATCACGCCGGAGCCGATCACGAAGTTGCCGAAGAGGAGCGACCAGCGCACGCGGGAGCGACGCTGCTCCGTGATCGACGCGACCGGTGTCGTGCCTTGCGCGCCTGCGCGCGCCGCCGCCTCGCTCAATGCCTCACCTTGAGCGCCTCGGGGTTGACGATGTTCGTCGGCCGGCCGTCGATGAAATTGACGACGTTCTCGAAGGCGGCCCGGAAGTACAGCTCGTAGCTGTCCTGCTCGACGTAGCCGATGTGCGGCGTGCAGATCACGTTCTCGAGCCGCAGCAGCAGGTGCCCGGCGAGGATCGGCTCGACCTCGAACACGTCGATCGCGGCCATGCCGGGCCGGCCGCGATTGAGCGCCGAGATGAGCGCGCCATCCTCGAGGAGCTCTGCGCGCGACGTGTTGACGACGAGCGCCGTCGGCTTCATGCGCGAGAGATCCTCGAACTTGACGATCCCCCGCGTCTGGTCGTTCAAGCGCAGGTGCAGAGAGAGCACGTCGGCGCCCTCGAAGAACGCCTGCTTGCTGTCGGCCGCTTCGTGGCCCATGGACTTCGCGCGCTCGCGGCTCGCCTCGCTGCCCCAGACGACGACCTGCATGCCGAAGGCCTTCCCGTAGCCTGCGACGAGCTGGCCGATCTTGCCGAAGCCCCAGATGCCGAGCGTCTTGCCCTTGAGGACCATGCCGATGCCGAAATTCGGCGGCATCGACGCCGCCTTCAGGCCGGACTGCTGCCAGGCCCCATGCTTGAGCGTGCCGATGTACTGCGGCAGGCGACGCATGGCCGCCATGATCAGCGCCCAGGTGAGCTCGGCCGGTGCTACCGGCGAGCCGATACCTTCCGCCACGGCGATGCCCAGGCGCGTGCAGGTGTCGACGTCGACGTGCGGGCCGACCTTGCCGGTCTGCGAGATGAGCTTGAGCTTGGGGAGCTTTTCGAGCAGCTGGCGCGGAAAGTGGGTCCGCTCGCGGATCAGCACCAGCACTTCGGCGTCGCGCAGGCGGACCGAGAGCTGGCCGATGCCCTTGACCGTGTTGGTGAAGACCTTGGTGCTGATGTGCTCGAGGAGCGACGCGCATTTCAGCTTGCGCACGGCATCCTGATAGTCGTCGAGGATGATGATGTTCACGGGGTCGGGAGGTTCGGAAAAAGGACGCGGCTCGCCTCGAGCCGGAGCCGCGTCTCATTGTGCACGGGCCTCGGCGCCGGGCTACGATCCTGCCCTTACCCGCCTCCAGGAAACGCGATGACCCTCTCAATGCATTCGGCGAGCGTGCCGATCTTCGTGCGCATGCTCGGCAACCTGTCGAGCTGCCTCGACAAGGCCGAGGCCCACGCCGTCGAGAAGAAGTTCGAGTCGAGCGTCTATCTTTCCACGCGCCTGGCGCCCGACATGCTGCCGCTGTCGACGCAGATCCAGATCGCCTGCGACACGGTCAAGTTCTGCGTCGCCCGCCTGGCCGGCGTCGAAGGACCGAAGTTCGAGGACAACGAGGCAAGCGTCGCCGAACTGAAGCAGCGGATCGCCAAGACGATCGACTACGCGCGGTCGGTGCCGGCCGCGCAGATCGACGGCAGCGACGCCAAGACGATCTCCGTGCCGCGGCGCACCGGTCCGGTTTCGATGTCCGGGGAGGACTACCTGAGGTTCTTCGCGTTGCCGAACTTCTTCTTCCACGTGTCGACGTCGTACGCGCTGCTGCGCCACAACGGCGTCCCGCTCGGCAAGACGGACTACCTCGGCGCGATGCCGAAGGGCGACACGCCAGCAGCCTGACGCTTCAACGCGTCGTGGCGTCGTTCGCGGCGCGGCGGTGCGCGCGCAGCATGCCGATCGCGCCGTCGGCGATCAGCGGAGCCCGAGCCGCGTAGCCACCTCGGCGCATTCGCTTGGGAAAGTGGCGATCGAGCTCGGCGAGGCGATCTTCGGCTTCGGTCTGGCCGTGCCGGCGCGACACCTGGCCGAAGACCTCGCCGCGCAGATGCCAGAGCTCGTGCAGCGAGCGCATGACGGCGATGCGGTCGAGCAGGGCGGCCGACGCATCGCTGCGCACGTCGAACAGCGCTTCTGCGAATTCGAGGCGCGCCGCGGCGAGCGCCGCGACGCGCCGGGGGTGCCCGAGAGCGGGCGACGACTCGAGGCCGGGCGTGAACCATGCGCTGGCCGTGAGCCATCGGCCGATGCGGGACGACCAGGCCCGGTGGGGGCCGCTGGCCGAGGGCGCGAAGGTCTCGACGCGCCGAGCCACCGAACGCGCGGCGAAGTGTTCGCTGATGACCGACGCGAGCCAGCGCGGACGAGAGAGAGGCATCGCTGTTGCACTTTTCTTGCCGGCATGAGCCGGTGAGTGCATTGTTTTGGCGATGGCCGGCCACGAAGCCGCGAAAAGGTGGGCCGAACCGGCCAGTTCCGAACCGGCGCCGTGAACCTCGGTTCAGATCGCGCCGAAGGTCGCCTTGCGCTGCGCCGTGAAGCTCCACCACGGCGCCGCCGGGCCGCCACGCATGAAATCGGTGACCGCCATGAAGGTGTCGAGCACGCACGGATCCTGGCGCTGGCCGGTGGCGTCGCACAGGCGCCGGTAGAGAACGAGGGGATCCTGGCCGCGCAGCTCGGCGGGGCGCTCGATGCCGATCCGGCGCAGGTCGGCGGCGAGCGACGGACCGATGTTGGGCAGTTGCTCGAGCCGCTCGCAGTCGTCGGCGCTCTTTGCCTTCGGAGCCTTGATGACCATGGCGCGCTCCCCTCAGGCGGTCACATGAGCATGTTGTTGCGGATGAGCCCGACGGCGAGGCCCTCGATCTCGAACTCCTCTTCGGGCCCGACGACGATCGTCTTGAACTCCGGGTTCTCGGCGTGCAGCTCGATGCCGCTGCGGGTCTTCTTGAAGCGCTTGACGGTGACGTCTTCGCCGAGGCGTGCGACGACGATCTGGCCGTTCTTCGCTTCCTTCGCCTTCTGCACGGCGAGAAGATCGCCGTCCATGATGCCGGCGTCCCGCATGCTCATGCCGCGCACCTTCAGGAGGTAGTCGGGACGACGCGAGAACATGCTGGCTTCCATCAGGAAGGTGCGGTCGATGTGCTCCTGGGCCAGGATCGGGCTGCCCGCCGCGACGCGGCCGATGAGCGGCAGCGAAAGCTGCGCCAGGCTCGGCAGCGGCAGGCTGAACTGCTTGCCGCGCGCCTGATTGAGGGCGCGCAGTGTGTCAGACTGCAGACGGATGCCGCGCGACGTTCCTCCCACCAGCTCGATCACGCCCTTGCGCGCGAGCGCCTGCAGGTGCTCCTCGGCCGCGTTGGCCGACTTGAAGCCGAGCTCGTTGGCGATCTCGGCGCGCGTCGGCGGCGCGCCGGTGCGCTCGATCGCGCTTTGCACGAGGTCGAGGATCTGCTGTTGACGGTCGGTGAGCTTGGGCGATTCCTGCATGGGGAGCTCCGCGTGAGTCGGCCGGGCGAGATGGGACGCGTCGG
>JBBSBZ010000100.1:0-11141 GCA_038250795.1 Burkholderiales bacterium | reverse complement strand
TTGCGTGGCGTGTCGAGGTCCTCGATGCGCACCAACCAGCGGCCGCCGTGCGCGCGCGCGTCGAGCCACGACGCGAGCGCGGCGACCAGCGATCCGGCGTGCAGCGGGCCGGTCGGCGAGGGGGCGAAGCGGCCGATGTAGTCGCTGTCGCTCACGCCGGAATTCCTCGCTCGTCCGATCGACGGAGGCTCAGGCGCCGAGCCCGGACCCGCTGCCGTAGCGGTCGAGCAGCGCTCGCTTCGTCTCCGCGTGCTCGAGGCGGTCGAGCCACCAGCGCAGCGCCAGGCCGGGCCTCGCCTCGCCGCTGCCGCGGCCCGCCGGGGCCCGCCAGGCATAGCCGAGCCGGCCGGGCGCTCGGGGTCGCGCGACCTCGCGAACGACGAGCTTGCCGGAGTCGACGAAATCGCGTGCCATCGGCTCAGGCACGAAGCCGCAGCCCAGGCCCGCGAGCTGAGCGGCGATCTTGGCGCGCATGTCGCTCACCGTGAGGACGTCCTGGCCCGGCAGCAGATTGACCGTGATCGGCGTCAGCCGGCTCGCCGAATCGGCGACCGCGACGGCACGGTGGCGGATCAGCTCGGCATCGTCGATGGGCGTCGTGCAGCGCGCGAGCGGATGGTGCGGGGCGACCGCGAAGACGAACGGGATCGTTCCGAGCTCCTTCATCGCCACGCCCTTGGGCATCTCGCCGCCGCTGCCCACGCCGATCGCGAGATCGGCCTGTCCCGTGACGAGCGCCTCCCAGGTGCCCGCGAGGACCTCGTTGCGGACGCGCAGACGGGTCGGCGGCGACGACAGCGCGGGCGGCTCGGTCGACGCCTGCGGATCGCGCGGCGACGTCGCCGCCGTGGCGTAGAAGTCGGCGCACAGGTCGAGGATGGTCGAGCGCGAGCAGATGTCGTCGACCACGACCGTGAGCTGCGTCTCCCAGCCGGTGGCGACGCGCTTGACCCGGTTCGCGACCGCGTCCATCTGGTCGAGCAGGCGCCGACCCTCTTCGAGAAGTTCCTGCCCGGCGGCGGTGAGCGTCGCCTGGCGTGAGCGGCGGTCGAAGAGCAGGACGTCGAGCGCGTCCTCGAGCTGACGCACGTTGTAGGTCAGCGCCGAGGGCACCTTGCCGAGATGGCGTGCCGCGGCGGCGAAGCTGCCGGTGCGCGCGATGGCGTCCATCATGGCGAGCGCGTCGGGGGTCAGCGCATTGCGCGGGTCGGACATGGCGTCGGCGAAATTCCTTCATCTTATTTGAACGGAAACGACAGCATCCGACCCTTCCGGGCTCGCCCCGCGTCTCTACATTCGATCTTTCACCAGGAGTCACATTCGATGATCGCCGTTCGCAAGTCGTCCGATCGCGGCCACGCCGACCACGGCTGGCTGCAGAGTCGCCACAGCTTTTCCTTCGCCGACTACCACGACCCGCGCCACATGGGCTTCGGCAACCTGCGCGTGATCAACGAAGACCGGATCGCGCCCGGCACCGGCTTCGGCACGCATGCCCACCGCGACATGGAGATCGTGAGCTACGTGCTCTCGGGCGAGCTGGCGCACAAGGACAGCATGGGCACGGGCGAGGCCGGCGCGGCGAGCGGCGTCATCCGCCCGGGCGACGTCCAGCGCATGAGCGCCGGACGCGGCGTGCGCCACAGCGAGTTCAATCACGCCGAGGACCGGACGACGCACTTCCTGCAGATCTGGATCGAGCCCGCGAAGCTCGGCATCGATCCGGGCTACGAGCAAAAGCATTTCGACGAGGCCTCCAAGCGCGGCCGCCTGCGCGTGGTCGCCTCGCCCGACGGGCGCGACGGCTCGGTGACGATCCATGCCGACGCGAGCATCGCCGCCGCGCTCGTCGACGGCGACGAGGCGGTCGGACGCGACATCGCCCCTGGTCGCAAGGCTTACGTGCAGGTCGTGCGCGGCAGCGTCGAGGTCAACGGCAAGCGCCTGTCGGCCGGCGATGCCGCGGCCCTGACAGACGAGAAGAGCCTCTCGCTCGCGCGGGGAGAGCAGGCCGAAGTGCTCGTCTTCGACCTCGCCTGAGCGCCCGCGCCGCCCCGTGCGTCAGGCGTCGCGCGCCAGCCGCACGCCGCTGAACTGCCAGTGTGCGTCCGGCGGGAAGAAGTTGCGGTAGCTCGCGCGCACGTGCCCTTCGGGCGTGGCGCACGAGCCGCCGCGCAGCACGAACTGGTTGCACATGAACTTGCCGTTGTATTCGCCGACGGCACCGGGCAGCGGCCGGTAGCCCGGATACGGCAGGTAGGCCGACTGGGTCCATTCCCATACGTCGCCGTACATCTGCGCCGGCTCGTCGAGGGCGGGCGAGGTCTGCGGCAGCGGATGGAAGGCGCCGCGGTTGGCGAAGTTGCCGGCGATCGGCGCGCGCCGGGCACGGGCCGCGAGCTCCCATTCGAGCTCGCTCGGCAGACGCGCACCCGACCAGCGCGCGAAGGCATCGGCCTCGAAGAAGCTCAGATGACAGACCGGCGTGTGCGAGTCGATCTCGACGAGCCCCTGCAGCGTGTGGTTGAACCAGCGGTCGCCCTGCCTGCGCCAGTAGAGCGGCGCACGGCGCTGGCCGCCCTGGACCCAGTCCCAGCCCATCGAGAGCCAGAGCTCGGGACGCGAGTAGCCGTCGTCGTCCATGAAGGCGAGGAAGTCGCCGTAGGTCGCCGGGCGCGAGCCGATCTCGAAAGGCCGGGCGAAGGCGCGATGACGCGGCGTCTCGTTGTCGAAGCAGAAGCTGCCGTCGCGGTCGGGCGAATGGCCGAGCTCGACGATCCCTCCCTCGTGACCGAACCATCGCAAGGGCTGCGGCCCGACCCGCGCGATCGGCCAGCGCTTCGCGTAGGCGGTGCGCTGGGGATTGAAGGAAAGGGCGTGCTTGATGTCGGTGAGGATCAGCTCCTGGTGCTGCTGCTCGTGCTGCAGGCCCAGGACGACGAGCGAACCGATCCCGTCGTCGCCGGCGCGGGCCGCGAGGAGCGAGTTCATGCGCTCGTCGACGTCGGCGCGGTAGGCCTTCACGTCGGCCAGCGAGGGCCGGGTGACGAGACCGCGCTCGGCCCGGGGATGCCGCTCGCCGATGCCCTGGTAGTAGCTGTTGAAGAGGACGCGATAGGCGGGATCGAAGGGCACGAAACCTTCCTCGAAGCGCTCGAGGAGGAAGGTCTCGAAGAACCACGTGACGTGGGCGAGATGCCACTTGGTCGGGCTCGCATCGGCCATCGACTGCACCTGGCAGTCCTCGGCGGAGAGCGGAGCGGCGAGCGCGATGCTGGCATCGCGCACCGTCGAGAAGCGGTTCGCGAGAGGCGAGCGCGTGCCGGCGCGCGGGGCCGGATCGGAGAAGGTCTTCATGGGCCGTGTCCTCGGTGCGCAGGGTCGCGGTTCAGGAGGGGGCCGGACAGGGTAGCGCAACCCTGCGGCCGGTGCATCGTCCCTCGGCGGGCAAGCGCCGTGCCCCGGCCCGGTGCGACGCTCGCAAGGTCTTGGGGTGCGCGGGGGGCGCTCTCTAGAATGCGCCGAATGGCCTTCGTTCACCTGCGCGCGCACACCGAGTTCTCGGTCGTCGACGGCACCTTGCGCATCGACGATGCCGTCGCCGCCGCGGCCGCCGACGGCCAGGGTGCGCTCGCCATCACCGACGTCAGCAACCTCTTCGGCGCGGTCAAGTTCTACGATGCGGCACGACGCGCAGGCGTCAAGCCGATCCTCGGCGCCGAGTTGCTGATGGCGGCCGAAGCGGGCGAGAAGGCCCCGAGCCGCCTCGTCGTCCTGGTCCAGAACCGGGTCGGCTATCTCAACCTCTGCGCGCTGCTCTCGCGCGGCTGGCTCGAGAACGCGAGCAGCGGTCACGCGACGATCGAATGGCACTGGCTCGAGACCTGCGCGGACGGCCTGATCGCGCTCTCGGGCGCCGATGGCGGCGCGATCGGGCGGGCGCTTCTGGCCGGCGATCCGGCACGCGCACGCATGCTCGCCGAACGTCTGGGCGCGCTGTTCCCGCGCCGCCTCTATCTCGAGCTCCAGCGCAGCGGCCTGCCCGGCAACGAGGCGCACGTGCGCGCTGCGGCGGAGCTGGCGGCGAGCCTGCGGCTGCCCGTCGTCGCGACGCATCCGGTGCAGTTCCTGAAGCCCGACGACTACGAGGCGCACGAGGCGCGGGTCTGCATCGCCGACGGCGAGATGCTCGCCAACCCGCGGCGCGTGAAGCGCTTCAGCCGCGAGCAGTACTTCAAGACACAGGCGCAGATGGAGGCGCTCTTCGCCGACCTGCCGAGCGCGCTCGCCAACACGGTCGAGATCGCGCGCCGCTGCAGCCTGAGCCTCGTTCTCGGCAAGCCCCAGCTGCCCGACTTCGAGACGCCGCTGGTGGACGGCGCGCGCGTGCCGATCGCCGAGTACTTCCGGGTCGCCTCGCACGAAGGCCTCGAGGCGCGGCTGCTTCACCTCTATCCCGATCCGTCGAAGCGCGAGAGCGAGCGGCCGCGCTACGTCGAGCGGCTCGAGTTCGAGATCGAGACGATCCTGAAGATGGGCTTTTCGGGCTACTTCCTGATCGTCGCCGACTTCATCAACTGGGCGCAGAAGAACGGCTGCCCGGTCGGCCCCGGACGCGGCTCCGGTGCGGGCTCGCTCGTCGCCTACGCGCTCAACATCACCGGCCTCGATCCGCTGCGCTACAAGCTGCTGTTCGAGCGCTTCCTCAACCCCGAGCGGGTGTCGATGCCCGACTTCGACATCGACTTCTGCCAGGCTAACCGCGACCGCGTCATCGACTACGTCAAGGCCAAGTACGGCCGCGACGCGGTGAGCCAGATCGCCACCTTCGGCACGCTCGCGGCGAAGGCTGCGCTGCGCGACATCGGCCGGGTGCTCGGCATGAGCTACGGGCACGTCGATTCGATCGCCAAGCTCGTCCCCGCGCCGCCCGGCAAGACGGTGACGCTCAAGCGCCCGCCCGAGAAGCCCGACAACAGCGTCATCTACGCCCGCCGCGAAGCGCCCGAGATCGAGCAGCGCGAGAGGAACGAAGAGGAAGTCGCCGAGCTGCTCGCGCTCGCCGAGCGCGCCGAGGGCCTGGTGAGGAACGTCGGCATGCACGCCGGCGGCGTGCTGATCGCGCCCGGCAAGATCACCGACTTCTGCCCGCTCTACCTGCAGCCCGGCGCCACCAACGCGGTGAGCCAGTTCGACAAGGACGACGTCGAGGCGATCGGCCTCGTCAAGTTCGACTTCCTGGGCCTGGCGACGCTCACCATCCTCGAGCTCGCGAAGGACTTCATCGTCGCGCGCCACCCCGAGCGGCGCGATTTCTCGTATGACGCGCTGCCGCTCGACGACAAGGCGGTGTATGCGCTCTTCACGGAGGGCCGGACCGAGTCGGTGTTCCAGTTCGAGAGCGGCGGCATGCGGCGCATGCTGAAGGACGCCAAGCCGAACCGCTTCGAGGACCTGATCGCACTCAACGCGATGTTCCGGCCGGGGCCAATGGAGAACATCCCGAGCTTTTGCAACCGCAAGCACGGCCGCGAGGAGGTGAGCTACCCGCATCCGCTGCTCGAGACCGTGCTCGGCGAGACCTACGGGATCATGGTCTACCAGGAGCAGGTGATGCAGGCGGGGCAGATCCTGGGCGGCTATTCGCTTGGCGGCGCCGACCTGCTGCGAAAGGCCATGGGCAAGAAGAAGGTCGAGGAGATGGCGACCCACCGCGCCATCTTCCGTGACGGCGCAGCGAAGAAGGGCATCTCGGCCGAGGTTGCCGAAGAAGTCTTCGACCTGATGGAGAAGTTCGCCGGCTACGGCTTCAACAAGGCGCACGCGACCGCGTATTCGCTGCTCGCGTACCACACGGCCTGGATCAAGGTCCATTTCGGGCCCGAGTTCTTCGCCGCCAACATGTCGGTCGAGATCGACAACAGCGACAAGCTGAAGGCGCTGATCGTCGATGCCAAGACCTTCGACATCACGATCGACACGCCCGACGTCAACATCGGCACCTATCGATTCGAGCCGGTCGACGACAAGACGGTCCGCTACGGACTGGGCGCGATCAAGGGCACGGGGCACGGCGCGATCGAGTCGATCGTCGCGGCGCGTGGATCCGGCGGTCCGTTCACGAGCCTCTTCGACTTCTGCGCCCGCGTCGATCGCGGCCGCATCAATCGCCGCGTCGTCGAGGCGCTCGTCAAGGCCGGCGCGTTCGACCGGATCCACGCCGGCCGCTCGTCGCTGCTCGCGAGCGTCGGCCTGGCGCTCGACTGGGCCGAGACGCAGGCCGCGCATGCCGACCAGGGTGGTCTGTTCGACGCCTTCGCCGCCGACGACGACGCGCACGGCGCCAGCACCGAGGAGCCGCCGCTCGTCGCTGCGCGCGAGTGGGACATCAAGGAGCGCCTCACGCTCGAGAAGTCGGCGCTCGGCTTCTACCTCTCGGGCCACCTCTTCGACCAGAGCGCGGCCGAGGTGCGCCGCTTCTGCAAGCTGAAGATCGCCGACCTCGTCGACAGCCGCGAGGTGCTGCTCATCGCCGGCATCGTCGGCGACCTGCGCGTCGTCAACGGCCAGCGGGGCCGGGTCGCGATCTTCAAGCTCGACGACATGAGCGAGTCGATCGAGGCGGTGGCCAACGAGGACCTGCTCAACGCCAACCGCGAGCTCCTGAAGGACGACGAGCTGGTCATCGCCCAGGGCAAGGTCCAGCCCGACCGATTCAGCGGCGGCGTGCGCTTCAACGTGTCGGCCGTGTGGGATCTGGCCGGCGCGCGCTGCCGCTTCGGCAAATACCTGCGCGTCGAGGTCAACGGCAGCGTGCCGCCGGTGGCCGAGGTGCTGCGCGACTTCCCGTCGCGCCGTTCGCAGACCGAGCATGGCGAGATTCAGGAGGGCCTGCGCGTTCGCCTGCAGCTGCACCGGCGCGACGCGACCGGCGAGCTCGACCTCGGCGACGCGGTGCGTTTCTATCCGAGCGACGGCGCCCTCGAGCGCTGGCAGGCGAGCGCCTCGCACGGCCGCGTCGACATCGTCTACGAGTGATTGCACGCGCCGCGGCGCGTGCAATCGGTCACGGATGGTCGCCGTGCCTCCGACGGGCGGTCGGCCCGCGAAGTCGTCGATTTCCGCTGGTCAGGCCTTCGTGACCGTCCGTCGGCACCCCCTCAGTCGCGGGGGCTGGGCGCCGATGAGAACGACGTGCCGCATGAAATCTTCTGCCCCGGCGTTCGCGCCGTCCCGTCGCGCGTTTCCGATCGACGGCTGACGCCGCGCGGCTTCAGCCTCGTCGAGATGCTCACGACGATGAGCGTGCTGGCGATCCTGCTCGTCATCGCGTCGCCGGGCCTCGCCTCGCTGACGTCGTCGAACGCGCTCGCCTCGGCGCAGACCGAACTCGCCGCCGCGACGATGGTGGCGCGGGGCGAGGCGATGAAGCGCGGCGTCCCGGTCGGCCTGGCCGCAGTCGCGCCGGTGGCCGGCAGCGAGTTCAGCGGCGGCTGGATGGTCTTCGTCGACGCCAACGGCAACGGCCGCTACGACGTCGGCGAGACGATCGTGCGACAGCAGGTCGCGTACCGGAGCGACATGCAGATCGCCACCGCGAGCGGAGCGACGGCGCTGACCTTCAACTCGCGCGGCTTCCTGGCGCCGTCGAGCCTCGTCACCTTCACGCTCTGCTCGGCGGCGACGAGCAAGGGCTACCAGCTTCGCGTCGAGCCGGTCGGCCTCACCGACGTCGCCGAGACGACGGGTTGCCATTGATGGCCGCGTCGATGCGCCGACGGCAAGCGCAGGGCGGCTACGTGCTGCTCGAGGCGCTCATCGCCGTTGTCATCGCCGCCGTCGGCTTCATCGGCGCCGCCCGGATGCAGACCTTCGGCCTGGCGATGAGCAACAGCAGCCAGGTCCGGCAGAAGGCGATCCTGCTCGGCTACCAGATGGCCGACCGCATCCGTGCCAACCAGGCCGGCGTCACGGTCCACGCCTACGACAATCCGGTCGCGGGCGACACCGCCTGCCTGGCCGTCGCCTGCACGCCGGCGCAGCTGGCCGCTGCGGACATGGCCGAGTGGCAGACCGAGATCGCGGCGCAGTTGCCGGGTGCCACCGGCGTCGTCTGCATCGACAGCACGCCCGACGACGGCACCTTCGATGCACCGCAGTGCGACGGCGCCGGCACCGTCGTCGCCGTCAAGCTGTGGTGGGTCGACAAGGTCGGCACGCCCCGCTTCGTCGTCAGCGTGAGGCCATGAACGTGCGCACGACCGCTCGCGGCATGACGCTGGTCGAGCTGATGGTCGGCATGGCGGTGGGCCTCTTCGTCCTGCTGGTCGCGGTCTCGATCTTCGTCAGCACGCGCATGCTGCAGGGCGTCGGCGCGGCGTCGACGCGGATGAGCGAGAACGGGCGCCTTGCGATGGACACGTTGCAGACCGACCTGCGCAATGCGTCGTTCCTCGGCTGCCGGCCGCTGCTCAACGAGCCGCCGGTGAGCGTGCTCAATGCCGGCGACGGCTCGTTTCTCACCGCGCCCGCGGGCCTGCTCGGCTTTCGCGGCACCGGCGCCGGCTTCTCGCCGGCGCTCGTCGGCCCGCTCGCGGCGATGCCGGCTGCGTCCGGGCCGCTGCCCAACAGCGACGTCCTCACCGTGCGAGTGCCGTTCGACCCCGACGGACTCGGCATCGTCGCCGCGATGGCGAGCACGCTGGCGGCGCCTCAGGTGGCAGCGAGCGCGCCCAACAGCACGCTCGCTGCCGGCGACATCGTCCTGGTCGCGAGCTGCAAGGCCGCGGCGATGTTCCAGGTGACCGAGGCCAACCCGGCCGCCACCGGCGTGCTCACGCACGGGCTCGGCGGGCCGTTCGTGCCGGGCAACGCGGTGGCCGACCTGCAGCAGCGCTTTCGCACCGACGCCACCGTCTACAAGATGCAGACGCGCCACTACTACGTTGCGCCGAGCACGTTGCGACCGGGCACCAACTCGCTCTGGCGCCTGGCCGTGCCGGGACCGGCCGACCCGGAGGAGGTCGCCTCGGGGATCGACCAGCTCGCGGTCACCTACGGCATCGACGGCGGTGCCGCGGCCGGCCAGCAGAACGTCGATCACTATGCGGGAGCGGACGGCGTGACGGCCTGGGACAAGGTCGTCGCGGTGCGCGTGCAAATGCTGATCGCGACCGCCAAGGACGGCGTCGCGCGCGACCACCAGAGCGTCGATTTCGCCGGCGCCACGATCGTCGCGCAGGACAGGCGCCTGCGCAGCGTGCTGTCGGAGGTGATCACGGTGAGGAACGGCGCGCCATGAAGCCCACGCCCCTTCGCCCACCCGCGAGCGCGCGCCGCCAGCGCGGCCTCTCGCTCATCACGACCATGGTGTTGATGCTCGCCACCCTGAGCCTCGGCGTCGCCGTGATGGGCGTCAATGCGATGGAGGAGCGGATGATCGCCGGCACCAAGGATCGCGACCTCGCGCTCCAGGCCGCCGAGGCGGCGCTGCGCGACGGCGAGCAGGACGTCGCCACCAACATCAGCCCGGCGACGGCCTTCACGGATACCTGCACGAGCGGCCTGTGCACGCCGCCGGCCCAGCGCAGCGGGCTCGGCTCGCTTGCCTCGTTGCCGGTCAGCGATCCGCTCCTCGGCTTCGACTGGAGCGCGGCGGCCATGGTGCGTCAGTACGGCCAGTACACCGGCGCGCCGCAGTTCCCGAGCGTCGCGCAGCAGCCGCGCTACGTGATCGAGAAGTTCAGCTTCCTCGGCACACCGGCCGGCGAGAGCGTCGTCCTCGGCTCGGAGCCGGTCGCGCCCGGGGTCGGCTACCGGATCACGGCGCGTGGCGTCGGTGCCCGGCCCGAGACGGTCGTCGTGCTGCAGTCGATCTATGCGACGCGTTAACGGAGCCCTCATGACATCCGCCTCCGCCATCCTGCGCGGCACCGCGCTCACGCTCGCCCTCGCGAGCCCGCTCGGCGCCGTCGCGGCGCCGCCGTTCGCCTTCGCGAGCTACCCGCTCTTCCTCGCGCCCGCGATCAAGCCGAACCTGATGGTCATCTTCGACAACTCCGAGTCGATGGACGCGACCATGGCCGGCAAGGTCATCAGCGGCGACGACCCGGCGACGCGCGGCAACATCGCCCGCAACGTCGTCCGCTCGCTGCTGCAGACCTACCGCGACTCGTTCAACTGGGGCCTGACGACCTTCGAGACCAACGGCAACACGCTCTACAACACCCACGCCTACTACGTCGGCAACGCGGCGACGATGGTCTACACCAACGACTGCGTCGCGGGCCGGTCGGCGAGCAACGGCGGGCTGCGCTGCATCGCCAATCCCGACGTCGGGGTCAACGGCTTCGCGTTCATCACCTACAACCAGTCGGGCGACGACGCCGACATCAACGACGTTCTCTACTCGGGCAGCACCGCGCCGGTCATGTACGGCGTGGGCGACTCCGGGGTGCGGTACTTCGTGCGCGGCGCGCCGCGCACGGGGGGCACCGGCTGGGCGCTGGGCAACTTCCCGGTCGCCGGTCCGTTCGGCGGTGGCTCGATCCCGTTCTTTCCGACCGATGCGGGCTGGCTGCCGCAGGCGGCGACGATGCCGCGCCAGCTCTGGATCCGGCGCGGCTGGGGCTATGGCAACGACATCACCGGCAACGGCAAGATCGTCGAGAAGGTCCTGGCCGACAGCAGCGCGCACTTCAACAACCTGATCGGCCTGCTCGGCAACGAAACCAACACCGCCAGCGGCGAGATCAAGAACTCGGCCTTCTACACACCGCTCGCCGGCACGCTCAACACGGTCAAGCAGTACTTCAACAACAGCACCGGCCAGACGCCGATCGCCCAGACCTGCCAGCGCAACTTCGTCGTGATGGCGACCGACGGCAATCCGACCGGGCGCACCAACGGCTCGCAGTACGACCCGAGCCAGTGGGTCAACACCTACAACGCCGGCACCGACAGCTGGTCCTGGGGGCAGGCCCAGCTCGACGTCTTCACGCAGCTCAGCGCGCTTCGCTCGACCACCGTCGGCGCCAAGACCTACGACATCCAGACCTATGTCGTCGGCATGGGCGACACGATCGCCAACCCGAGCTCGATCGCGGCGCTGAACCGGATGGCCGTGCTCGGCGGCGGCTACA
>JBBSBZ010000099.1:0-11360 GCA_038250795.1 Burkholderiales bacterium | reverse complement strand
GGCCGCCATGACGCCTCGCTGCCCGCCACCTTGGGCGCACCGAGGAAGAGCCGGGCGGTCGCAATGCCCTGGGTCGCGATGTAGTCGCGCACGGCGACGCCGCGGCGCACGGCGAGCTGCTGCATCGCGTCGTCGGCGACAACGATGTTGGCGAGCAGCAGCGCCTCCATGTCGGCGGTCGGGATGTCCTTCGCGAGGCCGAGGAAGTTCTTCGGCTTGACGATGTCGGCGCGCTGGTAGACCTCCTTCAGCAGCGCTGGATATTCCGCGTCGGTGACGACGATCTCGGCATCGGCGCCGGCGCCGCCGGCGATCGACCGGCGGCGCTTCTCGGCCCGCACGATCTGGCGCAGTCGCTCCTGCTTCCAGGCGTCCTTCTCGACGTCGAGCCGGCTCTCGCCGGTGACCGTGAGGTTGATCGACGGCCGATCGGCGAGACCCTTGGCGACCTTGTCGAGGGTTTCCCTGGCGGCCGGCGCGAGCGCCGCCGTGCCGGGCGCGAAGTCGATCGTCGAGAGCTCGCTGCCGCCGCCTCCGAAGGCCGACGCGAGCAGCGAGAACGGCGCCGTCACCGCCTTGACGACGAGGTTGGTGACGACTTTCCAGATCAGGCCGCCGAGCGAGAACTGCGGGTCGTTGATCGACCCGCTCACCGGCAGGTCGAGGTCGATCACGCCATTGCGGTCGGCGAGCAGCGCGACCGCGAGCTTCACGGGCAGGCTCGCCTTCGACCCTTCCACCTTGTCGCCGAACGCGAGCTGGTTGAGGACGATCTTGTTGGTCGCCGTGAGCTGGCCATCGGGCTGGACGAGATAGGCGAGGTCGACGCTCATCTTGCCGCGCTCGATGCCGTAGCCCGAATACTTGATCGCGTAGGGCGACAGCGGCGGCAGCTCGAGGTCGCGCACCTTGGCCCGGATGTCGAGGGCGAGCGGCCTGGCGAGCGGATTGACCTGGCCGGAGATGTCGAGCGTCGCCGTGCCCTCGACCCGGCCCTTGAGCGCGAGGTCGGCGAGCTGCGGCGGCTGGCCCGGCGCGGGCGCTTCGGACGAGAACGCGCCCAGCCGCCCCGTGAGCTCGCTCAGGTTGGCGTTGTAGTTCGGCTTGACGAAGCGGTCGTTGTAGGCGATGCGGCCGTTGACGACCGAGATCGGGCCCATGTGGACGATCGCAGCCGGGGTCGGGCTCGCGCCGGCCGGTCGGGCCACGACGATAGGGACCGCGCTTGCCGGCGGGGCCGATGCAGGAGACGACGCCGGCGCGCCATCGGCTGGCGTCTGGACTGCGACGTCCTGCAGGTTCAGTCGCCCTGTCTCGTCGAGCACGACGCGCGCGAAGAAGTCGCTGAGCGCCGTCTCGGCGACGGTCGCGCGCGTCGCCGCGCCCGGCGCCATCGCCAGATCGATGCCACGCAGCGAGAGCGACTTCCAGCTCAGCAGCTGGCGCCCGGCCGGCGCGCCTTCGCGCGCCATCGCCAGCGCGCGTCGCGGCGCGCCGCGCTCGCCGGCATGGCTCGTGGCGCGGAAATCGTCGACCGTTCCGTCGCCGCTCAGCGCGAGGCTGGAGCCCGCGCCGCGGCGCTCCCAGTGCAGGTCGCCCTTGAAGCTGGTCTGGGCCTTCTGCACGTCGATGTTGACGACGTCGTCGAGGTAGGGGTCGAGAAGATGCAGCGGCAGGTCCTGCAGCAGCAGCGCGACCTTTGCGCTCGTGGGCACGCCGGTGGCAAAGCCCTTCAGCTCGCCGCGCGCATCGACCTTGCCGACGACGCCGCTGCCGGTCGCCTTGCCGCTCGGACCTGCCGGCACGGACACCCGGGCGGCGACGTGAAACGGCGTCGGACCCGCGCCGGCGAGCGACCAGCGACTCAGCTGCACCGCGAGGTCGGTGACTTCGAGCGCGACCGGCTCCGGCTCGGCCCGATCGACGAACGAGAGGCGGCCTTGCGCCAGGGCGAGGTCGCCGAGCGCGAGCTGCCACGCGGCCGCGCCGCTTCGGCTCGGCGACGAAGCCGAGGGGGCGGTCGCGGGCGCCGATGCAGCCGCGGTCCAGCGCTCGAAGGTCCAGCGCTTCGCGGCGTCGCGCTCGACGCGCACGCGCGGCGCTCGCAGCGATAGCTTGCCGATCGAGACGGTGTGCGCGACGGTGTCGACGTGGGCGTCGGCGACCTCGACCAGCTCGGCGGCCAGATCGGGCGACTTCGCCTCGCCGAGTGCGACCTTGGCCAGCGCGACGCGCTTCGCCTCGACCTTCAGGCGCGGCTCGCCGGCGCCGGCCTGCCAGTGGACGGTGACGTCGGCGCTCAGCACGCCAGCGAGCGGCACCGCGAGTGCCGTGCGCAGATAGGGCTGGAGCGGCGTCAGCGGCAGCGTGGCGAGCGAGGCGGTGACGTCGGCGACCGCCGCGTTGCCCGTGCCGGAGAACGTGAGCTTGCCGTGGTCGGCGCCGCTGCCGAGCACGCCCCCGCCATGAAAGGCCACCGGCGCCTCGAGGGGCCAGGCGACCGCCTCGGCGGCGAGCGAGAAATCGGTGAGCGCCAACGCCGCCGCAGGCGCCGTCGTCGCATCGCGCCAGTCGAGCTTACCGGCCCGGATCGAGACGGCGGCGACCGTCGCGCGCCAGACCGAAGGCGGCGCTGCGGCCGACGATGCCATCGGCGCCGACGCCGACGCGCTGGCCGCGCCGCTCGCGGCCGTCGTCGGCAAAGGCAGCTTCGCGACCGGCGTCGGCGCGCCCGAAGGCGACTCGGCACCGAGGAGCAGGTTGACGTGCCCGCGCGCGTCGCGCACGGCGAAGAGCTGCGGCGCGTCGACGTCGATGCTGCTGACGCGAATGCGCTGCTCGAGCGGACGCAGCTCGTCGATGGCGACCTTGACGCTGCCGACCTCGAGAAGCTGCTTCGATGCCGCGTCGACGACCTTCAGCCCCTTGGCGGCGACACTGCCGGTGACGTTGAGCGAAAGGCTGGGGCGCTGCTCGAACGCGACCTTCAGGTCGGCGTCGAGCGTGGCCGCACGCAGCTGCACCGGCAAACCTCGCGGCAGGTAGCCGAGATAGGGCGCGACGTCGAGGCCCACGACCTTCACACTCAGTTCGCCGTTGCCTCGCTCGGCGTATGGCGTCGCGCTGCCGGCCGAGTCGAAGCGGCTGCCGTCGATCGTCAGCGCCAGACGGGGCTCGACCTTGATCTCGCGCTGCGAGGGCAGCGAGCTGACGAAGGGAACGCCGAGCTCGATGTCGCGGACACGATGCGCCGTCGCGAGCGGCTGGTCGTCGAAGTCGACCCTGCCGCCGTGCACCACGATGTTGTGGACGGCGAAGCGGGCCGGCTCCTTGCGCTCGGGCGCGGGCGGCGCGGCGGCCAGGCGCCGGAGCACGTCGTCGAAGTCGAAGCGGCCGTCGCCGATGCGTGCGATCCGAAGCATCGGCGCGTCGATCTCGAGGGCGTCGATGACCGGCGCGAGGCGAAGGACAGACACCAGCGCGGCGTCGGCATGGATGCGCTTGACCTCGAGCATCGGTGGCGTCGAGGCGTTCGCGCCGGACACCGCCATGTCATCGATCGTGAGCTCGAGCGTCCACGGATTGAAGGCGACGTGGCCGAGCGTGAGGCGCCGGCCGAGCTGCTGCTCGACCGCCTTCGCGGCCTGCGAGGCGATCAGCGGCGGCGCGTAGAACCAGGCGGCGCTCCAGACCAGCGCCAGGATCGCGACCGCCACCAGCAGCCGGACCCCGAGCCTGCGCATGCCGGAGCGGGGTGCGGCCCCGGCCGACGTCGCGGGAGTGTCCATGCCGCATTCTGCCGTCGCCGGGCGACGGCGCGGACCTCAGCCGATCATCTCCAGGATGCTCCACATTTCCTCGGCGACGCGGCGCATGTGCAGGTTCGGGTTGGCCTCCTGCATGCCTTCGTCGTCGATGCCCTGGGCAGCGGCGCGCAACTCGGCGATCGTCGACTCCGAGAGCAGCCTCGCGATCGTCTTCAGGACGAGGCCATGGGCGACGAGCCGGGCCTCGAGTTCACGGATGCGTTCGGAAGCGTCGTCCATGGTGCGTGGGTGAGAGGGTAGCGACGATTCGCGAGCGCGCCTGTAGGAGCACGCCGATACCTGCAACGCGCCGGACGCCGCTGCGGTTTACCCCACCCGGCCCTCGCGCCGCTCGCGGGACATCAGCTCCCATGCCGAGACGAACATCGCCGCGATCAGCGGGCCGACGACGAAGCCGTTCAGGCCGATCACGGCGATGCCGCCGATCGTCGAGATCAGGACGAGATAGTCGGGCAGCTGCGTGTCCTTGCCGACCAGGATCGGCCGCAGCACGTTGTCGACCAGGCCGATGACGAGGATGCCGTAGGCGATCAGTCCCGCACCCTGCCAGACCTGGCCGATGGCGAGCAGGTAGAGCGCCACCGGCCCCCAGATCAGCGCCGCGCCGATCGCGGGCAGAAGCGAGAGGAAGGCCATCACGACGGCCCAGAGCAGGGGTGCCCCCACGCCGAGGAACCAGAAGGCCAGGCCGCCGAGAGCGCCCTGCGCCACCGCGACGAGCACGTTGCCCTTGACGGTGGCGCGAACGACCGTCGTGAAGCGTTCGAAGAGAAGCGCCTTCGGCCCGTCGGCGAGCGGGATCGCGGCGCGGATCCGGCCGACCAGGGCGATGCCGTCGCGCAGCAGGAAGAAGAGCAGGTACATCGCGATGCCGAAGCCGATGACGAGGTCGAGCAGG
Source organism: Burkholderiales bacterium (assembly GCA_038250795.1). Classification (GTDB taxonomy): domain Bacteria; phylum Pseudomonadota; class Gammaproteobacteria; order Burkholderiales; family Burkholderiaceae_C; genus Schlegelella_A. The sequence goes on along the minus strand of JBBSBZ010000099.1, from coordinate 6,635 downwards.
TCCTGACCGACGTTGAAGGCGCGGCCGGCGAGAGACTGGCCGCGCTCGGTGATCGCGGCTGCGATCCGGGCCTGGAATGAGGCGAGGTCGTCGAGGCCGAGCCGTGCCAGAAGCGACGACGCCCACGACGGCATTGCCGCGACGATCTGAGCGAAGTAGCGGCCGAAGTTCACGTCGCCGCTCTTGACCCTCTGGTAGAGGCTCGTCACCTCCTGCCCGAGGGAGATCGCGATCAGGCCGAGCGGCAGGATGACGATCACCAGGATCGTGGCGACGGTGGCCAGGGCCGCCAGAGACGGACGGTCGCCGAAGCGGCGCAGGAGGTGCCGGTGCACAGGCTCGAACAGCAGCGCCAGCACGCTGCCCCAGAAGACGGCACCGTAGAACGGCGACACCACCCAGGCGAAGGCGACGGTCAGGACGACGAGCAGCAGCAGGAAGGCGTTGCGATCGAGCGCGCTTCGGGCGGCCGCGGTGGAGCGAGGCGTCATGGCAGCGGAGACGGACTCCGGCGAGTGGGCGGGCGCCGCATCGTAATCGGCCGCCCATGAAAGCCGCGGAGGCGACGCGCCGAGCAACTCGTCGTGCGCGATCGCCGGATGGCGCACGACGCCGCCGGTCAGGCCCGGAGTTCCGCTGCGGCGGCCCGGCCGGCCCGCGTGCCGTGGAAGAGCGCTTCCTCGAACACCGAATAGGCCGAGAGATCGGCATGGGCGAAATGGACACGCCGTTGCGGCGCGGCCAGCGCTGCGAGCTCGGCGCTGCTGCGCACGCCGGGCGCCGGCACGCTCATCGCGTGCCCGTAGCGCATCAGGTCGACACGTCGGGTCCTGGCGCGCAGGTCGGGATGCGGCAGCGCGAGATCGGCGATGACGCGCTCGGCCCAGGGCCGCCAGTCGTCGCCGAGCAGGCGCCTGCGGTTCGCGAGCAGCTCGGCGACGCCGTCGCCGCCGAGCGCCATGTACGCGGTGAGCACGGTCGGACCGGCGAACGGCCGTGTGCTCTGGTGCATGGCGTCGACGTAGCCGAGGCCGCGACTGCCGTAGACGACGTTGTCCCACGACAGCGGGGCGCCGGGCCGATCTTCGAGAGCGGCGTCGAGCTGCAGGTTGGCGACGAGCCAGGGCGCATGCGGCGCGCGCGCAGCCGCCGCGACGAGCGCGGCCGGCGGCGAATCGAGCAGGCGTGCCGACACGAAGAGCGGCGTCGCCAGGACGACCTGCGCGGCGATCCAGCGCTCGCGCGATCGCGCCTGGACGTTCCAGGCGTCGACCTCGACCTCGTCGCGCCGCTCGCGCACCGCGAGCACGACACGGCCGCCGTGCAGCCGCTCGCCGAGCGGCGCGGCAAGGCGCTCGGCAAGCCAGGCATTGCCCTCCGGCCAGGTGAGGACGCCGGTCTCGCCGGCGTCGGCCGCGCGCGCGTCGTCGGGCGCACGAAAGCCGTGCCGGCTCGCAAAGTAGTGCAGGCCGGCCCACGCCGACACCTGCGCCGCGCCGGCACCGTAGTCGTCCAGGCAGCAGTAGTCGAGGTACCAGCGCAGGGCCGGCGCGGTGAGGCCCTGGCCGTCGAGCCAGGCGGCGAAGGTCGAGCGGTCGAGCGCCGCGAGCGCATCGCTCCAGCGCGATCGTGCCGTCGGGATCGCGAACGCGCCGCCCCGGCTCGCCGATGCGACTGCGGCGGCGAAGCGGCGATAGTGGTCGAGCGCGACCGCACGCTGCTCCTGGGGCAAGGCCTCGACGGGCGGCAGGAGGCCGTCGCGCCAGCCGCCGCCGATGAAGAGGCGCTCCTGCGGGCTGTGGCAGAGCATGCGCTCGTCGTACTCGGCCTTGCCGTTCACCCTCTTGCGAACGCCGAGCTCCTCGAGCAGCTCGACGACCTCGACCGCGCGCTCGCCCGGCACCGGCAGGTAGTGGGCGCCCAGCGGGCAGCGCATGCCGCCCATCGCGTGGCCGCGGCTGTTGCCGCCGGCGTGGTCCTCGAGCTCGAGGAGGTGGCAGTCGTCGAGGCCGGCGCGATGCATCGCACGCGCCGCGCCGAGGCCGGCGACACCGGCGCCGACGACCAGCGCGCCGACGCGTCGCGTCGTCGCGATCGCGGGCAGCGCGCCCGACTTCGCGCCCGCCGTCGCGTCGCGCATCAGGTGGCCGCGATCGACCGAGAGGCCGAGCCAACCGCCGTCGAAGGGCGCGGCGTCGCGGCGCGAGCAGGCGGCGAGCGGCGCGACCGCGGCGAGCGACGCGGCGAGGACGCTGCGCCGCGACGGCCCGCGCGACGCGACTGTCATCGCTGCACCTTGCCCCATTCCTCCTCGAAGGTCTGCACCAGCATCTGGTTGGAGAGGCGGTTGATGCCGGTCGGTACACGCGCCATGTCGGGCGGGAAGTCGAAGAGGGCCGGCAGCCCGGCGACGGTGAGAAAGCGCAGGTTCGGCGGCAGCGTCGACGGCAGGCGAAAAGGCCGGCGGCTCGCGACGATGAAGCCCCACTCGCCGAAGCTCGGCACGTGGGCGTGGTACGGCGTCGTCGTCAGGCCGGCGGCCTCGAGCGTCGTCACGACCGTCCAGAAGCTCTTCCTCGCGATCAGGGGCGAGGTCGTCTGCACCACGGCGTAGCCGCTCGCCGAGAGATGGCTCTCGACCAGCTCGTAGAAGGTGCGCGTGTAGAGCTTGCCGATCGAGAAGTTGGTCGGGTCGGGGAAGTCGACGACGATCGCGTCGAACATCCCGTCGTGCTGCTCGAGCCAGGCGAAGGCGTCGGCGTTGACGATCTCGACCTTGGGCGAATGGAGCGAGTCGCCGTTCAGGCCGCGCAGAAGCGGCATGGTCGAGAAGAGCGTCGTCATGTGCGGATCGAGCTCGACCAGCGTCACGTGCTCGACGCTCGGGTACTTGAGGATCTCGCGCACGGCCATGCCGTCCCCGCCGCCGAGCACGAGCACGCGCTTCGGCGCGCCCTGGGCCGAGAGCGCCGGGTGGACGAGCGCCTCGTGGTAGCGGTACTCGTCGCGCGAGTGGAACTGCAGGTTGCCGTTGAGGAAGAGGCGCACGCCCACGCGACTGGCGGTGACGACGACGCGCTGGTAGGCGCTGGTCTCGCTGTAGATCACATGGTCGGCGTAGAAGCGGTCCTCGGCCCAGGTCGTGACGCGGTCGGCGAGGACGAACACCGAGGCGAGCGCGGCGATCGTGAGCGCGCACGCCACCGCCTGCGCCGCGATCCCGCGCAGCTCGCCGCGAAAGAGCCAGAGCGCCCAGACCGCGACGCCGGCGTTCATCAGGCCGAAGAACGCGCCGGTGCGGATCAGGCCGAGCTGCGGCACGAGCAGGAGCGGGAAGGCGATCGAGACGGCGAGGGCGCCGAGGTAGTCGAAGGTGAGCACCTGCGAGACGAGCGTCTTCAGGCCGCCTCGCCCGTTGCCGTCGCGTCCCGCGTGGCGCTTCAGGATGCGCATCACGAGCGGGATCTCCAGGCCCACGAGGATGCCCACGGCGAGCACGAGCGCGTAGAGCGCGAAGCGGAAAGCAGGCGTCGCCTGCGACTGCAGCGCGAACAGGATCGCCGGCATCAGCCCGCCGATCAGGCCGACGAGAAGCTCGATGCGCAGGAACTGCGCGATCAGCTGGCGCTCGAGATAGCGCGACAGCCATGACCCCACGCCCATCGCGAACAGGTAGGTGCCGATGACCGTCGAGAACTGCAGGATCGAGTCGCCGAGCAGGTAGCTCGCGAGCGTGCCGGCGGCGAGCTCGTAGACGAGCCCGCACGCGGCGACGACGAAGACCGAGGCGAGGAGCGCGACCTCGGCCGGACGGATCGGGGCGGCCGGCCCGGCCCCCGCATCACTCACCCATGCACCGCCGCCGCGACGATCAGGCCGACCGAGATGCACATCGCGCCCAGCACGATCGCCAGCGCGACGTTCTTCTTCTCGACGATCTCGGTCCAGAGGTTGTAGGGCGTCAGCTTGTCGATGGCGACGAAGAAGACGAGGAGCACGACGATGCCGATCACCGCGTACAGGATCGAGCCGAAGATGATTTCGGGCCGCAGCCACTCGTAGGTCATTGCCAGTCTCCTGTAGGAAGAAATCCTGTCGAAAGTACGCTCACTTGTGCCCGCCGCCGGTCGAGAAGCCCCCGAAGGCGCCGCCGCCGGTGCCGAAGCCGCCGCCGCTGCGTCGGCTGTTCAGGCAATTCTGGTACTCCTGCGACGCGTCGCCGAAGGTGTTGCGCGTCTGGCTGCAATCGGCGACGCCGCCGCCGCCGCTGCAGCGAAAGAGCAGCAGCACGAGCACGATGATGAAGATCCAGAAGAAGATCTTGCCGACCAGCGAGCCCTTGAAGGTGGTCGGCAGCGCGTCGCGCTGGAGCGCCGCGCGCTTGTCGGGCGGGAGCCGGAAGGCGGCGAGCACCTGCTCGGCGGTGAGCGTCTCGCCCGCCGACCAGACGATCTCGCGGTCGGCGCCGCCTTCGGTCTTCTCTCGGTTGAGCCGCTTCGTCGACGACGCGCCGGTGCCGACGTAGTCGCTGTTGGCGGTGCGCTCGTCGCGCGACAGGCGCCAGTAGAACTCGCCGAGCACGTAGGTCACCTTGCCGACGTAGTCGTAGAGCTTGCGATAGAGCACGTCCCGGTACTTCACGCTCTCGCCGAACGGCTGCGGCGCGCCGGTGACGGGCACCGCCCAGCTCCAGCCATCGTCGGCGTCGACGAGGAAGGCGAAGCCTTCGGTGCGGTGATAGAGCAGGTACTCGCGCCAGAAGGTCTGCTCGTCGTCGCCGCTCCCGGCCACCTCGCAGCGCTCGACGTAGCCGACGACCTGCCACGGCAGCGCCTTCGCACCGCCGAAGGCGAGCGTGCCGACCGTGCCGAGCGGGATCTGCGGTTCCGCGCCGTGGACCTGCGCGTAGTGGGCGAGGTCGCCGCCGACGTCGCCCTGCTGCTGCGACGTGAGGTCGATCACCGACTTGCACTGCCGGCAGACGATCGACTGCGTCGTCGCCAGCTTCACCTCGAGGGCGGCGCCGCAGTTCGGGCACTGCAGCGTGCGGCCGGCGAGCGTCTTCTCGCCCGTTTCGCGCAGGCCGGCGAGCGCAAGCTCGGGGAGCGCGACCGACCTTCCCATCGACCAGGCCGGGCGCGCCGGATCGGTGTAGTCGACCGTGCCGACCTCGTCGCGGCTCGAGCGCACGTCGGCGACGACGAAACCGTGCTCGAGGTTCGGCCGCCGCGGCAGCTCGCCTTCGGCGGCGACCAGCTTCGCGGCGACGACGGAGGCGACCGAGAAGCCCTGGCCGTTGACGGTGAGCGGTGCGCCGACCTGGAGCTGCTCGGCCGCGGGGACCGGCGTCGTCAGGGGAGCGTCGAACGAGACGACGTAGCGGCCGTTGTCTTCCGAAAGCCAGCCCGACTTCTGCAGGTCGGGGCCCGTGGCGAAGAGGGCGTGCCATTCGTTCCACGTGCCTTCGGCGTAGCGGTATTGCAGCCGGCCGACGAGGGTGAAGGGCGCGCCCTGGTACTTGCCCGACACGCCGAGCTGCAGCGGCGAGTGATCGTCGAAGATCTCGGCGCTCTCGCCGATCTTTCGAAGCGCGTCGCCGGCGCGGACGACGACCGAGCGGCAGAAGCTGCAGACCGCGAACGGCGTCGCCGCCGAGGCGAACTCGACCGGCGCGCCGCAGTTCGGGCACGCGGCGCGGTAGGCGCGTTGCGGAGTGGAGGTGCTGGCCAAGCCGATGCGGGTGTGCGAGTGCGGGGCCGGTCGGCCCCGCGCCTATCGCGACGTCACATCATGAGAGCTTCTTGAGCAGCTCCACCTTCTTGGCGTCGAACTCCTCGGCCGTGAGGATGCCCTTGGTCTTCATGTCGGCGAGGCGCTCGAGCGTCGCCATCACGTCCTCGGGCCTGACGCCCGACGACGTTGCCGTCGCCGCGCCCGCGGCCGCCGCCGGTGCGCCGGGCGCCGCGGCGTTGAGGCCCTGGCCGAGCTGGTTGGCCATCACCTGGCCGAGGGCGACGCCGGCGCCGAGGCCGACGGCGCTGCCGACGATGCCGCCGCCGCCGTCGCCACCGCCGGCCCCTGCCGCCAGGGCCGGGATCGACTGCGCGGTCTGGTACTGCATGAACTTGCCCATGTCGCCGACCATGCCCATGCCGATCTTCTGGTCGAGGATCTTCTGCAGGTCTTCGGGCAGCGAGACGTTCTGCATCGTCACCAGCTCGAGCTTCAGGCCGAGCTTGTCGAACGCCGGCGACGTCGACTTCTGCAGCGCCGCGGCGAAGGCGACCTGGTTGGCGGCGAGATCGAGGAACGGCGTGCCGCTCGCGCCGACGGCGTCGGAGATGTACTGAAGCATCAGGCCGCGCAGCTGGCCGTCGAGCTCGTCGGTGGTGTAGCGCTCGCGCGTGCCCGAGATCTCGTTGTAGAAGAGGCGCGGGTCGGCGATGCGGTAGCTGTAGTTGCCGAACGCGCGCAGGCGCACGGCGCCGAAGTCTTTGTCGCGGATCGTCACGGGCTGGGTCGTGCCCCAGCGCTGGTCGATCTGCTGGCGCGTCGAGAAGAAGTAGACGTCGCTCTTGAACGGGCTCTTGAAGAGCTTGTCCCAGTTCTGCAGGTAGGTGAGGATCGGCAGCGTC
>JBBSBZ010000098.1:0-11434 GCA_038250795.1 Burkholderiales bacterium | reverse complement strand
GAGGCCTTCACCTCCGACGCCGAGACCGAGGCGCAGCGACCGGCCGCCGACTACGGCTCGCGCTTCGGCCTCGACCGCCATGACGAAGGCCAGTTCGTCCTCGGTGCCCGGACCGGCGCGCAGCTCGTCGGCGCGATCGGCTGCGAGCGTGGCGAGCGGCTCAAGGTGCGACACGTCGGCCACGTCATCGGCATGATGGTGCGGCCGGCGGCTCGGCAACGCGGTGTCGGCGCGCAGCTGCTGGTGGCCTGCATCGCCGAGGCCCGCCGCGCCGGCATGGAGATGCTGACGTTGACCGTCACTTCGAGCAACGCATCGGCGGTGCAGCTCTACGAGCGGCACGGCTTTTCCAGCTACGGCACGTTGCGCCGGGCCCTCAAGGTCGGCGCCGCGTACCACGACAAGCTGCACATGGTGCTCGCGCTCTGATCGGACCGTTCAGATCGAGGGCCGCCGCATCGCCAGCCGACGCCAGCTCTCGACGACGCTGTCCGGGTTGAGGGAGATGGAGACGATGCCCTCGTCGGCAAGCCAGTCGGCGAAGTCGGGATGGTCGCTCGGGCCCTGGCCGCAGATGCCGATGTACTTGCCGGTCGCCCGGCACGCGGCGATGGCGCGCGCGATCATCGCCTTCACCGCCGGATCGCGCTCGTCGAAGTCCTTCGCCAGCAGCTCGAGCCCGGAATCGCGATCGAGCCCGAGGACGAGCTGGGTCAGATCGTTCGAGCCGATCGACATGCCGTCGAAATGCTCGAGGAAGCGCTCGGCGAGGATCGCGTTGCTCGGCACCTCGCACATCATGATCACCTTGAGGCCGTCGGTCCCGCCGGCCGAGGCGCGCTTCAGTCCATGGTCGGCGAGCATGGCAACGACCTTCTCGGCCTGGCCGAGCGTGCGCACGAAGGGCACCATCACCTCGACGTTGACGAAGCCCATGTCCCTGCGCACCCGCACCAGCGCCTCGCACTCCATCGCGAACGCCTCGCCGAAGGCCTCGCTGACATAGCGTGATGCGCCGCGAAAGCCGAGCATCGGGTTTTCTTCCTCGGGCTCGTAGCGCGAGCCGCCGATCAGCTTCTTGTACTCGTTGCTCTTGAAGTCCGAGAGCCGCACGATCACCGGCTTGGGCCAGAACGCCGCAGCGATCGTGGCGATGCCCTCGGTGAGCTTGTCGACATAGAAGGCGCGCGGCGAGGCGTGGCCGCGGGCGACGCTTTCGACCGCCTTCTTGAGGTCGGCGTCGATGTTCGGGTAGTCGAGGATCGCCTTCGGGTGGACGCCGATGTTGTTGTTGATGATGAACTCGAGCCTCGCCAGGCCGACGCCCGAGTTCGGCATCTGCGCGAACTCGAAGGCCAACTGCGGATTGCCGACGTTCATCATGATCTTCACCGGCGAGTACGGCAGCTCGCCGCGCTCGACCTCGGTGATCTCCGTGTCGAGCAGGCCGTCGTAGACGTAGCCAGTGTCACCCTCGGAGCAGGCGACCGTGACCAGCGCGCCTTCCTTCAGCGTCGAGGTCGCGTCACCGCAGCCCACGACTGCAGGAATGCCGAGCTCGCGGGCGATGATCGCCGCGTGGCAGGTTCGGCCGCCGCGGTTGGTGACGATCGCGGCGGCGCGCTTCATGACCGGCTCCCAGTTCGGGTCGGTCATGTCGGTGACGAGAACGTCGCCGGCCTGGACGCGATCCATGTCGGCGATCGAATCGACGATGCGCACCGGCCCCGTGCCGATCTTCTGGCCGATCGCCCGGCCTTCGACGAGCACCGTGCCGCTACCCTTCAGCTTGTAGCGCTGCTCGACCTTGCCTTCGCTCTGGCTCTTCACCGTCTCCGGGCGGGCCTGCAGGATGTAGAGCTTGCCGTCGATGCCGTCCTTGCCCCATTCGATGTCCATGGCCCGGCCGTAGTGCTGCTCGATGACGAGGGCGTAGCGGGCGAGCTCGGCCACGTCGGCATCCGAGAGGGAGTAGCGGTTGCGCTGCTCGGCGGCGGTGTCGACGGTCGTCACCAGCTGGCCGGTCGCGGCACGCTGCTCGTCGCTCGCGAACGCCATCCGGATCAGCTTGGAGCCCAGGTTCCGTCGAATGATCGCCTGCTTGCCGCTGCGCAGCGCCGGCTTGTGGACGTAGAACTCGTCGGGATTGACGGCGCCCTGCACCACCGTCTCGCCGAGACCGTAGCTCGAGGTGATGAAGACGACGTCGGAAAATCCGCTCTCGGTGTCGATCGTGAACATGACGCCAGCGGCGCCGAGGTCGCTGCGCACCATGCGCTGGACGCCGGCCGAGAGCGCCACGTCGCCGTGCGCGTAACCCTTGTGAACGCGATAGCTGATGGCGCGGTCGTTGTACAGGCTCGCGAAGACTTCGCGCATCCTCGCCAGAACGTCGTCGATTCCCGTGACGTTGAGGAAGGTTTCCTGCTGCCCGGCGAACGACGCGTCGGGAAGGTCTTCCGCGGTGGCCGAGGAGCGCACCGCGAACGAGGCACCGGGAGTGCCGGCGCTCAGCCGTTCGAACTCGCGCCGGACCTCGGCTTCGAAGGCCGGCGGCAGAGGCTGCTCTTCGATCCAGCCGCGAATCTCGGCGCCGGCCTGCGCGAGAGCACGAACGTCGTCTGTGTCGAGCGTGGCCAGGCGATCGGAGATCCGTCGCGCGAGGCCGCCTTCGGCGAGGAAGGTGCGAAAGGCATGGGCGGTCGTCGCGAAGCCGCCGGGCACGCGCACGCCCGATTCGCTCAGCTGGCTGATCATCTCGCCGAGCGAGGCGTTCTTGCCGCCGACCGCCTCGACGTCGCTGTTCCTCAGGGTCTCGAGCGGGGCGACGAAGGCGGTCGCCAGGTGGGTGGATGACATGGGAAGGCTCCGCGATCGTGAAAAACCGGTGCTTCCCGATCCTGGCCCCGGGCCGAGCCGGCCGACGCGGCGTCTGCGCGGCGCGGCATCACGGCGACGCGACCGGGGCGGCGTGCGGAGCGGCAAGGGCGAAGAGCGGCGGTCACGAGGGGGCGGGATCGAAAACTGACCGATTCTAAGAGCGGCGGCGTAGCGCGGCGGCCGTGGCGGCGCCCCCCGTGACATCATCCTGCGATGAACCCCGACGATCGATCGACCTCTCCCGGTTCGCTTCCCGGCAGCGCCGCAACGACGACGATGACGCGCCCCACCGTCTTCTTCGTCTCCGATGGCACCGGCATCACCGCCGAGACCTTCGGCAACTCGATCCTCTCCCAGTTCGCGATCAAGCCGCGCCACCTGCGCCGCCCGTTCATCGACACGCCCGACAAGGCGCATCAGGTGGTGCGCGAGATCAATCACACGGCCACGAGCGACCGACGCAAGCCGATCGTTTTCGTCACGCTCGTCAACGCCGAGATCCTGGCGATCGTCAAGGAGCAGTCGAACGGCCTCGTGCTCGACATGTTCAACACCTTCATCGAGCCGCTGGAGGCCGAGTTCGGCATCACCTCGAACCATCGCATCGGCCGCTTCTCGGATGTCTCAGACAGCCAGGAATACACCGACCGGATCGAGGCGATCAACTTCTCGCTCGCCCACGACGACGGACAGTCGTCGAAGAACCTCGCCCAGGCGGACGTGATCCTGGTCGGCGTCAGCCGCAGCGGCAAGACGCCGACGTCGCTCTACCTGGCGATGCAGCACGGCATCAAGGCGGCGAACTACCCGCTGATCCCCGAGGACTTCGAGCGCGGCAAGCTGCCTTCCTCGCTCGCACCGTTCCGGGCCAAGTGCTTCGGCCTCACGATCGATCCCGACCGGCTCGCCCGCATCCGCAACGAGCGCCGCCCGAACAGCAAGTACGCATCGATCGAGAACTGCCGCTACGAGGTCCGCGAAGGCGAGACGATGATGAAGCGCGAGGGCATCGCCTGGCTCTCGTCGACGCACAAGTCGATCGAGGAAATCGCGACCACGATCCTGCGCGACCTGCAGCCCGAGCGGCTCGCCTACTGATCCGCGCGGTCGAGGGCAGCGGGATGCGCGAAGAAGCTCAGGTCGTCTGGCCACGCGGGCTGCCGCTGGTGGCGATCCTTCGCGGCATCGAGCCGCACGAAGCCGCGGCCCACGCGGGCGTGCTGCTCGACGCCGGCTTCGACACCATCGAGGTGCCGACCAATTCGCCCGCCTGGTCGGACAGCGTCGCCGTGATCGTCGCCCTGGCCGGACCGCGCGCGCTGGTCGGAGCCGGCACCGTCTTGCGGTCGTCCGACCTCGACGCGCTCCAGGCGGCAGGCGGGCGACTCGCGGTCTCGCCGCATGTCGACGTGGCGCTGATCGCCGAATCGGTCGGCCGCGGCCTCGTGACGATGCCGGGCGCGCTGACGGCGAGCGAGGTGCTTGCCGCCTGGCGTGCCGGCGCACGGGTCGTCAAGCTTTTTCCGGCGTCCGCGCTCGGTGTCGCCTATGTCCGGGCGCTGCGCGCCGTGCTGCCGGTCGAGCTGGGGCTCGTCGCGGTGGGTGGCGTGAGCGTCGCCAACGCGGGCGACTACCGGCGCGCGGGGTGCGTCGGCGCGGGGCTCGGCAGCGACCTCTACCGGCCCGGCCAGTCGCCGGCAGAGACGGCCGAGCGGGCACGCCAGTTCGTCGAGGCCTGGCAGGCGTCCGGCAACGGATGAGCGACGTGCCGCTCGGCGCGCCGGCGAGCAGCGCGCAGCCCGTGCTGATCGGGCTCGACTGGGGCAGCAGCTCGCTGCGCGCGTACCTGCTGACCGCCACCGGCGAAGTGGTCGACACCCGCTCGAGCGACGGCGGCGCATCCCGCCTGAGCGCCGGCGTCGCCCCGCCCGACCGCCCGGCCGCTTTCGAGCGACACCTGCGCAGCGTCGTTGCCGACTGGCTCGTCGCGGGTCGTCCGATCCTCGCCTGCGGAATGGTCGGCAGCGCGCATGGCTGGGTCGAGGCGGCGTACCTCGAGTGCCCCGTCGACCTCGAGGGGCTGGGCGAGCGGCTCGTGGTCGCGACCGGCAGCGACGGTCTCGTCGTCCGCGTCGTTCCCGGCGTCGCCTGGCGTCCGGCGGAAGGCACGCCCGACGTCATGCGCGGCGAGGAGACGCAGGTGGCGGGCGTGCTGGCGCGAGATCCTCGTCTGACCGAAGGCGTGGCGTGGATCGTCCTGCCGGGCACGCACTCGAAGTGGGTGAAGGTCGAACGCGGGCGGATCGCGACGTTCGCCACGCACATGACCGGCGAGCTGTTCGACCTGCTTCGCTCGCAATCGGTGCTGGCGCGATCGCTGACGGCGGCGACGACGACCGCCCTGCTGGACGGCGATGCCTTCGACCTCGGCTGCGCTGCAGCGCGTGCGAGCCACGGCGCCGGTCTGGCGCATCTGCTCTTCGGCGTGCGAACCCTCGGCCTGTTCGAAGTCATGCCGGCGACCGCGCTCGTCGACTATCTGTCCGGTCTCCTGATCGGCGCCGAGCTGGCGGCGGCGCTCCCGGAACTCGACGCGAAGGTGCCGCTCGTGGTCGCCGGCGACCCTCGTCTTTGCGTTCGCTATCAACGCGCGCTGACTCATTGGGGCCGAAGTTGCGAAGGCGAGCGCACGGAGTCGGCCAGCCTCGGCCTCTGGCAGGTCGCCCGGGCAGCACGGCTGATCGAGGCTTGATTCCGGCCTCACGTCCTGGGCCCTGCAGGCGCTCGAGCATGCGATGAAGTCGGTCGACACGGCGGTCGTCCGCCGCCCGCTCAGCTCGGCGATCCCGCGAGCAGCCCGGCGTATCGGGCCAGGTCGACGTTGCCACCGCTGACGATCACGCCGACGCGCTTTCCCTCCAGCTCGCCTCTCATCTTTCGCGCCGCTGCGAAACCGAGGCCGCCGGTCGGCTCGACGACCATCTTCATGCGCTCGGCAAAGAAGCGCATCGCCGCGACGAGCTCGTCGTCGCTGGCGGTGAGGACGTCGTCGACGTCGCGCCGGATGATGGCGAAGGTGTACTCGCCGAGATGCTGCGTCTGGGCGCCATCGGCGATCGTCCGGGGCGTGTCGATGTGGACGATCTTGCCGCTTCGAAACGAACGCTGGCCGTCATTGCCGGCCTCGGGCTCGACGGCGTAGATCCGGCACGACGGCGACAGGGCGCGCGCCGCCAGCGCCGAGCCCGACACCAGGCCGCCGCCGCCCATGCACACGAAGAGCGCATCGAGCGGGCCGACCTCCTCGATCAGCTCGAGCGCCGCCGTTCCCTGGCCGGCGATGACATCAGGATGATCGTAGGGCGGTATCAGCGTCATGCCGCGCTCTTCGGCGAGGCCGCGGCCGATCGCCTCGCGATCCTCCGTGAAGCGGTCGTAGACCACGACCGTCGCGCCATAGCCTTTGGTTGCCGCCACCTTGGCGACCGGCGCGTCGTGCGGCATCACGATCACCGCCGGCATGCCGACCAGCCGCGCCGAGAGTGCGATCGCCTGCGCGTGGTTGCCTGACGAGAACGCGACGACACCGGCGCGACGCTGGCGATCGTCGAAGCGCGCCAGCGCGTTGAACGCGCCGCGGAACTTGAAGGCGCCCATGCGCTGGAAGTTCTCGCACTTGAAGAAGAGCTTCGCGCCAAGCTCGTCGTCGGCGGTGCGCGAGGTGAGGACCGGCGTGCGGTGCGCGTGGCCGGCGAGCCGGCCGGCGGCGGCGCGGACATCGTCGAAGGTCGGCAACGCGAGCGGCGTCGAGGCGGTGGTCATGGAAGTCTCCGGGTCAGGTCCGGCGGCGCCGGGCGGATTCGTAGCAGCAGATGGCCGCAGCGGCCGAGACGTTGAGCGACTCCTCGCCACCCGGCTGCGGGATCGCCAGCATCGCCGAGCAACGCGCCGCGAGGCCCGCCGAGACGCCCCGCCCTTCGTGGCCGAGCACGAACGCGCACGGCCACTCCAGCGCAGCGACATCGAGACGATCGCTCGCATGCGAGCTGGTGCCGTAGAGAGGCACTTCAAGCGTCGCGACGAGCGTGTCGTCGGCCCCTTCGATCAGGCGCAGGCCGAAGTGCGCGCCCATCCCGGCGCGAACCACCTTCGGCGACCAGAGCGCCGCCGTGCCCTCGAGGGCGATGATCTGGACGAAGCCGAACGCGGCAGCGCTGCGCAGGACGCTGCCGACGTTGCCCGGATCCTGCACGCGGTCGAGCACGATCGTCGGCTCGCCCGGACGGACGCTGGCGGGCTCGGGCACGTCGATCAGGAAGGCGATCGCCGCCGGAGAGTCGAGCGTGCCGACGCTGGCCAGAGCGGCGTCGGCCACGACGGCCACTTCCGATGCGCGGCTGGCGAGATCGCGCAGCAGCGGACGCCCCCAGGCCGATTCGCCGATCACCGCCTGCGGCACCCGACCGCCTCGGTCGCGCCACGCGGCGCACAGATGTTCGCCCTCGAGCAGCACCATCCCGCTCTTGCGATAGCTGCCCGCATCCGAAACCAGCTTGCGCAACCGCGCAAGGAGCGGGTTGCTCCGCGATGTGATCGGCGTGACCCTGGCCACGCCGGCGGTCAGAAAAGGCGATCGAGCACGCTGCGTACCGGCGCGAAGCTGCGCCGGTGATGCGGGCAGGCGCCGTGCTCGTTCAGCGCAATCAGGTGCTCGGGCGTGGAGTAGCCCTTGTGGCTGTCGAAGCCATACTGCGGATGCTCGTCGTGAAGCTGCATGCAGAGCCGATCGCGATGGACCTTGGCGATGATCGACGCGGCCGAGATCGCCCTCACCTTCGCATCGCCGCCGACGACGGTGCGCACCGGCATCGTCAATTCCGGCCGCTGGTTGCCATCGACCAGGACGATCTGCGGCTGCTGCGACAGACCCTCGACGGCGCGCCGCATGGCGAGCAGCGCCGCACGCAGGATGTTGAGCGAGTCGATCTCGGCGACGCTCGCCCAGGCAATGCTGAAGCAGACGGCCTTCCTGCGGATCTCGTGGTCGAGCCGCTCGCGCTCCTCGGCGACGAGCAGCTTCGAGTCGTTGAGGCCGCGGATCGTGCGGCCGTCGTCGAGGATGACGGCGGCGGCGACGACCGGGCCGGCCAGCGGGCCACGGCCGACCTCGTCGACACCGGCCATGAGGCCGGCCACGTCGACGATGCTGCGCAGCTGGTGGGCGCGGAGAAAGGTCCTGGCGTGCATGGAGGAATCAGCGCTGGAGCACGGCCTCGATCGCCGCCGTCGCGAGGGCGCCGGTGTCGCGCTGAAGCGCGCGGTGGATGCCTTCGAAACGGAGGCGCAGCGATTCGGCGGCATCGGGATCGTCGAGCCACTTGAACGCGGCGGCAGAGATCTTCGCAGGGGTCGCTTCGCCCTGCAACAACTCGGGCACCGCGAACTCGCGCAGCAGGATGTTGGGCAGCGACACCCAGGGCTGGTAGTTCATGCGCTTGCCCATCTGCCAGGTGAGCGGATGCATCGCGTAGACGACCACCATCGGCCGCTTAAAGAGCGCCGTCTCGAGCGTCGCCGTGCCGCTGGCGACAAGGGCGACGTCGCACGCCGCGAGCGCCTCGTGCGCGTGGCCGTCGAGGAGCGTGATCGGTGCGTCGGGCGCGTACTGCTTGCGGAGCGGCTCGATCGCATGGCGCAGGCCGGTGACCACCGGTACCACGAAGCGCAGGTCGGGCCGGGCCCGGCTCATCTCAGCCGCCGCTGCCAGCAGCCGCGGGGCGATGTACTGGACCTCGGAGCGGCGACTGCCCGGCAGGAGGGCCACCACGGTCGCCTCGTCGTCGATCCCGAGCGCGGCGCGGCTCGCCGCTCGCGGAACGTCGAAAGGAATCGCGCTCGCGAGCGGATGGCCGACGTAGACCGCGTTGATCTTGCGCCTGGCATAGATCTCCGGCTCGAAGGGAAAGATGCAGAGCACCAGATCGGCGGCGCGGCCGATCTTCTCGATCCGCTTGCCGCGCCAGGCCCAGATCGACGGGCTGATGAAGTGGATCGTCTTCACGCCCGCCGCGCGCAGCTTCAGCTCGACGTCGAGATTGAAGTCGGGTGCGTCGACACCGATGAAGGCGTCGGGCTTGTCGGCCAGGAGGCGCTCGAGCAGTTGCGCCCGGATGCCGAGGATCTCGCGGAAATGGCCGAGCACCTCGACGTAGCCGCGAACCGCCAGCTTGTCGTTCGGCCACCATGCCTGCAGGCCCTGCTCGGCCATGCGCGGGCCGCCGATGCCCTCGGCGACGAGGTCCGGCCAGCGGACGCGCAGGCTCTTCAGGAGCGAACCGCCGAGCAGGTCGCCCGAGGCTTCGCCCGCGACCATCGCGAAGCGCGGCGATTCAGGAGTCATGGGGACAGGAAGGCCGGGGACAAGGTCAGCGCGCGATACCTCGCGTGGCCGAGGCGAGGAAGTCGCCCAGCAGGCGAACCTCGCCCGCGGAATGGGGAATGCTGAGGGCAAGCGCGGCGATCTTCTCGCGCGCCTGCTCGAGCGTCAGGCCGTCGCGATAGAGCAGCCGGTACATCTGCTTCACGGCGGCGATGCGCTCGGCCGAGAAGCCGCGACGGCGCAGGCCCTCGGCGTTGAAGCCACGCACGGTGAGCGGGTTGCCGTCGACCATCATGAAGGGCGGCACGTCCTGCGAGACGTGGCTCTGGAAGCCGCACATGCTGTGCGGGCCCATCTTGACGAACTGGTGCAGGCCGCTCATCGCGCCGACGATCGCCCAGTCGCCGAGTTGCACGTGGCCGGCGAGTCCGGCATAGCCGGCCATGATGGTCTGGTCGCCGACGACGCAGTCGTGCGCGATGTGGACGTTGTTCATCAGCCAGTTGTCGCTGCCGATCCGCGTCGTGCCGGCATCCTGCGCGGTGCCGAGGTTGAAGTTGCAGTACTCGCGAATGGTGTTGCGGTCGCCGATCTCGAGCGCCGTCGGCTCGCCGGCGTATTTCTTGTCCTGGGGGATCGCACCGAGCGAGCAAAACTGGAAGATCCGGTTGTCGCGGCCGATCGTCGTGCGGCCCTCGATCACGCAATGCGGGCCGACAATGGTGCCGGCGCCGATCCGGACGTCCCTGCGGACGATGCTGTAAGGGCCGATCTCGACACTTTCGGCCAGCTCGGCACCGGCTTCGACGATCGCCGTGTCGTGGATCTTCGCCATCGGCGCGAATCGTCCTACTCGAGAGCTCGCACCGCGCACATCAGCCCGGCTTCGACGGCGAGATCGCC
The DNA here is from genome assembly GCA_038250795.1 of Burkholderiales bacterium. Lineage (GTDB taxonomy): Bacteria > Pseudomonadota > Gammaproteobacteria > Burkholderiales > Burkholderiaceae_C > Schlegelella_A. Next base: position 1,272 of record JBBSBZ010000098.1, on the reverse strand, counting down.
GTCGACCGTGGCGCGCGTGCTGAACTTGAAGATGCCCGACTTCATGCGATCGAGCGTCACGTCGAGGAGAAGCTGGTCACCGGGCTCGACCGGCCGCTTGAAGCGCGCCGAGTCGATGCCGGCGAAGTAGTAGAGACGCTTGTCGTCGGGCGCCGCATCGAGCGCATCGAACGAGAGCAGCGCCGCCGCCTGCGCGAGGGCCTCGAGCATCATCACGCCGGGCATCACCGGGCGCAGCGGAAAGTGGCCGACGAAGTAGGGCTCGTTGATGGTGACGTTCTTCAGCGCGACGATGCGCTTGCCGTGCTCGAGCTCCACGACCCGGTCGACCATGAGGAACGGATAGCGGTGCGGCAGCCTCTTCAGGATGTCGTGGATGTCCATCGTCATGTCGACTTTTTCTCCAGCGTCCGTACCCGGTCTCGCAGGGCGTGCAAGTGGCGCAAGGTGGCCGCGTTCTTCTCCCACGCGGCATTGTCGTCGAACGGAAAGACGCCACTGTAGAAGCCGGGCTTGTGGATGGATCGAGTGACTGACGTGGCGCCGGAGATGACGACGTGATCCGCGATCGTGAGGTGGCCGTTGATGCCCGCGCCGCCGCCGATCATGCAGTGGGCACCGATGATCGCGCTGCCGGCGATGCCGACACAGCCGGCGATCGCCGTGTGTTCACCGATGCGCACGTTGTGCCCGACCTGCACCTGGTTGTCGATCTTGACGCCGTCGGCGATGACGGTGTCGCCGGTCGCACCGCGATCGATGCAGCTGTTCGCACCGATCTCTACGTCGTCGCCGATGACGACGCGACCGAGCTGCTCGATCTTCACCCAGCGCCCGCCGTCGGGCGCGAAGCCGAACCCGTCGGCGCCGATGACGGCGCCCGACTGGAGAAAGCAGCGGGCGCCGAGCGTGCTCTCGAACAGGACGGTGGCGCGCGGCGCGAGGCGCGTGCCGGCACCGATCCGGCAATCGCGGCCGACGAAGGAATGCGCGCCGATCGTCACGCCGTCGCCGAGGACCACGCCGCACTCGACCACGGCGAACGCGCCGATCGACACCTCGGCACCGATCGTGGCGCCGGGATCGACGACGGCGCTCGGATGCACGCCGGGCCCGGCGCGCGGTCGGATACGCTCCGCCCACCACTGCGTCAGCCTGGCGAAGTACAGATAGGGGTCGTCGCTGACGATCGTGGCGCCGCGAGCCGCCGCATCGTCGCGATGGGCCGGAGCGACGATGACGCATCCGGCGGCCGATGCCGCGAGCTGCCTG
>JBBSBZ010000097.1:0-11435 GCA_038250795.1 Burkholderiales bacterium | reverse complement strand
CGCCTCGCCGCGCAATGCGCCGCGCGCGAGCCGCTCTTTCGCCCCGCCGCCGAGCGCCGCGCCGTGCGCGCCCTGGCGCTCGACCTTGTCGCTGCATCGCCGGCGCTGCGCTGAGAGAATCCGGCCGCCGCTTCCCGTCGATCGGACCGACCCATGACCGCCTTCACGCCGCTCGTCTCTCCCGAGCCCCTTCGCCTCACGAGCTTTTCCCACGGCGGCGGCTGCGGCTGCAAGATCGCGCCGGGCGTGCTTTCGGAGATCCTGCGCTCGAGCGTCGGTGGCATCGTTCCGCCCCAGCTGATGGTCGGCATCGAGACTGCCGACGACGCCGCGGTCTACAAGCTCAACGACTCGCAGGCGCTGATCGCCACGACCGACTTCTTCATGCCGATCGTCGACGACCCGTTCGACTTCGGCCGCATCGCCGCCACCAACGCGATCAGCGACGTCTACGCCATGGGCGGCAGGCCGATCATGGCGCTCGCGCTCGTCGCCATGCCGATCGACAAGCTCACCGTCGAGCAGATCGGCGCCGTGATCCGCGGCGGCCAGTCGGTGTGCCGGCTCGCCGGCATCCCGATCGCGGGCGGCCACACGATCGATTCGGTCGAGCCGATCTACGGGCTCGTGGTGATGGGCCTCGTCCATCCCGACAAGGTGCGCCGCAACGCCGACGCCAAGGCGGGCGACGTGCTCGTCCTCGGCAAGCCGGTCGGCGTCGGCGTGCTCTCGGCCGCGCTCAAGAAGGACGCCCTCGACGCCGCCGGCTACGAGCACCTGATCGCGACGACGACGCGCCTCAACACGCCCGGTGTCGCGCTGGCCGACATGAAAGGCGTGCACGCGATCACCGACGTCACCGGCTTCGGCCTGGCCGGCCACGCGCTCGAGCTGGCGCGCGGTGCGAAGCTGGCGGTGACGATCGAGTGGTCGAAGGTGCCGCTCCTGGCCGGCGTCGCCGGCCTCGCGCGCGACGGCTTCATCACCGGTGCGTCGGGCCGCAACTGGGCCGGCTTCGGCGCCGAGGTCGGCCTCGACGCGGCGCTGCCGAAGATCGCGCGCGACCTGCTCACCGATCCGCAGACCTCGGGCGGCCTGCTCGTCAGCTGTGATCCGGCCGCGGTCGGCGACGTGCTCGCGGTCTTTCGCGATCAGGGCTTCGACGAGGCGGCCGTGATCGGCTCGGTCGGTCCGGGCGCCGGCCTGCGCGTCGTCGCCTGACTACCTCTTGTAGATCTCGCGAGCGTTCGCCGGCGGCAACGCCTTCAGCGTCGGATTGAGCGAGCGCTGCACGAACTCGGGCCGCGGCAGGGCCTGCGTCGTCGACAGCGACGGGAGCCAGAGCTCGACCGTGCCGGCGCGTGCGCTCGCGAAATCCTTCGCGTCCAGGCGAAGCAGCTTGAACTGGATGCGGACGCCCTGATTGGCGAGCAGCAGCTCGGTCGTGCCCGCGACCTTGCGCGCGAAGGCCTCGTCCTCGGCGAAGAAGTAGCGCACGTCGCCGTCGCTGCGCGTCGCTACCGCCTCGGGGAGCGTGACGGTGGCAGGCTTGAGCTCGACGAGGAGCGACTTGCGCAAGGCGTCGACGGCGGTCACGGCCTCGCCGCCGTGATACTGGAGAACGACCCGTTGAGGCGCGCTCGCGGGTGCGCGCTCGCTGAGCACCCGGATCTGCTCTCGCGCAACGGCCTGGTCGGCAGCGGTCGCCGGAAGGGCCAGCACCTTCTGGTAGTCGACCAGCGCGGCAGGCACGTTCTTCGTCGAGACGAGCCGCGCGCGTGCGAGCAGGGCCGCGACGAAATCGGGCTTGCCGGTGAGGGCTGCCCCGTAGTCGGCGACGGCAGCGTTGTATTGCTTGAGACCCTCGTTGGCGGCGCCGCGGTTGAAGTACGTGTCGGGATCCGGCCGCAGGCCGAGCGCCTTGCTGTAGTCGGCGACGGCGTCGCCATAGCGGCCCTGCTGCACGTAGCTGGCCGCGCGCTCGAGCCACGGCGACGGGTCGGCCGGGGCGATCGTCATCGCCTGCTGATAGGCACGGTCCGCGCCGGCAAAGTCGGACTGCCGTTCGCGTGCGCGGCCGAGCTTGAGCGCGGCCTCGAGGCTCTTCGCGTCGATGGCGAGTGCGGCCGTGTAGGAGGCAGCCGCCGCGGCGAGGTCGCCGTTCGCCGACGCCTGGTCGCCGAGCGCGATCTGGGCGTCGGCGCCCGTGGGAGTCGCCGGCACCGGATAGGGCAGCGTGGTCGCGGTGGTGGGAGCGGAGCCGGAAGCGGCCGTCATCGCGCCCGTCGAGGACGGGCCCGATCGGCCCAGCATCGCCAGTGCGCCGAGGACGACGAGCGCGACGACGCCGAGCGCGACGAGGATCGTCGTCCAGGGCGATCTGCGACGGGCCGCCGGCGAAGTCGCGGCGACACCCGCGGGCAGGGGCATCGGCGCCGACGCGGCCGCCTTCGGGCGTGAAGCGAGGCGTTCGGCGTGGCTCACGCTGGCGCCGATGTATTCGCGCTCGACCGCGTTGAGATCGCCGAGGCGGCGATGCAGCCAGAGCCTGGCCTCGGCGAGCAGCGTGCCGCTCAGGAACGCGCCCGCGTCCCGGCCGCTTCGCTCCCAGTCGGCGAGATAGCTGCGCAGCTGCTGGCGCCAGATCAGGAACTCGCGATCGGATTCGAGCCAGCGCGCGAGCATCGGCCACACCGTGACCAGCGTGCCGTCGGCGAGGCTGACCGATTGCTCGGGACGCGTCGGCGAGGGCCCGGTCGCGCCGGCGCTTTGCGCCGCCGACGTCGTCAGCGTGCCTGCGGGCACGCTGCGGTAGTAGTCGCTCCAGACACTGAACAGGCCGCGGCGCGCGAGCTCGCTGATGACGGCGCGTTGCGCGGCATCGAAGTCGGCGAGCGAGGCGCGGATCGGAAAGCTGCTGCCGCCCTCGTCCTCGCGACCGATCCGCACGAGCCGGCAGAGCACCTGCTGCGCGGCCACCTTCTCCTCGTCGCCGAGCGCGTAGATGGCGGCATCGGCGTTGCGCACCAGTGCCTCGACGGCCGTCTCGCGCTGCGCCTCGGCGCGTGCCTGCTTCGCCTGGGCCGTGAGCGGCGTCTCGGCGTAAGCCTCGAGGTAGCGCTGGCGCACCTCGGGCGCGATCGGCAGCCGGTAGTCGGTGACCTCGCCGTTCGTGACGTGCCCGGCCAGGCGCAGGAAGGCGGCCAGCACGGTCTTCGGGTCGTGCGCGTCGTCCTTGAACGGCGCGAGCACTTCCTCGTAGGAATAAAAGACGCGGTGCGGGACTTCGACGCCGCTCCAGTACCCGGCAAGCTCGCCCGGCGAGATGTGGGTGACGAGGTCGGCGAAGGAATCGCGCGCGAACGCCTGGCGCAGCGCGAGACGATCGCTCTCGCCCGAGTCGACGCGCATCGGCACCGGATAGACGACGTACGGCAGCGGCGTGTCCTCGATCGCATCGGCGCTCGCCGGCGTGCCGGCCGCGACCCGGGAGGCGCGCTCCTCGGCCAGCCGGCCGTGGGTTGCCAGCGCCGAGCGCGCGACCGCTGCCGCGCCCTTGATGCTCTGGTTGTTGTAGGTGAAGCAGACGACCAGGCTGTCGGGCATCTGCGCCGTGCAGATGCCGGCGGTGTCGCTGACGCCGGTGCGGCTGTCGATCAGCACGTAGTCGTAGTCGGCGCGGGCGCGCGCCTTCACCGCTTCGAGGAAGGCGCCGCCGCCGAGCCGGTCGTAGAAGTTCTGCCAGTTGAAGGAGCTCACCTTGACGGCGTAGGTCTCGCCCTGCCGGCCGGCGGGCAGGAGATCGATCTTGCCGCCGGGCGGGAAATGCTCGAAGTCGAGGCCGAGGATGTGATCCTCGAAGTTGGCGTACTCGAGGTACCAGTCGGGCGATGGCGCAGCGCCGGAGGCGACGGGCGAAATCGCTGCCGTTGCGTAGCGGTCGATCAGGTCGATCAGCCCCTCCGACGCCGCGAGCTCGGGGTCGAGCAGGAACGGGCGGAAATAGCGGTGCAGGCCGGGCGCCTCGAGGTCCCAGTCGATCACCAGCACACGCTTGCCCTTGCAGGCCAGGATCCAGGCGATGTTGGAGAGCGCCATCGAGCGGCCCGTGCCGCCCTTGTACGAATAGAAGGTGACGACGCGCCCGCCCGGCCCGGACATCTGCATGGCGTCGCGCTCAGGCGCCGGCCGAGGGGCCGGTGACGACGATCTTCGGCGGCCCGGAAGGAATCGGCATGGCGACCGGGGCGCGCTTCTTGATCTCTTCCTTGAGCCGCGTCAGCACCTCGCCGAGCGAGCGCCGGAGCTCGTCGGCGCTGGCGATGCCGTCGCGATAGAACATCGGATTGGGGGCGAGGTTGGCGTGGCGGTCGAAGGTGTCGCGCACGGTCGTGGCGATGGCGTCGCGCTCGGCCATGGCGTCGGGGTCGGCATCGTTCCAGGGCACCAGCACGCACCAGTGGTAGTCGAGGCGCGCGTCGAGCTCGCGCAGCAATGCCTGGTACTCGGGCGCGGCGCGCTTTTTCGCATCCCAGTGCAGGCTCCACGGATCGACGATCAGCATGACGATCTGGCGCTGCCGCCACGCCTCGTCGATGCGCGCGATCAGGGTCGGGCCGAAGGGCATGGCCTCGCTCGTGAAGTCGAGGTCGTCGCCGGCGACGATGCTCTGCACGAAGCGATGCACGCGCGTCGTGTGCTTGGGATAGAAGGGCTTCCAGTCGGGGCCGCCCGCCTCGACGTAGGGCTCGAGCGGATGCGCGCCGGCGATCGCCTGCGGATGCGCGGCGACGTAGATGAAGAGGACGTGGCTCGGGCCGGCGGGCGCCGTGGGCACGACGATCCCGGGCGCGCCGGGCGCGATCGGCGAGGCGAGGCGCGCGAAGGCCGAGGCCGTCTCGGCCAGCGTCGGCACCACGGCCAGCGGCGGCAGCGGGTGCGCGTCGGCGGCATCGACGATCTCGCGGGCCAGCGCCTCGACGAAGTCGTTGTAGGCGCCGCGCTGCTCCTGGATCTGCTTGAGCAGGTAGCGCACGCCGCGCGCGTTGTGGATCGCCTGCGGGTCGCCGACGGTGAGCTGGCCGGCGGTCACCGCGGGTGGCAGCTCGTCGATCTTCACCGGCATCCAGACGACCGGCTTCAGGAGCGGCGCGGGCTTCGCGCCGGCCGCCGTCGCGGCCCCCACGCGCTGGCGAAAGAGCGCCCACTCCCGGCCGCAGTACTCGCTCTTGAAGTAGCCGGGCGAGGCGATCGCGACCATCACCTTGCAGGTCTGGAGCGCATCGACGAGGGCCGCGTCCCAGTCCTCGCCGAGCTCGAGGCTTCTCTGATCGAAGAAGCCCGTCTCGGCACCGGCGGGCAGGCCGCGCAGGTTTCGAACCTCCTCCGACAGGTCGTCGAAGAGCTTCTTGAGATACGGGTCGTTGTTGCCCCGGGTGTAGCTGAAGAAGAACTCGCGGCCCATGCCGCAGATTAGCGCGTCAATCGGCGCTTGCGAAGAGCATCGACGCGGGTGCGCCCGCTGCATCGTCAATGTCGATGACGGAGGGCTCGACGCTCGCCTTCGCGTCGTCGCCGCCGGCGCCCTCGGCGAGGACCCGACGCAGCGCGCTCGCGTCGACTTGCGCATCGTCGCTCGCGCGGTCCGCGATCTCGCGCGCGAGGCGGCGCATCTGCCGGGTCGAGAAGCGGATCCGCTCGCGAAAGGCCGCGTCGCCGAGCGTGTCGGTCAGGCTCCTGTTGAGCTCGGCGAACCACGGCAGCGCGGCCTGGTCGAGCATGGCAGCGAGGTCGCGAGTCGGCGTCTCGCGGCGCGCCGCGCACCAGGCGCCGAGCAGCGCCTGGACGGCGACGTTGAGCGCCTGGCAATGGGCCAGCTCGACGCGCAGCGCCGAGAGCGCCGAGAGGTCGGCGATGCGGCGATGGAAGAAGAACTGGGCGAGGATGCCCCAGTAGTAGGTGTAGTCCCAGATCACCTTCACGGGCAGCACCTCGGCGTCGCCGAAGATCGGGTACTGGCCTTGGTAGAGCGCCAGCGTGCTCTCGTAGAAGGAATGGAAGATCTGGTCGTAGACCCTGGCGTGGGCGTCGATCGGCCGGCCGGCGAGATCGCGGCCGACGAGCTCGGTGATGTAGGTGTTGGCGATGGCGATGAAGTCGCTGCCGGGCGAATAGAACGGGTCGAGGAAGAGGCCCGCCTCGCCCGTGATCGCCCAGCGGTCGCCCGAGAAGAGCTGCTTGCAGCCGTAGGAGAAATCGCGAAAGAAGGCGAAGTCCTGGAGCCTGTCGCGCTTGCCGTCGAGCTCGTCGAAGAGGCGCGGCTGGAAGCGGGCGAGCCAGTCCATCGCCTTGTCGAAGCTGTTCATCGAGTCGAGCGCGTGCATCTCGGCGTCGGCGACGATGCCAACCGAATGCGAGCCCGACGAGAGCGGGATCAGCCAGACCCAGTAGCCGGCGCCGACGAGGTGGTTGGTCGACAGCCACCGCGCCGGTGGATCGCAGCGGCTGCGCCAGGCCTCGTCGCCCGACCAGTCGTCGATCTTGATCCGGTCCTTCATGCGGAACCACACCGCGTTGGCGCGATGGTCGTTCGGCTCGGCAAGCCCCAGTTTTTTCTTGACGAGGCCGGCGCGCCCGCAGGCATCGACGAGCCAGCGCGCCTCGACCTCGTGCGACGCGCCGCCCGCGTCGTAGCGGATGCGGTGGGCCGCGCCCTGCGTACCGATCGAGAGGTCGCGCACGAGCGCGCCGTCGACGAAGTCGATGCCGCGTCGTGTCGCCTCCTCGGCGAGGAAGTTCTCGAAGATGCCGCGGTCGAGCTGGTAGCTCGACACCGTCAGCGGACGGCTCGCGCCGATCTCGGTGACCCGGTCGATGTCGCGCCGGCCTTCGCTCGAGAAGAAGCGAAAGCCGAACTTCTTGAGCTGGCGCTCCTCGAGGTGCGCCTTCAGTCCGAGAACCTCGCCGAAGTAGTTCGCGCCGATCTCCACCGTCGACTCGCCGACCTTGTGGGTCGCCTCGGGCACGGGATGGGTGCGCCGCTCGACGACGAGGATGTCGAGGTCGGGATGCGACTGCCTGAGCTGCAGCGCAAGCGAGAGGCCGGCGAGCCCGCCCCCCGCGATGACGACGTCGCGCCGGTTCATGCGAGCGGCTCCAGCCGGATCGCGAGCGAGTCCGAGAGCGGCAGCGAAAGGGCAGGCATTGCCGTCGCGGCGAGCGCCTCGAACAGGGGCAATGCGTCGGCCATCGCGTTGCCCGCGAGCGCCCGCGCGGCCGGCGACCGGAGAGCGACGCGCGTCGTGGCGCCGCGCGCCAGCGTCAGCGCGAAGCCGGTCCGAGAGCGTGGCCCGCGCACCGGTGCGAGCACGAGAGCGCCGGCGAGCAGGCCATCGCTCGCCGTCACCGAGGTCAGCGCGCCGACGGCCTGCACGTCGAAGGCCACCAGCAGCACCGCTTCGCCGTCGGCCGCGCATTGCGTCGCCGCCTCGAGCAGGCCGGCCGCGAAGCTGCGGTCGAAGGCGGTGAGCGCGGTGCTCGCGGCACGGCAGCCGGTGCCGATCGTCCAGTAGCCGGCGGCGGCGTTGTGCACCGAGTTGTGGAAGCGGGTCGGCGAGATCGCCGTCGGCGTCGTCGCGAGCGTGGAGCACATGTAGTCGTTGACCGAGAGGTCGCCGTGCGCCGAGGTGAAGATCGAGGCGAGCGTCTTCGGGTCGCGACCGGCGTCCTTCGTCGCCGCAGCCGCCACCTCGAGGGCGAGGGCGACGCTGTCGGGCGCGCGTCGTCGCTCGGCCGGCGCCAGCAGGTCGGGCGAAGGGCGCTTCACCGGCGGATCGACCGCCTCCCCTTCGCCGCGAAAGGCGGCGCGCGCGACGTCCCAGCCGGGCAGCGAAGGCGCCCAGAACGCGATGCCCTCGACGTAGCAGCGCAGCGCGGTCATCGGCGGCTCCGACCGGCCGTCATCGCACGTCGCGGCCGAACACCAGCACGCAGTTGTTGCCGCCGAAGCCGAACGAGTTGCTGAGGGCGACCCGCACGTCGGCGTCGGCCGGCTTCAGCCGGATCTGCGGGCCGCACGCCGGGTCGAGCTCGACGCTGTTGACGGTGCCCGGCATCAGCCCGGTCTCGATCGCGAGCAGGCTCGCGACCGACTCGACGATGCCCGCGGCGCCCAGCGTGTGCCCGGTGAAGCCCTTGGTCGAGCTGGCGTGCACGCGCGCCGGAAAGCGGCGCGCGACGAGCGCGGCCTCGACCTCGTCGTTCTTCGTGCTCGCCGTGCCGTGCAGGTTGATGTGGTCGACGGCCTCGGCCGAGAGGCCGGCGCGGGCGAGCGCATCGTCGAGCGCGGCCTCGGCGCCGAGGCCCTCGGGATGCGGCGTCGACATGTGGTGGGCGTCGCTCGACTCGCCGTAGCCGAGGAGGCGCAGGCCGCCGTCGCCGGGTGCGCCGGTGCGCTCCAGCAGGGCGAACCCGGCGGCCTCGCCGATGCTGATGCCGTCGCGGGTCGCATCGAACGGGCGACACGGTCCGGACGAAACGAGCTGCAGCGCGTTGAAGCCGAACAGGACGCTGCCGCACAAGGTGTCGACGCCGCCGACGACAGCAGCGTCGACGAGGCCGAGCCGGATCATCCGTTCGGCCGCGGCGAAGACCTTGGCGCTCGACGAGCACGCGGTGGAGACCGTGACGCACGGCCCTTCGAGGGCGAGCGCGTGCTGGACGAAGTTGGCGAGCGAGTGCGGCGTGTGGACGAGCGGGTTGCGCCGGGCCTCGGGAAAGCGCCCCTCGTCGTCGAGGTCGCGGTAGACGTCCTCGGTCTCGCCGATGCTCGAGGTCGACGTGCCGAGGACGAGCGCGACGCGCGCCGCGCCGTAACGCTCGCGCGCGGCTAGGGCGGCGTCGATGAAGCCGTCGCCGGCCAGGCCGAGCCAGGCGAGGCGGTTGTTGCGGCAGTCCCAGGAGGCGAGCGGCCCCGGCAGCGCGAGCGTCTCGAGGCCGTCGACGCGGCCGATCCAGGTCGAGAGCGGACTCGGCCCGAAGTCGTTCGGCCGCAGCGCGCTGCGCTCCTCACGCATCGCCGCCAGCAGCGCGGCCTTGCCCGGGCCGGCGGCGGTCGTCGTCGTGTAGGCAGTGATCTGGATCGGCTCGATTCGCTGCGGCACGGTAAAGACAGGAGACGGGAGAAGGGCAAGAATCGGTCGGATTATCGCGGTGAATCCAGGGTGGCCGGCCGCGCGTACAGGCATGACGATGACTTCACGCAGCAGCAACCTCGCGATCGGATGGGTCGAGCAGGGCCTCGTGCCCGACCGGGTCGTCCGCCTGGGCATCCGCCGGCTCCTGAAGGAGCGCCTGGTGGAGATCGGCGACGGCGACGCCGAGCGCTCGAACGAGATCGCCGAAGCCTTCGTGGCCGGACTCTCGGGCTCGGCGGTCGCCCTTCTGACCGAGAAGGCCAACGAGCAGCACTACGAAGTGCCGGCCGAGTTCTTCGCGCGCGTCCTCGGGCCGCATCGCAAGTACAGCTGCTGCGAGTTCCGCGACGGCACCGTCAGCCTCGCCGACGCCGAGGCGGCGGCCCTGGCGACGACCTGCGAGCGCGCCGGCCTGGCCGATGGCCAGCGCATCCTCGAGCTCGGCTGCGGCTGGGGCTCGCTCACGCTCTGGATGGCCGAGCGCTACCCGGCGAGCCGGATCACGGCACTCTCCAACTCGGCCTCGCAGCGCCGCTTCATCGAGGCCGAGGCGAAGCGGCGCGGGCTGGCCAACGTCGAGATCCTCACCGAGGACTTCAACCGCTTCGCCACCGACGAGCGCTTCGACCGCGTGGTCTCGGTCGAGATGTTCGAGCACCTGCGCAACTGGCCCGAGGCGTTCCGCCGCGTCGCCGGCTGGCTCGCGCCCGGCGGGCGCTTCTTCATGCACGTGTTCGTGCACCGCTCGACGCCCTACGCCTTCGTCGACCGCGACGAGAGCGACTGGATGAGCCGGCACTTCTTCTCCGGCGGGATGATGCCGAGCGACGACCTCGCCTTGCGCTGTCAGAACGACCTTCGGCTCGTGCGCCGCTGGCGCTGGAACGGCGAGCACTACGCGAAGACCTCGGAGGCGTGGCTTTCGAACATGGACGCGAGCCGCGACGCGCTCTGGCCGCTCTTCGAGTCGGTCTACGGCAAGGAAGCCGCGTCGACCTGGTGGGTGCGCTGGCGTCTTTTCTTCATGTCGTGCGCCGAGCTCTTCGGCTACGAGGGTGGCGAGTGCTGGCGCGTCTCGCACTACCTGTTCGCGGCCTCGTCCGATTCCCACGGATTGCCGGCGGCGGCGGCATGACGCCTTTCGCCATCGCCGCCCTGCTCGGCTTCGCTGCCACGCTCGTCCTCGCCGTCGGCACCTGGGTCGCGAGCCTCGTACAGCGCGACGTGAGCCTGGTCGACCGCATGTGGGCGCTCCTCATCGCTGTACCTGCCGTCGCGTACGCGTGGGTGCTCGTGCCCGGCGACGACCTTCGCTTCAAGGTGATGGCCGCGCTCCTCGTCGTCTGGGCCGTGCGCCTGGCGATCTACGTCTCCTGGCGCAACTGGGGCCACGGCGAGGACAAGCGCTACACCGTGATCCGCCAGCGCAACGAGCCGAACTTCGCGCTCAAGAGCGTCTACCTGATCTTCGTGCTCCAGGCCGTGCTCGCCTGGCTCGTGTCGCTGCCCTTTCTCGCCGCCGCAGAGAACCCGGTCGCATGGACGGCGCTCGACGCGATCGGTGCGGTGGTCGCGGTGATCGGCTTGGTCTTCGAGGCCGTCGGCGACCAGCAGCTTGCGAGCTTCAAGGCCGATCCTGCCCACAAGGGCAAGGTGATGGATCGCGGCCTCTGGCGCTACTCGCGTCACCCGAACTACTTCGGCGAATTCTGCGTCTGGTGGGGCCTGTTCCTGATGGCGCTGGCCGCCGGCGCCTGGTGGAGCGTGATCTCTCCGCTGATCATGACCGGCCTGCTGCTCAAGGTCTCGGGCGTCGCCCTGCTCGAGAAGGACATCGGCGACCGCCGACCGGCCTACCGCGACTACATCGCGCGCACCAACGCGTTTTTCCCGGGCCCGCGGCGGCGCCCATCGGCATGACGGTCCCGGCGCGCGCGTCGCAGGCGGGCCGATTGCCGGGAGCCCGCCTTGTCCCACTGGAGTCCATGTGAATGCTCAACTCGCCCGCCTCGCGCTCGTCGCCGTTCTCGCAGGCAGCGCCGCGCTCGCGGCCTGCAACACCATGACGAGCAGCAAGGACCTGCCGCCGCTCGAGCTCGCTCCCTCGGTCGATATCCCGCGCTTCATGGGCGACTGGTACGTCATCGCCAACATCCCGACCTTCGTCGAGAAGGGCGCGCATTCGGCCCGGGAGTCGTACGTGCTCCAGCCCGACGGCACCATCGCCACGACGTTCAGCTT
>JBBSBZ010000096.1:0-11509 GCA_038250795.1 Burkholderiales bacterium | reverse complement strand
TTCCCAGAGGTCGCGTCGATGGAAGTCCGGATCGGCGCCGCTGATCTTCACGGCCTCGTCCCAGACCACCGAATGCGTGCCCGCGACCGGCTCCCAGTGGAACTTGCAGAAGCGCGACTCGCCGGCGGCATTGACGAGCCGAAAGGTGTGCACGCCGAAGCCCTGCATCATGCGCAGGCTGCGCGGGATGGCGCGGTCCGACATCACCCACATCAGCATGTGCGTCGACTCGGGCATCAGCGAGACGAAGTCCCAGAAGGTGTCGTGCGCCGACGCCGCCTGCGGCATCGCGTTGTGCGGCTCGGGCTTGACGGCGTGGACGAGGTCGGGGAACTTCATCGCGTCCTGGATGAAGAAGACCGGCATGTTGTTGCCGACGATGTCCCAGTTGCCTTCGTCGGTGTAGAACTTGACGGCGAAGCCGCGCACGTCGCGCGCGAGGTCGGTCGAGCCGCGCTCGCCGGCCACGGTGGAGAAGCGCACGAACACCGGCGTGCGCTTGCCGGCCGCGGCGAACGGCGCGGCGCGCGTGATCGGCGCGAGCGGCTGGTAGCACTCGAAGTAGCCGTGCGCCCCCGACCCGCGCGCATGGACGACCCGCTCGGGGATGCGCTCATGGTCGAAGTGGGTGATCTTCTCGCGGAGGATGAAGTCCTCCATCAGCCCCGGCCCGCGCAGCCCGGCCTTCAGCGAGTTCTGGTTGTCGCTGATGGCCACGCCCATGTTGGTCGTGAGCGGCCGGCCGCCGGAGTCGACCCGGGCACGGTCGAGCGACTCGTTGCCGGGGTTGTAGCCCGACGGCGGCTCGCCGCTGCCCAGCTTGGGCGATGCGGTGCCCTCGGTGACGGTGCTGGCGGTGTCGATCGGATCGTGCGGATCGATCGGCCGGCCGGCCGGGGGCGCGTGACCGGCATCAAGCCCGATCTCGCCCGGCTTGAGGGGATTCGCCGGCATCGCTGCCGCGGCCGCCTGGGCGCCGATCTTCTGGGTGGCGAGAAGGCGCGCCGCCGCCGTGTCGAGCGCCGCGACGTCGCCCTGCGACAGGGCCGCGGTCGACGGGCCCGAGAAGCTCGACAGCACCGTGCCGATGGCGTCGCGTGCGGAGCCGCCGGCGCGCGGTCGGGAGGTCGATGACGGGGTTTTGCGGGTGCGGCTGGCCATGGTGTTCCTTTGGTGAGTCGGCCGAGAGGCAAGGGGTGTTCCCGGTCGCGCACGACGACCCTGACGCCGTTCCGGGCATGCCTTGAAACCGGCGCCGCCGCTCCCAATTCGTGGGCACCGGCGCGCTGCGCCTTCTTCTCACCTTCGTTGGAGCCCACCATGTATCCGTCCATGTTGAAGACCACCGGCGGCTGGTTCGCCGATTTCGACCAGCTGCACGACCAGCTCGACCAGCTCTTCGGCGGGCGCGACTCGACCTCGAGCATTCGCGCGGTCGGCCGCGCCGGCGCGTTTCCGGCGATCAACGTCGGCCACCATGCCGATGCCCTCGAGATCCGGGCCTTCGCGCCCGGCATCGATCCCAAGTCGATCGACATCTCGGTCGAGAAGGGCCTGCTCGCGATCTCGGGCGAGCGCGGGCCGGTGTCGAGCCGCCAGGGCGAGGACCGCAACGTCTACGCGAGCGAGCGCTTCACCGGGCGCTTTCGCCGCGTCCTGTCGCTGCCCGACGACGCCGATCCGGCCAAGGTCGAGGCGAGCTATCGCGACGGCGTGCTGAAGATCGTCGTGCCCAAGCGCGAGTCGTCCAAGCCGCGCCAGATCCAGGTCTCGAGCTGACCCGACCGCGATCCGAACCTCATCAGGAGTCGAACACCATGAACCAAGTCACCCGCACTGCAACCACGCCGGAACCGGACCGCACACCCGAGAGCCGCCCCGGCGCGACGCTGATTCCGGCCGTCGACATCTTCGAGGACGGCGCCGCGATCACCCTGCTGGCCGACCTGCCCGGCGTCGACCGCGAGCACCTGTCGATCGACGTCGACGGCCGGCGCCTCACGATCGAAGCGCCGTTCGCGGCCGGATCCGAAGGCGCCTCGCCGGTCTACACCGAGGTGCGCGCCGACCGTTTCCGGCGCAGCTTCGACCTGAGCGGCGACCTCGACACGGCGGCGATCGACGCCGGCTTGCGCGACGGCGTGCTGACGCTGCGCATCCCCAAGCTCGAGCGCGCCAAGCCGCGCCGGATCGACGTCCGCGTCGACTGAGTCGGCGTCCGCTCTTCGGGCTTCGGGCCCGGCTCAGGTCGCGAAGGCGAAGCGCAGCTCCTGCTCGGCCTTGGGCGTGAAGGTGACGACGCGCGAGTCGTTGGCCCGGTGCGCCCAGCCGAGCTCGCCAAGGCGCCTCAGCAGCGCCGCGCCGAGCGCGCCGCCCAGGTGGTGGCGGCGCTCGCCCCAGTCGAGGCAGGCGCGGCAGAAGGACCGGTGGCGCGTCGCCTCGCGCGCCGGGTCGATCCCGAACGAAGCGAACCATGCCGCGCCCTCGGCCGTGAGGGCGAGCGCGTCGCCGCCCGAGGCAAGCACGCCGCGCGCGTGCAGACCGTCGTAGACGATCACGGCGAGCTCGCCGGCGAGGTGGTCGTAGCAGACCCGGGCCTTGCGCAGCGCGGGCTCGCGCGGCCCGGTGACGAGCCGGACGGCGCCGGTGCGAAACGCCACGCCCATCAGCGACTCGAGCAGTTGCGCGACGTCGCTGCCGGCGAGGCGGAAGTAGCGATGCCGGCCTTGCGCCTCGACTGCGAGCAGCCCGGCGTCGACCAGCCGGGCCAGATGCGCGCTTGCCGTCTGCCGGGTGACGCCGGCGAGGCCCGCGAGCTCGCTCGCGGTGAGCGCCCGGCCGGCGAGGAGCGCCGTCAGCATCTCCGCACGCGCCGGGTCGCCGACCAGCGCGGCGACGCGGGCGATGTTCGGTCCGTCGCTCATGGTTCGATCGTAGACGAATCGTCGCGGCCGGTCGCGCGGCTATCGTCGACCGCACCGCTTCCCGAACGGCACGACCATGACCCTCACCTGTTTCATCCGCTACCAGATCGACCCGTTCCAGCGCGACGCCTTCGCCGACTACGCGCGCGCCTGGGGCGAGATCATTCCGCGCTGCGGCGGTCACCTGGTCGGCTACTTCCTGCCGCACGAGGGCACGAACGACATCGCCTGGGGCCTGATCGCGTTCGAGTCGCTCGCCGCCTACGAGCGCTATCGCGAGGCGCTGAGGGCCGATCCAAAGGGGCGCGCGAACTTCGAGCTCGCCCGCGACCGGCGCCTCATCCTGCGCGAGGAGCGCACGTTCGTCGAGGGGGTCGACGGCACGCTCGGGCGTCCGGCGCAGGCGCCGGGCCGGCCCGCCGGCTGATGGTCCCGCGCCCGCGAAAACCCGGCTGCGGCGCGACTGCCTTTGTGCTGTGATGAATCCGTGCGGTGACGAAGCTCGCCGCGAGGAGAAGTCGATGCGCCTCTCGTCCCTCCTTCTCGCCGCGGCCGCGGCGCTCGCCGGCTGCGCGCACGCGCCCAGGCTGACGGCTGACCCGCAGTCGCTCCTCGTCGAAGGCCGCTTCGGCCCGCCGACGGAAGTCGTGCGCACCGACGACGTGTTCGAGATGAGCGCGGCGATGCGCCGCTACCTCGACGTCGACATCGCCGACGCCGTGCGCGTCGACGGCCGGCAGGCGGCGCTCCTCTATGCGCTGCGCCGGCACTCCCAGCTCAAGCTCGAGTACGACGCCGCGAAGACCAAGAATGCCGCCGCGACCTTCGCCGACCGGACGGGCAACTGCCTGTCGCTCGTGATCATGAGCGCGGCGTTCGCCAAGGCGCTCGACCTGTCGGTGAGCTACCGCAGCGCCTACGTCGACGAGTCGTGGAACCGCAGCGGCAATCTCCTTCTCGTGAGTGGCCACGTCAACCTCACCGTCGGCCGGCGCACGGCCGACGCGAAGACGCCGCGCGACCTGGCGCCGATCACGATCGACTTCCTGCCACCGGAGGCGCTCGGCGGCCTGCGCTCGCGCGAGGTCGACGAGGCGACGATCGTCGCGATGTACGCCAACAACCGGGCCGCCGAGGCGCTCGCCGCCGGCCGCCTGGACGACGCCTACGCCTGGGCGGCGGAAAGCGTGCGCCGCGATCCGACCTTCGGCGGCGCGTTCAACACGCTGGGCGTCGTCTACCTGCGGCACGGCGACTTCGAGCAGGCGGCGCGGGTGTTCGAGCGCGTCCTCGCGGTCGAACCCGACAACACGCGCGTCCTCGCCAACCTCGCCGAGGCGTACGACCGGCTCGGCCGCACGGTCGACGAGCAGGCGGTGAGGAAGCACCTGGTCGCGCTCGAGCCCTATCCGCCCTTCTACTTCTTCGACCTCGGCATGGAGGCGATGAAGCGGGCCGACTACGTCGCCGCACGCGATCTCTTCGCGCGCGAAGTCGCACGATCCGACTCGTACCACGAGTTCCACTTCTGGCTGGGCGTCGCCGACTGGCGCCTGGGCGACGACGCCGCGGCCCGGCGCCAGCTGAGCCTGGCCGTCGACAACAGCCTCACGCGCAACCAGCGCAGTCTCTACGCCGCCAAGCTGGAGTGGCTGCAGGCGCACCAGGTCCATTGACCGCGATGGCGGCCGCCTGCGCGGCGAGAGTTCAGATCGTCATGCCGCCATCGACGCAGAACGCCTGGCCCGTCGCGAACCTCGATTCGTCGCTTGCCAGGTAGACGACCATCGGCGCGATCTCCTCGGCCAGCGCCAGCCGGCCCATCGGCTGGCGATCGATGAAGGCCTGGCGTGCCGCGACGGGATCGGCGTAGGCGGCGATCCGGCCGGCGAGCGACGGCGTGTCGACCGTGCCCGGGCAGAGCGCGTTGCAGCGGATGCCCTGCTTCACGTAGTCGGCCGCGACGGCCTTGGTGAGGCCGATCACCGCCGCCTTGGTCGTGCCGTAGACGCAGCGGCTGGCGAGGCCCTTGATGCTCGAGGCGATGCTCGCCGTGTTGATGATGCTGCCGCGGCCGGCCGCGAGCATCCCCGGCAGCGCCTCCTGGATCGTCCACAGCTGCGACCGCACGTTGAGGCGAAAGGCGAGGTCGAGCTCCTCGTCGGTCGCCTCGAGGGTCGTGCCGTTGTGGACGACGCCGGCGCAGTTGAAGAGGACGTCGAGCGCGGGCAGCTGCCCGAACAGCGCCGCGATAGCAGCCCGGTCGAGCACGTCGAGTCGCGCCGTTCGGACATTGCGCACGCCGGCGTAGCGCTCGAGCAGGTCGACATTCACGTCGGTGGCCCAGACCTCGGCGCCTTCCCGGGCCAGCGCGAGCGCGCTCGCGTGGCCGATGCCCTGCCCGGCCGCCGTCACCAGCACGGTCTTGCCGTGAAGCCTCATGGGCTGCGCGCTGGCGTTCGCCGACCCGTCGCAGGCGCGGTCAGAGGCCGGCCTGGGTCACGAACTTCGGGTTCATGTACGACTCGATCGCCTCGCTGCCGCCCTCCGAGCCGTAGCCCGAGTCCTTGACGCCGCCGAACGGCGTCTCGGGAATGCCGAGGCCGACGTGGTTGATCGAGATCATGCCGGTCTCGACCGCGGCCGCGATGGCGTTCGCGGTCTTCGCGGACTTCGTCCACGCGTATGCGGCGAGGCCGAACGGCAGGCGGTTGGCTTCCTTCACCGCATCGTCGAAGGTCTTGAACGGATTGATGATGGCGAGCGGCCCGAACGGCTCCTCGTTCATCGCCCTGGCGTCGTTGTCGAGCTCGGTGACGACGGTCGGCTCCCAGAAGTTGCCCTTCTCGCCGATCGCGTGGCCGCCCGTGCGCAGCTTGCCGCCATGCTTGCCGGCGTCCTCGAGGTTGACCTCCATCGCCTTCGATCGGCGCGGATTGGCAAGCGCGCCCATGCGCGATTCCTTGTCGAGGCCGTTGCCGACCTTGAGCGCCTTGGCGGCGGCGACGAACTGATCGACGAAGCTGTCGTAGATGCCTTCCTGCACCAGGAAGCGGGTTGGCGAGATGCAGACCTGGCCGGCATTCCTGAACTTGCTCGCGGCCATCGCCTTGGCCGCGACGGCGGCATCGGCGTCGTCGAACACGATCACCGGCGCGTGGCCGCCGAGCTCCATCGTCACCCGCTTCATGTGCAGGCCTGCGAGCGCGGCGAGCTGCTTGCCGACGACGGTCGAGCCGGTGAACGAGATCTTGCGGATGACCGGATGCGGGATCAGGTACGACGAGATCTCGGCCGGATCGCCGTAGACCAGACCGATCGCGCCGGCCGGCACGCCGGCGTCGGCAAAGGCGCGGATCAGCTCGGCGGGCGAGCCCGGCGTCTCCTCGGGTGCCTTGACGATGATCGAGCAACCGGCGGCGAGCGCGGCCGAGAGCTTCCTCACGATCTGGTTGATCGGGAAGTTCCACGGCGTGAACGCCGCGACCGGGCCGACCGGCTCCTTGACGACGAGCTGGTAGATGCCTTCGCCGCGCGCCGGGATGACGCGGCCGTAGGTGCGCCGGCCTTCCTCGGCAAACCAGTCGATGGTGTCGGCGCCGTTCAGGATCTCGGCCTTCGCCTCGGCGACGGTCTTGCCCTGCTCCATGGTCATGATCTCGGCGATGGTCTGAACGCGCTCGCGCATCAGATCGGCGGCCTTTCGCATGATCTTGGAGCGCTCGTAGGCCGAGACCTTCTTCCAGGTCTGGAAACCCTTGTCGGCTGCGGCGAGGGCGCGGTCGAGGTCGGCCCGATCGGCCCAGGCGAACTTGCCGATGACCTCGCCGGTGGCGGGATTGACGACCGGGTGGGTGCGGCCGGACGCGGCGGCGCTCCAGGCGCCGTCGATGTAGAGCTGGGTGTCGGGGTACATGGATCCTCTGGCGATGAATGGAGAATGGGAAAGGGCGGCCCTAGCGGTCGCCCGGCTGCGGTCCGTCGTAGCCCTCGACCACGACCAGGTCGACGGTCGACACCGGCAGGCGGATCTTCACCGCCGCCTGGTAGTCGGGCGAATGCCAGCAGTCGAGCGCCGCCTGGTACGAGGGGAATTCGACGACGACGTTGCGGCTGCGGCTCGACCCTTCAGGGTTCTCGTGGCGGCCGGCGCGGACGAGGAAACGCCCGCCGAAGCGCGCGATCGGCGCGGCATTGGCCGCCGAGTACTGCTTGTAGACCTCGGCGTCGGCGACGTCGACGTGAGCGATCCAGTAGCCCTTGGACATCCGGCCTCCTGCGTTCGGGATGATGCCGGCGCCGGAGCCGGCGCAGGCGAGCCTTCGATTCTGCGCCTGCGGCGCGACCCGCACGGGAACGTGGCCGGCAGCCGGAGCACCGTCGGCTTGGCGTCGCCAGCGGGAGCGCGGATGATCCGCGTTCGAGCGACCCCGACTTCGGAGACCACGACCATGCCCTGCTCCCTCCGGCGCTGCGCCGCGGCGTGCGCAAGCACCGCCCTGGCGATCCTGCTCGCCGCCTGCGCCTCGCCCGCATCCGGCCCCGCCGGCACTTCCGCGTCGCCGCCTGCCACCGCCGCGCTCGACACCGGCGCAGCGCCGCGCTATCGCGTCGATCCGGCGTGGCCCGGGCCCCTGCCGAACAACTGGATCCTGGGCCAGGTGAGCGGTGTCGCCACCGACGCCGAGGACCACGTCTGGGTCCTGCAGCGGCCTGCGAGCCTCACCGAGGACGAACGCGGCGCGGCGCTCTCGCCGCCGCAGTCGAGCTGCTGCCGGCCGGCGCCACCCGTGCTCGAGTTCGACGCCTCGGGCAAGCTGCTGCGCTCCTGGGGCGGCCCGGGCGCGGGCTACGACTGGCCGCAGAACGAGCACGGCATCCACGTCGACGCCAATGGCTTCGTCTGGATCACCGGCAACGGCAGCAACGACGGGCAGGTTCTGAAGTTCACGCGCGACGGACGCTTCGTGATGCAGATCGGCAAGGTCGGCCCGCAGACGGGCAACGCCGATCTCACGCGCCTCGGCCAGGCCGCAGGCGTCGAGGTCGACGCGCCGGCGCACGAGGTCTACGTCGCCGACGGCTATCACAACCGGCGCGTCATCGTCTTCGACAGCGACACCGGCGCCTACCGGCGCCACTGGGGCGCGTTCGGCAAGCCGCCGAGCGATGCCGACAAGCCGAGCACGCGCCGCACCGCACCGCCGACCGCGGCCGAGCTGATGCAGTTCGGCAACCCGGTGCATTGCGTGCGCGTCGCCAGGGACGGCCTCGTCTACGTCTGCGACCGCCTCAACAACCGAGTCCAGGTGTTCCAGAAGACAGGCCGCTTCGTGCGCGAGTTCTCGGTCGAGTCGCGCACCGCCGGCAACGGCTCGGTGTGGGACATCGTGCTCTCGCGCGACCCCGCCCAGCGCTGGCTGCTGATGGCCGACGGCCGCAACAACCGGATCCACGCGATCGAGCGCGAGAGCGGCCGCGTCGTGGCCGAGATCGGTCGCCCCGGACGCTATGCCGGCGAGTTCCACTGGGTGCACGACCTGGCGATCGACTCGAAGGGCAACCTCTACGCCGGCGAGGTCGACACCGGCAAGCGGGTCCAGAAGTTCGTGCGCCTGCCCTGACGCGCGAACCGCCGGCCGAGCAGGCTAGGAGGGACAGGGGCGCAGCTCGATCACGTCGCCGTTGCCCGCGCGTGGCGCCGATTCCGCCAGCGGCCGGCAGGCACCGTCGTGGCAGATCGAATAGCCGGCGGTGTAGTCGGAGTGAGTGAGCCGCAGCACCGGCAGCGGCCCCAGATGCGGGTCGTAGTGCCAGACGCCGTGCTCGAACCGGCTGCCGGCCGGCGCTTCCATGCCGGCGCCGCTGCCGCGCACGCGCGCCTCGGTGAGCTCGAAGGCCGAGCCGACGACCCGGTAGTCTTCCTCCCAGCGGATCTTCTCGATCGAATGGTTCCAGGCGAGGGTGAAGGTGTCGAAGGCGAGCGCCACGACGAGTCCGCCGGCCGCGACGCAGACCGGCATCGGCGTGCCCTCAGGCGGCGGTGGGGGACAACGGCGCCGCGCCCTTGCGCGACGACCAGACGTTCCAGGCGATGACCGCCGCCGAGACCGCGAAGCCGATCTCGTCGGTGAGCGGAAGGGCGGCGACCAGCAGGCCCGAGCCGCAGACGGCGAGGATGCGCGGCACCAGGCCCATCGGCCCGCGCAGATAGCCGATCACCGCCGCGCCCCACATCACGACCGCGAGGATGGCCTTGACGGCCACGTAGACCACGCCGAACCAGGTGTAGTCGCCCTGCAGCATGAGCGCCGGGTCGTAGACCGCGATGAAGGGCACGGCGAAGCCGGCGATCGCGATCTGGGTCGCCTTGATGCCGGTCTGCATCGGCGAGGCGCGCGAGATCGACGCGGCGGCGAAGGCGGCGAGCGCCACCGGCGGCGTGAGGTCGGCCATGATGCCGAAGTAGAAGACGAACATGTGGCTCACGATCAGCGGCACGCCGAGCTTGAGCAGCGCCGGCGCGGCGATCGAGCTGGTGATGATGTAGTTCGGGATCGTCGGGATGCCCATGCCGAGGATCAGGCAGACGAGCATCGTCAGCAGCAGCGAGAGGAAGAGGCTTTTCTCGCCGACCGAGAGGATGAAGCCGGCGAAGCTCGAGGCCGCGCCCGTCAGCGTCAGCACACCGATGATCACGCCGACGACGGCGCAGGCGATGCCGACGCCGAGTGCCTGCTTGGCGCCGTCGATCAGGCTGGCGCGCAGCGAATGCAGCGTCTTGCTGCCGCCACGGATGAAGAAGCAGGCCGCGACGAGCAGCGCGATCACCACGAGCACCGGCTGGATGCCCCACTTCAGGAACGACGACGCGCCGATGCCGATGGCGAGCCACAGGACGTAGCGAAAGGCAGTCGACGAGATCCGCGCGGCGAGCGCCGCGCCGAGCACGAGGATCGCGGTGAGCGCGAGGCCGACCATGCCCGCGAACATCGGCGTGAAGCCATGGAAGAGCATGTAGACGAGCGCACCGAGCGGCAGCACGAGGTGCCAGTGCTCGGCGAGTGCCTTCCAGGGGTTCGGGCACTGGTCCTTCGGCAGGCCGGTCAGGTTCTTGCGCCCGGCCTCCAGGTGGACCATGAGGAAAGCGGTCAGGTAATAGAGGAACGCCGGGATGACGGCCGCCTTGACGATGTCGGCGTACGGCACGTTGAGCGTCTCGGCCATGATGAACGCGACCGCGCCCATCACCGGCGGCATGATCTGCCCGCCCATGCTCGAGGTCGCCTCCACCGCGCCGGCGAACACCGGCGAGTAGCCGAAGCGCTTCATCAGCGGGATCGTGAACTGGCCGACCGTGAGCACGTTGGCCACGCCCGAGCCGGAGATCGTGCCCATCAGGCCCGACGAGATCACCGCCACCTTCGCCGGCCCGCCGGTCGTGTGGCCGACCAGGCCGAGCGCGAAGTCGTTGAAGAGCTTGATCATGCCGGCGTGCTCGAGAAACGCGCCGAACAGGATGAAGAGGAAGATGTAGGTCGCCGAGACCAGCGTCGGGATGCCGAAGATGCCCTCGGTGCCGAAGGCGAGCTGGTCGACGATCTGCGAGTAGGCGTACGGCCGGTGCGCGAGCTCTCCCGGCAAGTACTGGCCGAACAGGCCGTAGAGCAGGAAGAGGCCGCAGACGATCGGCAGCGCCACGCCGAGCACGCGCCGCGCCGCCTCGAACACGAGCACGATCAGCACGGTGCCGACGACGAGGTCGCTCATCGTCGGATCGCCGGCGCGCTGGATCAGCGCCGCCTCGAACATCCACTGGTACAGGCCGAGGGCGAAGCCGGCCAGCGCGAGCACCCAGTCATAGGGCGGGATGCGCGTCATCTGCCGGCCGCGCTTGACCAGCGGGTAGAGCAGGAAGATCAGCAGCAGCAGGAAGCCGACGTGGATCGAGCGCATGATCAGGCTCGACAGCGGCGCGAACGCCGCCACCGTCAGCTGGTAGGCCGAGAACAGCAGGGCGCAGGCGGCGATGAACGCGATCGAAGCGCCGCCGAGGCGGCGCTGCAGCCCGTGCTCCTGGAACTCGCCCGACGCCGCCGTCTCGCCGGCTTCCGCCGCCGCGCTCATGTGCTGCCCGGCTCCGCTACTTCAACATGCCGGCTTCGCGGTAGTACTTCTCCGCGCCCGGGTGCAGCGGCAACGGCATGGTCTTGATCGCCGTCTCCTTCCTGATGCCCTTGCCGGCGGCGTGCGCCGCGACGAGTGCGTCGAGGTTTTCCCACAGCGCCTTGGTCATCTTGTAGACCGTCTCGGTCGGCACGCCCTCGTGGGTGACGAGGAAGTTCTGGATCGCGATCGACGGCACGTCCTTGGTCTGGCCTTCATAGGTGTTGGCCGGGATCATCGCCGGCTGGTAGGCCGGATCGCCGACCTTGGCGACGACATCGGCCGGGATCTCGACGACGACGATCTTCATCGATGCCGCCAGGTCGCGCAGCGCCGACACGCCGAGGCCGGCGGACTGCAGCGTCACGTCGAGCTGGCGGTTCTTCATCAGCTCGACCGATTCGCCGAACGGCAGGTAC
>JBBSBZ010000095.1:0-11516 GCA_038250795.1 Burkholderiales bacterium | reverse complement strand
TTGCCGTGCTCCGCCCACCCCGTCTCGAAGGAGGTCGGCAATCGGAGCCTGACGACGATCAACCGGCAGAGCGTCTCCCTCGCGGCCGGTCCCCTCGGCTCCTGGGTGCAGGGCGAGGCCCAGGTGCTGCGCGTGACGCGCAGCCTCGTGTTCATGCAGGGTCTGGTCGAGGCCGACGGCGTCGCCGTCGCGCGCGTCAGCGGCATCTTCAAGATCGGCCCGCCCTTCGACGACTCGATGCGCGACACGGCCGCCCGCGTTACCGATGAATATTCCAAATAGCCCGGGAATACTCCAGGCCGGTCACCGCGCAACTCGCTAAGTTGTCGATTCAGTGGGGTGGCTGATGGGGCTCGAACCCACGACAACAGGAATCACAATCCTGGACTCTACCAACTGAGCTACAGCCACCACCGAAGCTCGCGATTATAGCGATCGGCTCTCCCGGACGGCCTCAGCGCGGCTCGCTCGCGGCGGTGTCGTGCAGCGCGGCTGCGCTCTCGTTGATGCTCACCTTGTAGCGCGCCTTCATGGCGGCGTAGTACGCCTGGGCCTCGGCTTCCGACCACACCTGAGCGTATTGCTGGAGCGACTGCGCCGCGTCGGCCACCGCCGGATCGCGGCCCGCCGTCTTGATGATCTTGGCCAGCGCATAGCCCTGGTCGCCCAACGCAACGCCGACGAAGGTCGGCAGGGTCGTGGTCGGCGCCTTGAGAATGGCGTCGAGCAGCGGCCTCGGCACGTCTCGCGGTTGCGCCCGCGACACCATCATCGGGGCACCCGGCATCGCCGTCGTCGGCGCGGCGCGCAGAGCGGCGAGTCTTTCGACGCCTAGCTTGTCGGCACGTGCCGCCGCCTGCGTCGCCGCGAGTTGCCGCCGGACCTTGTCCTTGACCTCGGCAAACGGCTGCTGGTGCGCGGGAACGTACTGGACGACGCGACCGGCCGCGAGCTGGTTGGCGCCGATGTCGATGGCCTTGGTATTGCGCTTGTCGCGCAGCGTGTCGGTGCTGAAAAGCGCCTCGAGGAACTTCGGATTCGTCAAAACGCCGCTCGCGCCCGGCGACGGCACGCGCGTCACGTGCTGCGCCGTCTTCACTTCGAGCTTCCACTTGTCGGCCGCAGGCTTCAAGCTGTCGGACTGCTCGTACACGGTGTCGCCGAACTGCACCGCCGCGTCGGCGAACAGCTTTTGCGCCAGCTGGTTGCGCACCTCGGCCTCGATCTGCGGCTTGACCGACTCGAAGCTCTTCTTCTCGCCGCCTCGCGCGCCCGTGACGCGGATGATGTGATAGCCGAAGTCGCTCTCGACGATGCCGCTGGTCTCACCCGGCTTCAGGCCGAAGGCCGCGTCCTCGAACGGCTTGACCATGGCACCGCGGCCGAAGAAGTCGAGGTCGCCGCCCTTGGCCGCGGAGCCTTCGTCATCCGAGTTCTTGCGGGCGATCTCGGCGAAGGAATCGGGCGACTTGCGCACCTCGGCCAGGAGCGTCTCGGCCTTCGCCCGGGCCTTGTCTCGCTCGGCCTTGGGCGCGTCCTTGTCGGCCTTCACCAGGATGTGGCTCACGCGACGCTCTTCGGGCGAGGTATAGCGCTTCTCGTTCTCGGCGTAGTACTTGCGCAGGTCTTCGTCGGAGACGTTGATGCCCTTCTTGAGCGCATCGAGATCGAGCACGACGTACTCGATCGCCGCTTCCTCGGGCGCGCGGAACTGGGCGGCGTGCGCCGGGTCCTTGTAGTAGGCGTCGACCTCGGCCTCGGTCGGCGCCACCTGGGCGAGCTGGTCCTTGGCATCGAAACGCTCGACCTGCACTTCGCGCTGCTGATACATCGCGTCGAGCGCGGCAGAGGCGGCCGCGGCCGGAGCGAACACCGAGCCGGTGAGCGCCTGCATCACCTGACGCCGCGACATGTCCTGGCGCAGGCGCTCGGCGAACTGCTCCGACGACATGCCGACCGAAGCCAGCACGTCCCGGTTGACGCTGCCATCTGCGTTGCGCAGCGACGCGAACTCGGGATCCGTCTTGAACAGGCGCTCGAGCCGCTCGTCGGTCGTCACCAGGTGCATCTTGTCGGCGGCGACGAGCATCAGCCGATCACGCACGATGCTGTCGAGCGCCATCGCCCGCATCTCGGGTGTCTCGAAGAGCTTGACGTCGAGATTGGGCATCTGCTGGCGCGCCCGGTCGATCCGCTCGCGCAGCGCATTGTCGAATTCGGCCTGGGTGATCGGCTGGCCGGCCACCTTCGCGACGGTTTGCTGATCGGTGCCGGTAAACCGGCTGTAGCCCTGGATGCCGAAGAAGACGAACGACGGGAACACGAGCAGCACGAGCACGAACTGCAGAGCGCGGGTGTGACGGCGGAAGAAGTCGAACATTTCTAGGGGCGCATGCAAGAAAGGCGAACCGAGGTTCGCCTTTCGTCGAAGAGGACGCGAATTCTATCCGAGCGCCACAGGCGCCGGCCGGCCCCGGGACGCAGGGTGGTGGGTGCTGAGGGGTTCGAACCCCCGACCTACGCCTTGTAAGGGCGCCGCTCTACCGACTGAGCTAAGCACCCGCGATGTGCTGCCGCGGGCGACGGCGCGCGATCGTCAGTTGAGCGCGTCCTTCAGCGCCTTTCCGGCGCGGAACTTCGGCACCTTCGCCGCCTTGATCTTGATCGCCGCGCCGGTGCGCGGGTTGCGGCCGCTGCGTGCCGCGCGCTTGCCGACGCTGAACGTTCCGAAGCCGACGAGCGAGACCGAATTGTTCTTTTTCAGGCTCGTCTTGACGCCGCCGATCATGGCCTCTAGCGCGCGCGAGGCCGCGGCTTTCGAGATGTCTGCTTGCCGCGCGATGTGCTCGATCAGTTCGGATTTGTTCACGAATGGTTCCCCCTCAGGATGCTTGTCTCACAGGAATTCGGGTGCGTCTCGCGGCGGCAGCCAGTGCTCGTCGGGGCGAAACGATTACAGCGTTGCGATTCTTCAGTGTCAAGACGGGTTGGCGATTCTATTTGCCGCTGGCTCGGGTCGAAATCGCCGCCGCACGTGGATTCCGTGCTTGACAGCACCGCTAGCGCGATGCAGCACGGGCCGGCACGCGCGCGCGAAGCGCATCGGCAATTGCCCTGCCGACATCGGTGGTCGACGCGCTGCCGCCGAGATCGCGCGTGCGCGGCGCGCCCGACGCCGGGTCGAGCACCGTCTCGATTGCGTCGACGATCGCGTCGTGCGCTTCGCGGTGACCCAGGAAGTCGAGCATCATGGCGCCGGACCAGATCTGCCCGATCGGATTGGCCTGGCCCTTCCCCGCGATGTCGGGTGCCGAGCCGTGGACGGGCTCGAACAGCGACGGGTGCTCGCGCGTCGGGTTCAGGTTCGCCGAAGGTGCAATGCCGATCGTGCCGGTGCACGCCGGGCCGAGATCGCTCAGGATGTCGCCGAAGAGATTGCTGGCGACGACGACATCGAACATCTGCGGCCGCTGCACGAAATGGGCGGTGAGGATGTCGATGTGGAAGCGGTCGACGCGCACGTCGGGGAACTTCGCGGCCATCGCCTCCACGCGCTCGTCCCAGTACGGCATGGTGATCGCGATGCCGTTCGACTTCGTCGCCGACGTCAGGTGCTTCTTCGGCCTCGACCGGGCCAGCTCGAAGGCGTAGCGGAGCACGCGATCGACCCCGACGCGCGTCATCACCGTTTCCTGGATCACGACCTCGCGATCGCTGCCCTCGAACATCCGGCCGCCGACGCTCGAGTATTCGCCTTCGGTGTTCTCGCGCACGATCATCATGTCGATGTCGCCCGGCGCGAGCCCGGCGAGCGGCGAGCGCACGCCCGGCATCAGGCGAGCCGGCCGGACGTTGACGTAGAGGTCGAAGTCGCGCCGGAACTTGAGCAGCGACCCCCAGAGGGAGACGTGGTCGGCGATCTTGTCGGGCCAGCCGACGGCACCAAAGAAGATCGCGTCGTGACCGCCGATCCTGTCCTTCCAGTCGGCCGGCATCATCTCGCCGTGCCGCTCGTAGTACGGCCAGGACGCGAAGTCGAAGTGATCGAAGGCCAGTTCGATGCCGAACCGGCTGGCGGCTGCCTCGAGGACGCGCACGCCCTCCGGCATCACCTCGGTGCCGATGCCGTCGCCGGCGATCACGGCAATGCGATGGGTCTTCTTCATGTCGTGACTTCCTTCGGTTCGGGAGGTGCAGTGGAGCGGACGACGAGCGCGACGCCGACGACGGTGAGCGCCACGCCCAGCATCATGATCGGTGTCAGCGACTCGTCAAAAAGAACCCATGCCATCAGCGCGGTGCAGGGCGGAACGAGGTAGAGCAGGCTGGTCACGACGGTTGCCTCGCCGCGCTGGATCAGGAGGTAGAGGAGCGAGCTGCCGCCGAGCGTGAGAACGAGCACCGACCAGGCCATCGCGGCGATCAGGTTCGGATGCCATTCGAAGGGCTCGGCCTCGAGCCAAGCCAGTGGCGCGCACACCGCCAGCGCCGCCAGCATCTGGACGGCGGTCGCCGAGCGCACGTCGCAGCGGCCGACGAACCGCTTCTGGTAAAGCGTGCCGATCGTGATGCCGGCGAGCGCCATCGCCGAGAACGCGAGGCTCACGGGCGTCACCTCGCCGCCCAGCTTTCGCCAGACGACCAGGCCGATGCCGGCGAAGCCGAACGCCAGGCCGAGCCATTGGCGCGCGCCGACGCCGGCCCGGCCGCCGGTGCGCGATGCGTGCGCGACCCACAAGGCCGTCAGCACCGGCTGAAGGCCGACGATGAGGGCGACGGTCCCTGCGCCGAGACCGGCCTTGACGGCCGCCCATACGCCGCCGAGGTACGCCGCCTGCATCAGCACGCCGGTGACGACGAGATGGCCCCATTGCGCGCGGCTGCTCGGCCACGCCGCGTCCGCCAAAGCGACCCAGGCGGCCAGGCACAGGAACGACAGGGCGAAGCGGATCGCGAGGAAGCCGAACGGCGGCGCATGCGGCATCGCGCCGCGGGCGACGACGAAGCCGGTCGACCAGATGAGGACGAAGATCCACGGCATCGCCCGGACGAAGCCGGCCCGCCCGTCAGCGAACACGGGCGCGGATTTCCGGCAAGGCCTTCTGCAGGTAATACACCATCGACCAGATCGTGAGGATCGCCGACACGATGATCAGCACGGTGCCCCAGAGCTGCGTGTCGACGAGGCCGAAGAGACGACCGTGATAGAGCAGGAACGGGATCGCGATCATCTGCACGACGGTCTTCACCTTGCCGAGCATGTGGACGGCGACGCTGCGGGCCGCGCCGATCTGCGCCATCCATTCGCGCAGCGCCGAGATCGCGATCTCGCGGCCGATGATCACTAGTGCGATGAGGGCATGAAGCCTGCCGAGCTGAACGAGGACGAGGAGCGCCGCGGTCACCAGGAACTTGTCGGCCACCGGGTCGAGGAAGGCGCCGAACGACGAGGTCATGCCGAGCCGGCGGGCGAGATAGCCGTCGGCCCAGTCGGTGAGCGCGAAGAGGATGAAAAGCGCGGTGCCGACGACGTTCTGGGTCTGCGCCGGCAAGCTCGTGTAGTACACGCCCACCACGAGCGGAATGGCGACGATGCGCGCCCAGGTCAGCAGCGTCGGCAGGTTGAAGAACATCCGGGGATTGTGCCGAAGCATCGACCGTCGAGCGCTCGCCGCCGCCGCGCCCGGCTGCCGGTCAGCGGTCGAGGGTGCGCGGCTTGAACTTGCGCGCGTCGTCGAACAGGAAGGTCTCGACGAACCTCCAGGGCCGCGGCAGGCGCGACACGTCGCCGAACGGCGCCGCACGACGGACCGCCTCGACGGCGATCGAGAGCGTGTCCTTGGCCGCGCGCGGCTCGCGCAGGATCTCGATCCGGCGCACGCTGCCGTCGCCGTTGAGCTCGATCTCGAGGACGGGGATCGCGAGCAGCTGATCGGGCACCTGGCCCATGTAGGTGATGTCGGGATTCGCGGCGACGAGGCGCTCGGCCGCCTGGTGGCGCACCTGCTCCCAGTTGCGACTCGTGGCCGGAGGCGGCAGCGACCTGCGTTTCCCGGCCGTGGCAGCGGGCGCGGCGGCCGTCGCCGGTGCGGCGACCGGCGCGCTGCGGTGCGCGCTGCTGTCGACCGCATCGCCCGGCGCCCGGTCGATCGACGGACCGCTGCACGCCGACAGCAGGAGCGCGAGTGCCGCCTGGCCGATTCCGGTCCAGGAAGCGCGGCCGCGGCCGAAGGCCGAGTCAGTGAAGGGCACGATAGATCTCCTCGGCCAGGTCGCGGGAAATGCCGTCGACGGTGAGCAGGTCTTCGACGCTCGCCCGGCCGACGCCGCGCGCGCCGCCGAAGCGCTGCAGCAGTTTGGCGCGTTTCTTCGGCCCGACGCCGGGAATCTCCTCGAGCGAACTGGCGCCGGTGCGAACACTGGCACGGCGCGCGCGCATTCCGGTGATCGCGAAGCGATGCGCCTCGTCGCGGATCTGGGCGACCAGCATCAGCGCCGCCGACTCACGGCCGAGCGCGACCTTCGGCCGGCCGTCGGCGAAGACGAGCTCCTCGAGGCCGACCTTGCGCGCCTCGCCCTTCTCGACGCCGACGATGCGCGAGAGCTCGATGCCGAGCTCCTCGAACACCTCCCGGGCGACGCCGACCTGGCCGCGCCCGCCGTCGACCAGGACGAGGTCGGGCAGTCGCGCGCTGCCCTGCGCCGCCGCCTCGACGAGCTTGGCATAGCGGCGCACGAGCACCTGGCGCATGGCGGCATAGTCGTCGCCCGGCGTGATGCCCGCGATGTTGTAGCGCCGGTATTGCGCGCTCTGCATCTTGTGCGCCTCGAACACCACGCACGAGGCCTGGGTCGCCTCGCCGGCCGTGTGGCTCACGTCGAAGCATTCGATCCGCAGCTCGTGCAGGTCCTCGACGACTAGGTCGAGGGCGTCGACCAGCGCGCGCGTGCGGGCCTGCTGCGATCCTTCCTCGGCGAGGAGCTGCGCCAGCCGGAGCGCAGCGCCCCGGATGCACATGTCGAGCCAGGCGCGTCGCGGCTCGCGCGGCTGGTGCTGGACGGTCGCACGCACGCCGCTGCGCGCTGCGAGCGTCTCGATCAGCGTCTTGTCGACCGGATGGCTCACGACCAGAAGCGGCGGCATCCCGCCTTCGAGATAGTGCTGGGCGATGAAGGCCTCGAGCACGCGCGCTTCGGGCAGGCGCGTGTCGTCGTCGGCACCGGAGTCGGTGTCGGCTTCTGCAGCGGCGTCCGGCCCGGAATCGACCGCCGTCGAGGGGGCTGAAACCGTGACCGATTCGATCGCGCTTTCGACCTGCTTCGGGAAATACGGCCGGTCGCCCAGATGCCGGCCGCCCCGCACCATCGCGAGGTTGACGCAGGCGCGGCCGCCGTCGACCTTGACGGCGAGGACGTCGGTGTCGACGACGCGTCCGCCGGTGTTGTCCTCCACGGCCTGCTGGTGCAGCACCCGCGAGAGCGAGCCGATCTGGTTCCTGATCTCGGCCGCCTGCTCGAACTGCAGCGCTTCGGCGCGCGCCATCATTTCGGCCTGCAGCGAGTCCATCAGCTCCTGCTGCTCGCCCTGCAGGAAGCGCTCGGCGTTGGCGACGTCGCGCGCGTAGGCCTCGGGGGTGACGTAGTCCACGCACGGGCCCGAGCAGCGCTTGATCTGGTAGAGCAGGCAGGGCCGGGTGCGGTTCGCGAACACGGTGTCCTCGCAGGTGCGCAGGTGGAAGACCTTCTGCAGGAGCTGGATCGAGTCCTTCACGGCCCAGGCGGTCGGGAACGGACCGAAGTAGCGGTGCTTCTGGTCGACTGCGCCGCGGTAGTAGGCCACGCGAGGGAAGCGGCCGGAGGCGATCTTCAGGTAGGGGTAGCTCTTGTCGTCGACGAAGCGGATGTTGAAGCGCGGCGCGAGCGCCTTGATGAGGTTGTTCTCGAGCAGCAGCGCCTCGGCCTCGGAGCGAACGACTGTCGTCTCCATGCGCGCGATCCGGCTCACCATGTGGCCGACCCAGATCGAGTGCTCGCTGCCGGCGTGGCGCTTGTTGAAGTAGCTCGAGACGCGCTTGCGGAGATCGCGCGCCTTGCCGACATAGAGGATGCCGTCGGCGGCGTCGAAGAAGCGATAGACGCCCGGCAGGCTGGGCAGGGCCGCGACCTCCGCCGTCAGCCGCTCGCGAGCGGCGACGCGCGCATCGGCGTCTCCTGCATCGACGGTCGGCTCGCTCATCGACGTCGATTGTGCCGCGCGGATGCTTGTGCTCGCAGCTGCGGCCGAACCGCCCGCGACCTCGTCCGCTTCGATAATCCGACGATGCGTTGGCATCTGTACTGCCGGGTCGTCGACAACTTCGGCGACGTCGGCGTCGCCTGGCGACTCGCCACCGGGCTCGCCTCGCGCGGCGAGGACGTGCGCCTCGCGGTCGACGACGCGCGTGCGCTCGCGTGGATGGCGCCCGGCGGCGCCACCGGCGTCGAGATCTGCGCCTGGGCCGACGCGCCCGGATCGGCGCCCGACGTCGTGCTCGAGCTCTTCGGCGCCGGCCTGCCCGACGCAGCGGAGGCGGCCGCCTGCGAGTCGCCCCGCGCGCCGCGGGTCGTCAATGTCGAGCACCTGAGTGCAGAGGGCTACGTCGAGCGCTCGCACGGCTTGCCCTCGCCGAGGCGTACGGCGCGGGGCCGTCCCTTCACGACCTGGTACTTCTATCCCGGCTTCACGAAAGGAACCGGCGGACTGCTGCGCGAGCCCGGCCTGATCGAGCGCCGAGAGGGGTTCGACGCGCGGACCTGGTTGCGCTCGATCGGTGTCGAGACGCGGCCCGGCGAACGCCGCGTCGGCCTCTTCTGCTACCCGCACAGCGCCGTGGCGTCGCTGGTGGAA
Source organism: Burkholderiales bacterium (assembly GCA_038250795.1). Taxonomy (GTDB): domain Bacteria; phylum Pseudomonadota; class Gammaproteobacteria; order Burkholderiales; family Burkholderiaceae_C; genus Schlegelella_A. The sequence continues at coordinate 2,629 of JBBSBZ010000095.1, read as the reverse complement.
GCGCTGCAGGGCGCGCCGACGCTGCTTCTGCTCGCGCACGGCGCGGCGACGGAGCAGGTCGGTGCCGTCCTCGGTCCGACCCTGGCGCGTGGTGCCGTGCGCGCGGTCGCCCTGCCGCGCCTCTCGCAACTCGACTTCGACCGCCTGCTCTGGTCGTGCGACCTCAACTTCGTTCGCGGCGAGGATTCGCTCGTGCGGGCGATCTGGGCGGGCGCCCCTTTCGTCTGGCAGCTCTACATCCAGGACGACGGCGCGCACCGCGTCAAGCTTGCCGCCTTCCTCGACCTGCTCCTGGCCGGAGCGCCGGCGGATCTCGTCGCGGCCGTGCGTCAGGTCTTCGGGAACTGGAACGACGGCGCGTCCGGATCGATCGACGCTGCCGCGCTCGCACCGGCGTCGCTCTCGGCCTGGACCACCCACGTCCGGCGCTGGCGCGGCGAGCTGGCGGGGCGGGAAGATCTGGTCACCGGGCTCCTCCGCTTCGCCGCCTCGAACCGATAGAATTCGAGGCTTTGCGCCTCGCGACCCGCCTTTTTCTCGCGTGGGCGGGGCTTGCCCTCTTCCCTGGAAACACGCCATGAAAATCGCACAGGAAATCCGCGCCGGCAACGTCATCATGCATGGCCCCGACCCGATGGTCGTCCTGAAGACCGAGTACAGCCGCGGCGGCCGCAACTCCGCCACGGTTCGCATGAAGCTGAAGAGCCTGCTGAGCAACTCGGGCACCGAAGTCGTCTTCAAGGCCGACGACAAGATGGATCAGGTGATCCTCGACAAGAAGGAGTGCACCTACTCCTACTTCGCCGACCCGATGTACGCCTTCATGGACGCCGAATACAACCAGTTCGAGGTCGAGTCGGAGAACATGGGCGACGCGATCCAGTACCTCGAGGACGCGATGCCCGTCGAGGTCGTGTTCTACGACGGCAAGGCGATCTCGGTCGAGCTGCCGACGACTCTGGTGCGCGAGATCACCGACACCGAGCCGGCCGTCAAGGGCGACACCTCCGGCAAGGTGCTGAAGACCGCCAAGCTCGCGACGGGCCTCGAGATCTCGGTGCCGCTCTTCGTGCAGACTGGCGACCGGGTCGAGATCGACACGCGCACGAACGAGTACAAGAAGCGCGTGTAACCCGCGCCGGCGGCGACTCGCGAGGGGCCCGCATCGCGGGCCCTTTCGTTTTCAGGGAAGCGTCCTGTTCCATGCCGTTCGACTTCTCGCTCGTCACCGCGCCGTTCCGGATGCACCCCGGACTGCGCCGCGTCGCGGCCGGCGCACCGCAGCTGACGCCGGCCCTTCCGAACAGCCGGCACCTGCGCGAGAAGATGGCCGTGCTGGCCAGCTTTCCGGCGCAGGCGCTCCGCTCGGTTCCGGGATTCGATGCGCTGCCCGTGCTCGCCGCCGCCGCGGCGGAGGCTGCACGGAGCGAGCCCGTCGCCTTTTCAATCGACGGCCAGGCCGCTCATGCACCGCTTCTCGGCTGGTCGGTGCGCGGCGGCGAGCCGCACGGCGAAGGTGATCCGGCGATCGGTGCCCTGCTTGCAGCCCTGGCCCCGCCTCAGCGCGCGACCGCCCTCCTCTGCCTCGCCTTCGAGGAGGACTTCGCCGTTCTCGACGGTGCCACCTCCGCCGTGCCGTGGCTGGCCGTCTGCCTGCCGTCGCGCTGGGCGCCGGCGGACAAGGTCGGACTTCATTTCGCCGAGATCCACGGGCCCGTCGCCGACAGTTCAACGCTCGTTGCGGCGAGCGAGCCGCTCGCGCGCCTGGTCACGGGCCGCGAGCGATGGGAGCGCTTCGTGTGGACGATCTCGGCCGACCCGAAGCTGAACCAGCATCCGGCACAGGGCCGAAGCGCCTGGCCAGGCGACGTCGACGCCGACACGCTGGTTGCCCTCGCCACCTTCCGCAGCGAGCGCCAGACCTTCGTTCCGATGGAAGGATCGCCCTGCGCCCTCTTCACCATCCACGTCGATTCGGTCCCGCTCGCAGTTGCGATCGACAGCCCGCAGGCCGCGATCCGGGTCCACGACGCGGTCGCCAGCATGTCCGACGCGGTCCTCGCGTACAGGGGCCTCGAGGACGCCCGCGAGCGCCTGCTGGCCTGGCTCGCGGCACGGGCCCGGTCGCCCTCGCCGCGATGAATACCGCGCCGATCCGGCCTGCCGTCATCGCTCACGACGCCGACGGCACGCCGCGCTCGCGCGAGCACGACGACATCTACCACCCCCGAACCGGAGCGCTCGGGCAAGCCCGCCACGTCTTCCTCGACGGCGACGGCCTGGCCACTCGATGGCGCGGAAAGGAGCGCTTCGTCGTGCTGGAGACGGGCTTCGGGCTCGGCAGCAACTTCCTCGCGACCTGGGCTGAATGGCGCAACGATCCGCAGCGCTGCCGGCGCCTGCATTTCATCTCGATCGAGTCGGCGCCGCCGACCCTTGCCGATCTCGCGAGCGTGCTGCGCGAGCCGTCGCTGCGCGAGCTCGCCGACGCGCTCGCATCGCGCTGGCCGCCTCTGGTCTGGAATCTGCACCGGCTCGCCTTCGACGACGGCGCGGTCGAGCTGCTGCTCGCCTTCGGCGACGCTGCGGCGTGGCTGCCGCAGCTGCTGGCGAGCGTCGACGCCTTCTT
>JBBSBZ010000094.1:0-11540 GCA_038250795.1 Burkholderiales bacterium | reverse complement strand
GCCGCGAGCACCGGCGTCGGGTTGTTCCAGTGCGTCCAGCCGCAGGCCGGGCAGCGCAAGCGGACCTTTTCGCCACTGTCCTCGACCATCGCGATCGGCTCGAGCCGGGTCGCGCAGTTCGAACAGAACGTGACCGAAAAGCTCACGCGGGGAAGACTCCGGTGGAGAGATAGCGATCGCCTCGATCGCAGACGATGAAGACGATGGTCGCGTTCTCGACCCTGGCGGCGATCTGCAGGGCGACCCAGCACGCGCCCGCCGCCGAGATGCCGGCGAAGATGCCTTCCTCGCGAGCCAGGCGCCGGGTCACCTCCTCGGCGTCGGCCTGGCTCACCAGGACGAGCTCGTCGACCGCCTTCGGGTCGTAGATCGTCGGCATGTATTCCTCGGGCCACTTGCGGATGCCGGGAATGCGCGAGCCCTCGCTCGGCTGCGCGCCGATGACGCGCACCTTCGGGTTCTTCTCCTTCAGGAAGCGCGACACGCCGGTGATCGTGCCGGTCGTGCCCATCGCGCTCACGAAGTGAGTGACGCGACCGGCGGTGTCGTTCCAGATCTCGGGGCCCGTGGTCTCGTAGTGGATGCGCGGGTTGTCAGGGTTGCCGAACTGGTCGAGAACATGGCCCTTGCCGTCCTTTTCCATCTGCGCCGCGAGGTCGCGCGCGTACTCCATGCCGCCCGAGCGCGGCGTCAGGATCAACTCGGCGCCGAACGCCTTCATGGTCTGCGCCCGCTCGACGCTCAGGTCCTCGGGCATCACCAGCAACATGCGGTAGCCGCGGATCGCCGCCGCCATCGCCAGCGCGATGCCGGTGTTGCCGGAGGTGGCCTCGATCAGCGTGTCGCCGGGCTTGATCGTGCCGCGCTCCTCGGCGCGCCGGATCATGCTGATGGCCGGCCGGTCCTTCACCGAGCCCGCAGGGTTGTTGCCCTCGAGCTTGCCGAGGACGACGTTGCCGCGCGCCGTGTTCTCCGCGCCGGGCAGGCGCATCAGGCGCACCGTGGGCGTCGCCCCGATCAGGTCTTCGATCGTCGGATAGTTCGGCGTGGCTTCGGTCATGGGATGAAGGTGCGATCGATGGTGCCTCGGGTCGGAATCGAACCGACACTCCTCGCGGAACGGGATTTTGAGTCCCGCGCGTCTACCAATTTCGCCACCGAGGCCGATGCTCGCGAACGAAGCAGTTTGCCATACGGGCCGTAGACTAGTCGCCACCTGCCGCCACTCCGTCCGGACCGTCCGATGCCCCCGCTTCCTCCCGCCACGCAGGCCCTGCTGCTCGCGAACGTGGCCATCTTCTTTCTCGGCGACCTTCTCGGCCCGAACCTGCTCGGCCCGTTCGCGCTCTGGCCGGTCGGCGGCGGCTTCTGGCCGTGGCAGATCGTCACCTACTCGTTCCTGCACGGCAACTTCAACCACCTGTTCTTCAACATGCTGGGCCTGTGGATGTTCGGTGCGGAGCTCGAGCAGATCTGGGGCCGCAACCGCTTCCTGACGTTCTACTTCGCCAGCGTGATCGCGGCCGCGCTGACGCAGCTGATCGTCAACGCGCTTCTCGGCTCGCCGGCGCCCACCATCGGCGCGTCGGGCGGCCTGTTCGGCCTGCTGCTGGCGTTCGCAATGATCTTCCCGAACCGGATCATCCTGCTCTTCTTCGTGATCCCGATGAAGGCCAAGTACCTCGTCGCCCTCTATGGCCTGCTCGAGCTCTATCAGGGCGCCTACGTGCTCAATTCCGGCGTCGCCCACTTCGCCCACCTCGGCGGCATGCTGGGCGGCCTGCTGACGCTTCGCTATTGGCGCGGGCAGCCGCCGTTCGGACAACGCTGAAGCAGCAGCGGGCCGGCGTCGCCGGGCGCCGGCTCAGTAGCCGCGCGAGCGATCGATCTCGTTCGGCAGGCGCTCGCCGCGCTCGAGCGCGCGGACGCTGGCGACGAACTGATCGGCGATGGTGTCGATCGACGACTGCGCGGCAATGTGCGGGGTGATGGTGATTCCGGGCACGGTCCAGAGCGGATCGTCGGCCGGGAGCGGCTCGCGCCGCTGCACGTCGAGCGCCGCCCCGCTCAGGTGGCCCGAGCGCACCGCGGCGATCAGGTCGGCCTCGACGACGTGCGCGCCGCGCGCGACGTTGATGACGTAGGCGCCCCGCGGCATTCGCTCGAATGCCTTTCGGCCGAGGATCCCGTCGGTCTCCTGCGTCAGCGGCAAGGCGCAGACGACGATCCGGCTCGCCGCCAGCACCTCGTCGAGCGTCGCCGCCGAGCGCCGGTTCCAGCCCGTGACCGCGAGGCCGCAGCGCTCGAGCCATACCGCGATCTCGCTGCCCATCGCGCCGGTGCCGAGAACGCCGACCGCGTGTCGCGCCATCGGCACCGGCGTGCGATGCCAGCGGTGCTCCTTCGCCTGAGCCTCGTAGCGCTCGAGGTCGCGCGCGTGGCGCAGCGCCATCATGACGACGAACTGGGCGATGCCCGATGCCTGCTCGCGATCGACGATGCGCGACACCCGCACGTGCGGCGCCAGTTCGGGCGAGAGCAGCTTCTCGACGCCGGCGGCGATCGAGCAGATCCAGCCGACTCGCGAAAGCCTCGCTGCGAGGCCCGCCGGCATCTGCCAGCCGAGGACGACGTCGATCGAGGCCAGCTCGGCGACATCGAGTGCCGAGCTGTACTCGACGAGCTCGAGCTCGGGCGCGCGGGCATGGATGGCGGCGATGAACGCCGCCGCCGGCATCGGCTGGGTCGCGAGAAGAATCTTCATGAGGCGCGTCGACAATTCGGAGCGGCGATCATTCTCGCCGGCGCACCATCCTGCCCACGCCGTCCGAGAAGCCCTCGACCACGGTCGGATGGCGCAGGACGAAGCGAAGCTCCTCCTTCAGCCGCGCGTTCGACAGACGCCGCGACTCCGACAGGAAGCTCATCTGCATCGGCGAGAGGACCTTCTCGGCCTCCACCCGTGACAAGCGGGGTGGCCGCGCCAGACCGAAACGGTCGGCGACGTGGTCGAAGTAGTCGCCCATCTTCATCCCGGTCTCGTCGACGACGTGAATCGCGCGGCCGCGCGGTCCGCGATGGAGCGCCGCCGCGCAGGCGCGCGCCAGGTCGTCGGCGTGGATGTGGCTCGTGAACACGTCGTCCTCGCGCGCAAGGACCGGCGTGCCTCGGCGAACGCGCTCGCGCGGATCGCCGCCTTCGCGGTCGAGAGCGTAGATGCCGGGGATGCGCAGGACGGTGACCGCGATGCCGGCCGCGCGGCCGAGCCAGCGCACGCGGGATTCGGCATCGACGCGGCGGCGCGCGCGGTCGCTCGACGGCCGCAGCGCCCGGGTCTCGTCGACAAGCGCGCCGGCGCAGTCGCCGTAGACGCCGGTGGTCGAGCCGTAGACCAGCCGTCGCAGCCGGGTCGAGCGGGCGAGCGCACGCACGAGGTTCGCCGTGCGCATGTCGCACGTGCCCTCGGCGGCGGGCGGCGCCAGGTGCAAGACGGCGTCGGCCAGATCGGCGAGACGGGCGATCGTCGATGGCCGATCGAGATCGCCGATCAGCGGGACGATGCCCGCATCGCGCAACTCCGGCGCTCGCGCGGGGCTCGTCGTCAGCGCGAGCACCCGCCAGCGGCCGACGAGGAGCCGGGCGACTCGCAGACCGATGTCGCCACAGCCGACGATGAGGAGCGTGGGGCGCTTGAATCGGATCGGTCGTTCGGGCATCTCTGGGACATCGCGCCGGGACATTGCGCCATCGGGGAGAATCGCGGGCCGAGTCTAGGCGACGCCCGGACGACCCTTCAGCGCCGACCCCATGCCCTTCACCGTCACCGTCCAGCCGAGCGGCAAGACCTTCAGCGTCGACCGCGACGAGCCCATCCTGCACGCCGCCATCCGCCAGGGCGTGGGCCTGCCCTACGGCTGCCGCGACGGCGCCTGCGGCTCGTGCAAGTGCCGGATGCTCGAAGGGCGCGTGATCCACGGCGCGCATCAGCAGAAGGCGCTCAACCACGAGGAGGAGCTTTCGGGCCTGATCCTCACCTGCCAGGCCGCGCCGCAGAGCGACATCGTCATCGAGGCGCGCACTGTCCCGGGCGCGGGCGAATTCGCGATCAGGAAGCTGCCGAGCCGCGTGATCTCGATCGACAAGCCCGCGCCCGACGTCGCGATCCTCAAGCTCCAGTTGCCGGCGAACGATCCGTTCCAGTACCGCGCCGGCCAGTACGTCGAGTTCATCCTGCGCGACGGCGCGCGGCGCAGCTACTCGATGGCGACGGCGCCGCACGAGGTCGGCGACAAGCCGGCAATCGAGCTTCACCTGCGCCATCTGCCGGGTGGCAAGTTCACCGACCACGTCTTCGCCGCGATGAAGGAAAAGGACATCCTGCGCGTCGAGGGCCCGTTCGGCAGCTTCTTCCTGCGCGAGGACAGCGACAAGCCGATGATCCTGCTCGCCTCGGGCACCGGCATGGCGCCGATCAAGGCGATCGTCGAGCACATGATCTGGAAGGGCAGCGAGCGAAAGGCCGTGCTCTACTGGGGGTGCCGCAGCAAAGTCGACCTCTACCTGAACGACTGGGCCGAGGACGCGGCGCGGCGAATGCCCAACCTGCGCTACGTGCCGGTGCTTTCCGAGGCGAAGCCCGACGATGCCTGGCACGGCCGCACCGGCCTCGTCCACCAGGCCGTGATGCATGACCACCCCGACCTCACCAGCTGGCAGGTGTACGCCTGCGGGGCGCCGATCATGGTCGAGTCGGCGCAGCGCGACTTCGTCGCGCGTTGCGGCCTGCCCGACGACGAGTTCTACGCCGATTCATTCACTTCCGAGGCCGACAAGCACGGCCCGACGGGCTGAAGGCATGATCTCGGAGACACGCAGAAGCACCTTGATCGCGATCGGCGCGGCAGTCGCCGCCGCAGCCGCGCCAGGCCTGGCGATCGCCCAGGCGAGACCGCTGCGCCTGATCGTGCCGTATCCGCCCGGCGGCCCGCTCGACATCGTCGCCCGCGAGCTCGCCGACAAGGTCAAGGACAGCCTGGGTGTGGTCGTCGTCGAGAACCGGTCCGGCGCAGGCGGCAACCTCGGCGCCGACCTCGCCGCCAAGGCGGCGCCCGACGGCACGACGATCGTGATGGGCGCGGTCGCCACCCACGCCATCAACCCGTGGCTGTTCGCGAAGATGCCCTACGACCCGATCCGCGACTTCACGCCGATCACCGGCGTCGCGCGGGTGCCGAACGTGCTGGTCATGACGCCGGAGACGCAGGCGCGGCTGAAGATCGCGAGCGTCGCCGACCTCGTCGCCTATGCCAAGGCCCATCCCGGCCAGCTCAACTACGGCTCCGGCGGCAACGGCAGCGCCGGCCACCTCGCCGGCGAGATGTTCAAGGCGCAGGCCGGCGTCTTCATGGTCCACATCCCGTACGCCGGCGGCAATCCGGCGCAGCTCGCGCTCCTCTCCGGGCAGGTCGATCTCAACTTCGACAACCTGGCCTCGGCGTCGGCCAACATCAAGGCCGGCAAGCTCAAGGCGCTGGCCGTGACGACCGCCCGCCGTTCCAGCGCGATGCCCGACGTGCCGACGATCGCCGAGGCCGGCGCAAAGCTCGGTCTCGCCCACTTCGACATCGACACCTGGTTCGGCCTGTTCGGCCCGGCGCACCTGCCCGCCGAGACGACGGCGCGGCTCAACAAGGCCTTCGTCGACGCCCTCGCATCGGGTGAGCTGAAGCGCCGGCTCGCATCGCTCTACGCCGAGCCGCTGGCGATGTCGCCCGAGCGCTTCGGCGCCTTCGTCAAGGCCGAGCTCGCCAAGTACGAGCCGCTCGTCAAGAAGTCCGGTGCGCGCGTCGAGTAGGGGGCGCGTGCGGCAGGTCGTTTGCTAGACTCGATCGGCTCGTTCACCTCGCCCTCCGACCGCTTTTCATCGACCGATTCCCGCACGCATGACCTTCGCCCAAACCGCCCTGCAGAGCGAAGTCGCAGCGCTTCTCGTCGAGGCGCTCAACCTCGACATCGCGCCCACCTCGATCGATCCCGACGCGCCGCTCTACGGCGAGGGCCTCGGCCTCGACTCGATCGACATCCTCGAGGTGGCACTGGTCGTCTCGCAGCGCTACGGCTTCCAGCTGCGCTCCGACGACGAGGACAACGTGCGCATCTTCAAGTCGCTGGCCGCGCTCGCCGCGCACATCGAAGCGAACCGACAGGGCTAGACCGCCGCAGATGCGCGCCCGAGCCTTCGCCGTCGCGCTGGCCGGCATCGCCTACGTGCTCGGTTCCTACTGGCTGATGAGGAATGCTCCGGGCTCGGCGTGGCATGCGGTCATCGTCGTCGCATCCATGCTCGTGCTGGGTGCCGCCCTGGCCTGGCAGCGGCGCCAGCGGCTCTTCGCCGTGGTGGCCCTGCTGGCCGCCGCGGGCCTGCTGTTCCAGGCGCGCGACGGCGGCGGGATGTCGGCGCAGACCATCTACGCCGCCGAGCACATCTCGATCCACGTGCTGCTCGCGATCGTCTTCGGCGCGACCCTGCGGGGCCGCCGCGATTCGCTCATCACGGTCCTGGCTCGACGCGTCCACGGCAGCCTGACGCCCGACATGGCGATCTACACCCGCAAGGTCACGTGGGCCTGGACGCTCTACTTCGTGACGATGGCCGCGCTCTCGCTGGCGCTTTTCGTGTTCGCGCCGTTCCCGACCTGGGCGCTGTTCGCCGGGCTGGCGACGCCGCTCGCGATGCTGGCACTCTTCGTCGGCGAGCACGTGCTGCGCTATCGCCTCCATCCCGAGTTCGAGCGCGCGACGCTGACCCAGGCGGTGCGCGCCTATGCCCAGCGCGCGGGCCCGCATGACTGAGAGCGCCCTGATCGGCCCGGGCGCGCTCGATGCGCCGATCGCGACCCGCGCCGGCGTCACGATCTCGCGCCGACGCTTCCTCGCCGACGCGAGCACGCTCGCCGAGCGCCTGCCCGCGCACGGCGCGATGCTCAACCTCTCGACCGACCGCTACCGCTTCGCGATCGGCTTCGCGGCCGCCCTCCTGCGCGGCCACACGAGCCTCCTGCCACCGAACCACGTCGCCGATACCGTCCTGCGCCTGCGCGAGCGATTCGCCGACGTGTACGCACTCGTCGAAGACGACGCCGACGGCCACGGCCTGCCGACCGTCCGCCACGCCGACGGGTCCGCCACGCCGACGAGCATCGACGTCGTTCCGCACATCGACGACGATTTCGTCGCGGCCTACGTGCTCACCTCCGGGTCGACCGGCGCGCCGGTGCCCCATGCCAAGCCCTGGGGCCTGCTGGTGCGCAACGCCGCCAGCGAGGCGCGACGGCTCGCCAGCGCCCTCGCCCGACCCGACCTGCACGGCGTCTCGCTCGTCGCCACCGTGCCGCCGCAGCACATGTACGGCTTCGAGTCGAGCGTGCTGCTCGCGCTGCACGGCGGTGCGGTGCTCGACGCCGGCCGGCCGTTCTTCGCCGCCGACGTTGTTGCGGCTCTCGCGCTCGCGCCTGCGCCGCGCCTGCTGGTGACGACGCCGTTCCACCTGAAGGCGATCCTCGACGCCGGGATCGACCTGCCGCCGGTCGCGCTCGTCCTGTGCGCCACCGCGCCGCTCGCGCCGCAATTGGCGGCACGCGCGGAAGCGTGCTTCGACGCGCCCCTGGTCGAGATCTACGGCTGCACCGAGGCCGGCCAGGTCGCGACGCGACGCACGGTCGCCGGGCCCGAGTGGACAACCTTCGACGGCCTCGTCCTGCGCGGCGACGGCGCTGCCGTCACCGTCGACGGCGGCCACGTTCCGCAGCCGACCGTGCTCGCCGACGTGCTCGAGGTGGAGAGCGACTGCCGCTTTCGCCTCCTCGGCCGCTCGAACGACCTGATCAACGTCGCCGGCAAGCGCAGCTCGATCGGCCACCTCGACTTCCACCTCAACTCGATCGACGGCGTCGTCGACGGCGCGTTCTGGATGCCGCCCGACGACTCCGCCGACGCGCTCGGCGTCGTCCGCCTGGTCGCCTTCGTCGTTGCCCCGGGGCTCGGCCGCGAGCGAATCCTCGAAGCACTGCGCGGGCGCGTCGACGCCGCGTTCCTGCCGCGCCGGATCGTCCATCTCGAGGCCCTGCCGCGCGAGGCGACGGGCAAGATCGCGCGGGCGCGGCTCGCCGAGCTGGCGACGCGCCGCCGCGACCCCGGGGCGCCCTGATGGAAGTGCAAGCGGCCTGGACGCGCGAGCTTCGCATCGAGGCGAGCCATCAAGCGTTCGAGGGTCACTTTCCCGGCCGGCCGATCCTGCCGGGCGTCAGCCTTCTCGCCGAAGTCCTCGAGTCGGGCTACGACGAGCCCGCGCTCGCGGTCGGCCTCGGCCCGGCGCCGCACCTCATCGCGGCCAAGTTCTTCATCCCCGTCGAGCCCGGCTCGTCGCTCGCGATCGCCTGGCGCGCGACGGCCGGCGCGCTTCACTGGCGCGTGGCCCTGGGCGGGCGCGACGTCGCGAGCGGCCAGTTCGCCCGCGCCGACGTGCCGGCGGCGGCGTGAAGGTCGAGGGCTCGACCGCGCCACCCACCGACTGGGCGAGCCAGCGCGAGCGCTCGAGACCCTGGCAGCTGCGCACGATGCGCTGGCTCGCCCTCACCCTCGGGCGACGCGCCACCCGGGCTTTCCTCTGGCTGATCGTCTGCGCCGTCGTGCTCAACGGCGCAACGCGGCGCGACTCGAAGCGCTATCTCGACCGAGTCCTCGGCCGGACAGCGCGCCTGCGCGACGTCCATGCGCATGTCTTCGCCTTCCTCGCCACCGTGCTCGACCGCGTCTACCTGCTCCAGGAGCGCTTCGACGAGTTCGAGTTCACCGCGACCGGCATCGAGACGATCCTCGAGCCGATCGCGCGCGGCGAAGGCGTGCTCGCGTTCGGCGCCCATTTCGGCAGCTTCGAGGCGCTGCGCATGATCGGCCACGACAAGGGGTTGCGCGTCGCGATGATCATGTACGAGGACAACGCCCGGCTGATCGGCGACGCGCTCGCCGCGATCGCGCCGAAGGCCGAGCTCCACACGATCGCCCTCGGCCGCGTCGACGCGATGCTCGCCATCCGCCAGTGGCTCGACGACGGCGGCCTCGCCGGCCTGCTCGCCGACCGCACGCTGCCGGGCCACTCGCAGCGCTCGAAGTCGATCGCCCTGCCCTTCCTGGGCCGGCCGGCGGTGTTCTCGGACGGCCCGTTCCGGCTCGCCGCGATGCTGCGCAGGAAGGTCGTCTTCATGGCCGGCGTCTATCGCGGCGGCCGCACGTACGATCTGCGCTTCATCGAGCTCGCCGACTTCGGCGCGCTGTCGGCCACGGGAGCCGGCCGCGGCGCCGCGCGCGACGCCGCGATCCGCAGCGCGCTCGAGCGTTACGTCCAAACCCTCGAGGCGATGTGCCGCGAGGCGCCGCTCAACTGGTTCAACTTCTACGATTTCTGGGTCCATGCCGATCTGCCTGCCGATGCGCCACCCGACACCCCGTAGCGAACTCGCGCCGGGCCGCGCCCTCGTGCGTGTGCTGCTGGCATCGCTCGGCATCGCGTCCGCCGCGTGGGCGCTCGCCGCGCCGGCGGTCTTCGACCTCGGCGCGCTCACGGCGCTGCTCGGACGCGTTAAGTCGGGCGAGGCGACCTTCGTCGAGCAGCGTCGCATCGAGATGATCGATCGCACCCTCGTGTCCTCCGGACGGCTCTCGTTCCGGGCACCCGACAGCTTCGTGCGCGAGACGCTGAAGCCGCGCCACGAGAAGCTCGTGGTCTCCGGCAACAGCCTGACGATGAGCCTCGGCGATCGCAGCCGGACGATGGCGCTCGACGCCTCGCCCGAGGCCTCGGTGATCGTCGAGGCACTGCGCGGCACGCTCACCGGCAACCGCGAGACGCTCGAGCGGCTGTTCGAGACCAGCGTTTCGGGAAATGCCGGTCAGTGGGTGCTCGAGCTCGTGCCGCGCGACCTGCGCCTGCGCGGCCAGGTCGCCTCGGTGCGGATCTCGGGACGGGAGTCGATGGCGCGCGAGGTGCAGGTGCTGCTCGCCGACGGCGACCGATCGACGATGACGATCGAACCCGTCGCAGGCACCCGCGCTTCGTCGTGACAGCGTCCACGACGCCCGACCGGCGCGGCCGCATCGCCGTCGCGACCTGGCTGGCGCTGCTGCTCGCCGCCGCGGCGATCGCCTGGCGCGCCCACTACGTCGCCGACCTCTCGGCCTTCCTGCCGACGGCGCCGACGCCCGAGCAGGCGGTGCTCCTCGACCAGCTGAGGAGCGGCGCCACCTCGCGCCTGGTGCTGATCGGCATCGAAGGCGCGCCCGCGGGCGCGAGCGCCGAAGCCGCCGCCGCCCTCCGTGCCGACGCCTCGCGCCGACTCGCCGCGCAGCTGCGCGCCGGCAAGCTCTTCGCGTCGGTCGACAACGGCGACACCTCGGCCTGGGCCGACGCCGGCCGATTCCTCTTCGCGCACCGCTACGCGCTCAGCCCCGCCGTCGACGCGAGCCGGTTCACGGCGGCAGGCCTGCGCGACGCCATCGACGACACCGTGTCGCTGCTCGGCACACCGGCCGGCTCGCTGATGAAGCCGATCCTCTATCGCGACCCGACCGGCGAGACCGTGCGCATCGCCGAGGCGCTCACGCCGGCGCACGCACCCAAGAGCGAGAACGGCGTCTGGGTCTCGCGCACCGTGCCGCGCGCCGTGCTCGTGGCGACGACCGTGGCCGACGGCGCCGACCTCGACGGCCAGGAGCACGCGCTCGCCGCGATCCGCGCCGCCTTCGACGGCGCCGCCGCGCCGGGGCTGCGCCTCGTCGTCTCCGGGGCCGGCAGCTTCGCGGTCGCGTCGCGGGCGAGCATCAAGAGCGAGGTCGAACGCCTCGCCGTGCTCGGTTCGGTGCTCATCGTCGCCTTGCTGCTGCTCGCCTTCGCCTCGCTGCGCGCGCTCGCCGTCGCCATCGTCCCGGTCGCGACCGGCGTGCTCGCGGGCATCGCCGCGGTGAGCCTGGTCTTCGGCCAGGTCCACGGCATGACGCTCGGCTTCGGCACGACGCTGATCGGCGAGGCGGTCGACTACGCGATCTACTACCTCGTGCAGGCGCACGGCGGCTCCGGCTCGGCGTCGCGCTGGCAGCGCGAGAGCTGGCCGACGGTGCGGCTCGGCCTCTTCACGTCGCTGATCGGCTTCGCGGCGCTCGTCTTCACGGGCTTCCCCGGCCTCGCGCAGCTCGGCGTCTTCTCGATCGCCGGCCTGGCGGCGGCGGCGGCGACGACGCGCTTCGTCTTTCCCGTGCTGGCGCCAAACGGCGCTCCGGGTGCGGGCTTCAGACGCCAGCTCGGCCGCTTCATGGCTGCGGCCGCGGCGATGCTGCCGCGCGCCCGATGGGCGGTGATCGCCCTCGCCCTCGCCGCCGTGGTCGCACTCGCACTGTCGCCCTCACCCTGGCGCGGCGACCTCTCGTCGCTGAGCCCGGTCGGCGCGACGGCGCTTGCGCTCGACGCCAGCCTGCGCGCCGACGTGGGC
>JBBSBZ010000093.1:0-11542 GCA_038250795.1 Burkholderiales bacterium | reverse complement strand
CTCGGATGCGCCACGGCGCAGCGCATCGAAGCCGGCCCGATCGAGGCTGCCGGCGGCGGCGCTGCGCGCGAGCGGCAACACTTCCGCCGCGACCTCGCGGATCGCGTCGTGCTCCTCGCGCATCAACTCGGCCATGTCGCCGTCGCCGGACTCGGCCATGCGCGGAAACAGCTCGCTCTCCTCGAAGTCGAAATGTCGCCCGATGTCCTGCTCGATCAGGCGAATGAACGCAGGCAGGAGGCGAGCGAGCTCGACATCGGTGGCTGTGCTGGCGCTGCGCGCGAGAGCCTGCTCCACGCGCCCGAGCACATCGAGGTTGTTCCGGTGCTCGCTGTCGAGCGCCTGGCTGACCTGGCCGCTGCTCTGCACGGGACGCTCCAATAATGGTATCGAGCTACCAGAATAGCCCGACGACCCATGCCTCGGCCTTGACCCAGAGCAAGGATCATCCCTCGCGGGCGGCCGCCGGGCGCGATCCTGCCGGAGCCGGGGCGACCAGCCGGCGCAGCAGGACGATGTAGAACGCGAGGTAGGCGACGGCGCCGGCCGCGCCGGTCGCCGCGGCGAGCGCGGCGAGCGCGCTGCTCCCTGTGGCGAGCGCAAGCGCCAGCCCGGCCAGCGCGGCCAGATGACACGTGAAGTGGATCGCCAGCGGCCGTGCCGTGCTGAAGGTCGATGGCAGCGGCGGTCGGCGCCGGCCGCGGGCGGCGTGCATCGAGGCGAGGAAGGGCAGGATGCGTTGCAGCATCGCCAGCGTGAAGGTCAGCAGCCACGCGCCGACCAGCAGCAACCCGAACAGGCCCGCCAGTCCGGGCAGGGGAGCGCCGAGCGCGATGGCGAGCGCTGCGAGCAGACTGGCGGCAAGCGCGACCCACGCGACCTTCACCAGGACGAAAGAGCGGCCGAGGTCGCGCCGCATGCCGTCGCGCAGCGCGCCGTGCATCAGCGTCAGGTGAAGTGCGACCGCGATCGTGCCGGCGCCGAGGGCGGCAGTCCACCACGCACCGGTTTCGTTGCCCAGCGCTGCCGCTGCGGCGCAGCCGAGGCCGACGACGGCGAACGCGCACGAGGTCAGGTGCCGGCGCGCGTCGGGCAACGGCGAGAGCGTGAACATCGGCACCAGGATCGCGGACAGTCCGAGCGCGAGCAGGCCCATGAATCCATAGCCGGCGAAGGTCACGTGGAGTGCGAGCGCGGCCGGGCGGCCGAGCGAGGGCAGGCCCACGTAGTTGCCGACCAGCGCGAGCGCCGAGGCGAGCGCCACCGCCAGGCACCCGAGCGCGGCCCAGCCGTGGGCGACCACGCCAGGCATGCCGCGCGCGCCGCGCAGGTTGGTGCCCAGGAGCAACGCGTAGAGGAGAAGCGCACAAACGACGGCGAGCGCGCCCGCAGCGAGCAGCGACGCCAGTCCGAGCCCCATTCCTAGCGTGAGCGCAGCGACCGCAGGCACATAGAGCCACCAGATCAGTCGAGGCAGGCGCTCGCTGAGCACCGGCTGGCGCGTGGCAACCGGCAGCAACTGCAGACTGGCGCCGATCGCGGTCATGACGATCACCCCCAGCGTGAGCAGGTGGAGCGCTGCGAGCGGCCAGCCGAGACCGCCGCCAAAGTGCGGCCACTGCTGCGCGCCGGCGAGCAACGCGAGCCAGGCGAGCACGTGATAGACGAGCGCAGCGCCGAAGAAGCGGAACGGGATCGTCACCGGCAGGAGCCGGCTGCCCGCGCCGCCGAGGAACGCGCCGCCCACCGACTTCATTGCGCAGGCGACAGACGAAGACGGACCTCGCCTTCGTCGCCGGCGATCAACTCGGCCTCCCAGCCGAGCTCGGCCAGGCGCGGATAGAGCAGGTTCGGCTCGCGGTCGTGGTGGACGATCACGGCCGCAGCGCCGGTGCCGGCAACCAGGCGCAGGATCTCGATCAGCGGTGCCGGCGCAGCCAGGCCGCGCACGTCGATGTGTTCGCCGTCGCCGTCGCGCCAACGGCGCGCGGCGCCCGAGGTCTCCTCAGGCGGCGTCACGCACACCCTCCTGCGCGGTCGCGGCGAGCGATGCATGCCATTCGCGCAGGTGCCTGCGCAGCAGCTTGCCGGTCGCGGTGCGGGGCAATGCGTCGACGCGGTGGAGCCAGCGTGGGCGCTGGTACGCGGGCAGCCGGTCCGCATGCATGCGCAGCGTGGCGGCGTCGGGAATCTGAAGCCCCGCCGCCGCGACGAAGAAGAGCGCGATGGCCTCGACGCCATCCGCGTCGGCGACCGCGACCGCGGCGGCATCGGCCATGCCCGGGCACGTGAGAGCGATGCCCTGCTCGAGCGCGTTCAGGTCCACCCAGCGCCCGTGCACCTTGACGAGAGAGTCTTCGCGGCCGGCAAAGCGCCAGCCCTCGCCGTGCGGCGCGGATTCGAACAGATCGGCGGACGCGAACCCGCCGTCGCGGAAGTGCTCGGCCTCGGACTCGGGCCGGCGCCAGTAGCCGAGCGCGATACCGGCACCGCGAAAGACAAGCCGGGTCGGCGCTCCTGCGCGGGCGCCGTCGATCGGCGTCGCGGTGAAGCCCGGGGAGACCTGCAGCGAACGGCCGTCGCCGCGATCGACGAGCGCGAGCACGAGCGTCTCGGACGTGCCGAAACCATTGGCGATCGT
The DNA here is from genome assembly GCA_038250795.1 of Burkholderiales bacterium. GTDB lineage: Bacteria > Pseudomonadota > Gammaproteobacteria > Burkholderiales > Burkholderiaceae_C > Schlegelella_A. Next base: position 8,901 of record JBBSBZ010000093.1, on the reverse strand, counting down.
CTGTCCGGTCTGCCGTTGCCACTCGTCGCGCAGTGCCGGCGCCAGCGCCTCGCCGGCCGAGACGAAGAGGCGGACGCCGGCGTCCGCAAGCGCCCTCGCCAGACCTTGCTTGAGCAGGTCACGGTACAGCGAGGGCACGCTGAACAGCACGCTCGCACGCTCGGCTGCCGCGACGGCCACGACATCCGTGGCGGTGGGCCAGCGCGGATCGAGAAGCACCGTCGCACCGAGCTTCAATCCGGCAAGAACGCTGTTGGCGAGCGGGTACGTGAAGAAGAGCTTCGAGCTCGCGAGGAGGCGGTCTCCGGGGCCGATGCCCAGTCGATCCTTGCCGACCCGCTCGACGGTGAGCGCGAAGCGGTGGCCATGCACGACCGCCTTGGGCTGGCCGCTGGTTCCCGAAGAATGCACCCACAGTGCCGGGTCGTCGGGATCCATCGGCATCGCGTCGATCGGCGCTGCCGAGCACAACGCGTCCTGCCACGCAGCGAGAGCCCACGTCGGCACGCCGGCCTCGGCCGCTGCAGCATCGCCCGCTTCCGCGAGCAAGAAGCGGAATCGCGCTGCGGCGACGATCTGCTGCCACTCGTCGGCAGGCACGCGCGGATTGACGCCGACGGCGACACCGCCGGCCCACATCGCGCCGAGATACGCGATCACCCAGTCGGCGCCGTCGCAAAGCTTGACCGCGACGCGATCGCCGCGCGCGAGGCCGAGCTTCTGCCAGACCGACCCGGCTCGGGCGACGGCGTCGCGCAAAGCGCCCCGTCGCCAGGCCTCACCCCTGCTGACAAGCGCCATCGATGAATCGTCGCCGCCGGCGAGCAGGCAATGGGCGGCATTCATCGTCATGAACGGCCTGCCTCTCGAAGCTCGGCTGCGGCGGGCGCCGGGTCGGCGAGCTCGCGCAGCAGACGCTCGGCCAGCACCACGGCGACCTGGCGTCGATGGTTCGAAGGCGTGGCTGTCGTCCGCATCGGCTGCGCCTGCTTTGCGACGAGCTTGCCGAGCACGCCGAGCACGCCCGCATCGACCGTGCGGCCGACGAGCGCCTCTGTGCCCTCGAGCCGAAGCGGCAGCGGATTGAGACCCGTGATGGCGACGGCGATCTGGCCGATGCGCTGCCCGTCCGCGACGAGCGCGATGGCCACGCCGGCGAGCGGATAGTCGAACGCGCCCCGAACGCGCGCCTTGCGGTAGCCGGAGCGGGCTCCGGCCGGCGGATGCGGCAGCCGCACGCTGGCGAGCAGCTCGCCGGGCTCAAGTGCGAGATGCGCCGCGCCGTCGTCGCGGTAGAGGTCTGCGAGCGGGAGGCGGCGAGTCCCGCGCACGGAGACGAGCGCGACCTCGGCATCGAGCGCGATCAGCGCCGGCGCCATGTCACCGCTGTAGGCAGCGTGACAGCGTGATCCTTGTGGCGCGACGTGGCAGGTCGTGCCGCCGTGCTTCAGACACCAGCGGTTGGCGGCGCGCCACCACTCGCTCTGGTTGTAGAAGACACAGCGCGTGTCCTGGCACAGGTTGCCGCCGAGCGTCGCCGCGTTGCGGTGCGCGGGCGCCGCGACTGCGCGTGCCGCTTCGACGACGGCCGCGCGGGAATCGCGCCATCCGACATCGCCCGAGCCGGCATCGGTGGCGAGCGCGGCGAGTGCGGCGAGCGTCACGCCAGCGCCCATCTCGATGCCGTCGGCGACGCGCTCGATCACGTTGAATCCGGCGATTCCGCCGAGCTCGACGAGTGTGGTCGGGCGGCCGAGGCCCCGGCGCAGGTTCGGCAACAGATCGGTGCCGCCAGCGAGTGGCCGTGCGCCGGCTTCGGCGAGCCAGGTGGCAGCGTCGGCGACGTTCGCCGGCCGGCGCAACGCGAACGGCGGCAGTCGCTCCATCTTCAGGCCTTTGCGGCGCGATGGGTGGCGAGCCGCGCGGCGCGGCGGCGCTCGTGCAGCGCGTCGAGAACCCGGTCCGGACTCGCCGGCAGCGCATTCAGCGCAACGCCGACGGCGTCGCCGATCGCGCTCGTGAGCGCCGGCGGAAAACCGTGCAGCGCCCCTTCGCTCGCCTCCTTCGCACCGAACGGCCCGAGCGGATCGTGGCTCTCGATCAGTACGACGTCGATCGGCGGCGACTCGACGATGGTCGGCACGCGATAGTCGAGCAGGTTCGGGCACAGCGGCAGACCTTGGTGGTACTGCGTCTCCTCTTGCAGGGCCTGGCCCATTCCCATCCAGACGGCGCCCTGCACCTGCCCGGTCGCGGCCAGCGGGTTGATGGCGAAGCCGCAGTCGTGAGCGACCCAGACGTGTTCGACCGTGACATGGCCGGTCTCCTCGTCGACCGAGACCTCGACGACTTGCGCGGCGTAGGAAAAGCCGGCGCTCGATCCCACCGCGCCACCGCGATGCTTGCCGCCCTGCGTCTCGGGCGGCGTCGACCAGGCGCCCTTGACCGTGATCGTGCCGCTCGCGGCAAGCGCAGCGGCGACCACGGCAGCGAAGTCGAGCCCACGCTCCTCGCCCTCGACGCGGCAGCCTTCGCCGAGCCATTCGATCCGCTCCGCCGCGACATCGAGCCGCGTCGCCGCCGCCTCGACCAGCACGCGGCGCAGCTCCTCGGCGGCTCGCAAGGCAGCGTTGCCGACCATGAAGCTCACCCGTGACGAATACGAGCCGTTGTCCTTCGGCGTCAATGCGCTGTCGGTGGCGACGACGCGCACCCGTCCCATCGAGACGCCGAGCACCTCGGCGACGATCTGGGCGACGAGCGTCGACGAGCCCTGGCCGATGTCGGCGGCGCCGGTGAGCGCCGTGACGCTGCCGTCGAAGTCGAGCTTGAGATTGACGACGGCGTGGGGCTCGCCGCTCCAGTGGACCGGCTTGGCCGACCCCGAGACGTAATGCGAGCAGCCGAGACCGAGTCCGCGGCCGCGAGGCAGCCGGGCGCGGCGCTCTTTCCAGCCCGAAGCGCGCTCGACCCAGTCGAGCGCCGCGGCGAGCCCGCACGAGTTGACCTGCAGGTCGTTGAGCGTGCGGTAGGGGGGGGTGATCAGATTCGCACGCCGCACCGCGAACGGGTCGAGCCCGATCTCGCCGGCAATCCGGTCCAGCAGCGTCTCGAACGCATGGCGCACGTCGACCGCGCCGTGGCCGCGCATTGCGCCGCACGGCGGCGTGTTGGTGCACACGCGCAGGCCGCGGTAGCGAACCGCACCGACGGTGTAGAGCGCGTGCAGCAGCGCCCCGGCGTAGAGGATCGTCACCAGGCCGTAGCCGCCGTAGGCGCCGCCGCGCTGCACGACCTCGCAGTCGACGGCGCAGATCTCGCCGTTCTTCTTCAGGCCGAGACGCAGGCGCACGTCGGTCTCGGGGCGGCCGCGGTGGGTGAGGAAGCTGTCCTCGCGCGATTGCAGCAGGCGCACGGTCGCGCCGGCAGCACGGGCGAGCGCTGCGGCGATCATCTCGAAATTGAGCGGCTCGACGCGGTGGCCGAATCCGCCGCCGAGCGCCGGCTTGACGACACGAATCTGCGAGGCGTCGATGCCGAGGCACTGCGCGAGCGTCAGGTGCAGGTAGTACGGCACCTGGGTCGTGGAATGCATCGTCAGCCGGTCGCGCTCGGGCTCCCACGAGGCGATCGCCGCGTTGAGCTCGATCTGGCCGTGTGCGACTTCGGCGTAGTGGAAGCGCTCTTCGCGGACGATGTCGGCTTCGGCGAAGCGCGCATCGACGTCGCCGAAGCTCTGGTCGACTTCGCGCTCGATGTTGCCCTTGCGCTTCTCGTGCAGCGGCACGGCGCCCTCGGCGCGCGCATCGGCGGCGCTGAAATACGCCGGCAGCTCGTCGATCTCGACGACGACGGCGGCGAGCGCGGCGTCGGCGCTCGCCTGGTCGACCGCGGCGACCGCGACGATCGGTTCGCCGCGGTAGCGCACCTTGTCGCGCGCCAGCGGCCACTCGTTCTGGGCGATCGGGATGACGCCGTAGGGCGCTTCGAAATCGTCGCCGGTGACGATCGCGCGCACGCCGGGCATCGCGCGCGCGCAGGTGGTGTCGATGGCGCGGATCTTGCCGTGCGCGACAGGGCTGCGCAGGATGCGGCCGACGAGGATCTCGCCGGTCGGCAGGTCGGCGGTATAGCGCGTCCTGCCGGTGACTTTCTCGATTCCGTCGATGAGCGGCGTCGGCCGACCGACGCTCCTCTCGCGCAGCGACGCGGCGGCGATCGGTTTGACGAGGGTGTCCACGGACCGGTTCTCAGCGCTCGGCGAGCGCGCATGCGCCGCGCACCGACTCGATGATCTTGACGTAACCGGTGCAGCGGCAAAGGTTGCCGGCGAGCGCCGCCCGGATCGCCTCGTCGCTCGGCGACGGGTCCGCGCGCAGCAGCGCCTCGGCGCTCATCACCATGCCCGGCGTGCAGAAGCCGCATTGCGTGCCGAGGTGCTCGTGGAACGATTGCTGCAGCCGGCTCATGCGGCCGTCCCGGCCGGCGAGTCCCTCGATCGTCTCGACATTGCGGCCGGCGCAGCTCGCCGCGAGCGTCAGGCAGGCGAGGCGCGGCGCGCCGTCGACGAGCACCGTGCAGGCGCCGCACTCGCCGCCATCGCAGCCCTGCTTGGTGCCGGTGAGGCCCAGCGTGTCGCGCAGATAGTCGAGCAGCAGCGTCGGGTCGGCCACCGCGTCCTCGCGAGGACGCCCATTGACGCTGAGAGCAAGCAGGTGCTTGGGCATCGCGGGCTCCTCAGACCGGGACCTTCGGCCGCAGGTCGCGCACGCGCACCGCCTTGCCTTCGGAGCGCGGAATTTCCCCCGGGGCGCGGACCCGGACCTCGGTCGTGATGCCGATCATCGATTTGATGTGGTGCGCGACGTCGCTCGCGATTGCCGCGTGCGCTTCGAGGGCGATGCCGGCTTGCGCCTCGACCTCGACATCGACGTGATCGAGCGCACCGCGCCGCTCGACGACGAGCTGGTAGTACGGCGCGATGCCGGGGCGGCCGATCAACGCCGCCTCGAGCTGCGACGGATAGACGTTGACACCGCGGATGATGAGCATGTCGTCGTTGCGGCCGGTGATGCGCAGGATCCGCCGGTGCGTGCGCCCGCAGTCGCAGCGGCCGCTCGCGAGGCGGGTGATGTCGCGCGTGCGGTAGCGCAGCATCGGCAGTGCTTCCTTGGTCAGCGTCGTGATGACGAGCTCGCCGGCTTCGCCCTCTGGCAGCGGCTTGCCGCTCGCCGGGTCGATGACCTCGAACAGGAAGTGATCCTCCCAGCCGTGCAAGCCGTTTCGGGCCTCGCACTCGCAGGCGACGCCGGGCCCCATGATTTCGGACAGGCCGTAGACGTCGACCGCACGCAGGCCGAGCCGCGACTCGATCTCGGTCCGCATTCCAGCGCTCCACGGCTCGGCGCCGAAGAGGCCGACCTCGAGCGCGCTTGCGCGCAGGTCGACGCCGAGTCGCTCGGCGACTTCGGCGATCGTCAGTGCGTACGACGGTGTCGAACACAGCACGCGGGAGCGAAAGTCGACGAGCAGCTGCACCTGGCGCTCGGTCGAGCCGCCCGAGACGGGCACGACGACGGCGCCGAGGCGTTCAGCGCCGTAGTGCGCGCCGAGGCCCCCGGTGAAGAGCCCGTAGCCGTAGGCGTTGTGGACGATGTCGCCGCGGCGCGCACCGGCGCAGGCGAGCGAGCGTGCCATGAGGTCGGCCCAGCGCGACAGGTCGCCCGCGGTGTAGCCGACGACGGTCGGCGCGCCCGTCGTCCCCGACGAAGCGTGCAGCCGGGCGAGCTGGTCCACCGGCCGCGCGAAGAGCCCGAACGGGTAGTGGTCTCGCAGGTCGGACTTCTGCGTGAAGGGCAGGTGGGCGACGTCGTCGAGCGAGCGAATGTCCTGCGGCGCGATGCCGGCGGCGTCGAGTCGTGCCCGGTGCAGGGGCACATGGCGATGGGCGTCGGCGACCGTCGAACGCAGTCTTCGAAGCTGCAACTCGGCGAGTTGCTCGCGCGGCAGCGTTTCGACCTCGGGGTGCAACATCGTCCGCGCCGCTGCCGCGGTGCCGTAGTGCAGGGGTACTCGGTTGCCCACGGATGGCCTTTCAGGATGCCGCACGGCGCACGCCGCGCACGGGCAGTCGCTGGATCGAGAAGCCCTGATTGAAGGCCGCGCGGGTGACCAGGATGAACTTGAACCGTGCGCCGGCGAGCAGTGCGCCCGCGCCACCGAGCGCGGCGGTGACCGCCTGGATGCCGCTGTCGGCCGCGCCGACGTCGAGTGCTCCGAAGAGGAAGGCAGCCGCAAGGCCTGCGCCGATGAGCGCGAGCGGCACCAGCGTGCCGACCCAGAGCAGCCAGCGCGCCATGCCGTCGAGCTCGGTCAGCGCGCCTGCCGGAGCGACAAGCGCACCTCGGTAGCGGCGCCAGAGCAGCCAGCGCGCGAGCACGAGCGCGGCGGCCAGGGAGGCGAGCGCGGCGCCGCCCGGACCGTGCGCCAACGACGACAGCATGAAGAGGCCGCCGCCTTCGGCAAGGCCGGTGGCGACGATGAGCGGCACGATGCGCCGTTCGCGCCACGCAGGGATGCCGCGCGCAGCCCTGAGGATGCGTGCCTGGCTGTAGACGAAGGCCAGGGCCAGCACGCCGGCGAGCGGCGCCGCGAACGGAAGGCCGAAGGCTGCGGCGAGCGCGCACGGCATCAGCACCGCTGCGACGAAGGCTTCGCGCGACATCCAGGACGTGCCGGGGTGGAGGAAGACGTGCAGGGCGCGCAGTGGCCTGCCGAGCTCCAGCCAGACACAGAAGAGGCCGAGCGAGACGAGTACGGCGCCGCACACGAACTGCGCGGGCGCCGGCCGGCCGGCCAGCGTGCTCAGCGCGGCGAAGATGAGCAGACCCGCACCGGCGCCGCCGGCCATGAAGTTGCCGGCAGCGCGCCAATCCCACGCCTGCTGCTGCCAGGGGACTTCGCCGTAGGTCATGGCAGCGTCGCGGGCGAGGGCGTCGCGATGGTTTCGCTCCCCTCGACCTTGTCCCAGAGGTAGAAGAAGCCGGGCCCGGTGCCGAGCTCCTCGTGCATGCGAAAGTGCTGGTTCTCGGCCAGCAGTTGCGACACGTTGCTCTGCGGATCCTCGATGTCGCCGAAGGCCAGCGCTTCGGAGATGCACGCGTTGACGCACGCCGGCGTCGCTTCCGGATCGATGCCGGGCGTCAGCCCCTTGGCCGTGCCGGCGTCGATGCGGTCGACGCAGAACGTGCATTTGGTCGACACCGCGAGGCGCGACGGGTCGTGGCGCTCGGTCTCGTTCTTCATCGGATCGCCGAAGGCAAAGCTCGCGCGGTCGGTCTTGTAGCGCGCCTGGTAGGGGCAGGCGACGCTGCAGTAGGCGCAGCCGATGCACAGGTCGTAGTCGATCGTGACGATGCCGTCGGGGCGCTTCTTGGTCGCCGTCGACGGGCAGACTTCCATGCAGGGCGGGTCCTCGCAGTGCTGGCAGCCCGTCGGCACGAAGACCCGCTGCACGTCCGGGTACTCGCCGAATTCGAGGTCGAGCACGCGCCGCCATTGCACGCCCGGCGGCGTCGCGTTGGTGTGGCGGCACGACGCCGTGCAGGTCTGGCAGCCGACGCATCGGCGCAGGTCGGCGACCATCGCCCAGCGCGTCATGGCTGCTCCTCGGTGCAGGCAGCGGCGACGGGCCGGCGCTCGCCGCGACCGTCGGCGCGTGAGTGCGCCTTCGAGCTCGTCGCGCGCCTCGACGTCTTGTCTTGCGGCGCCGTGCGAAGCGCGACGCGGACGATGTCGGCTCCCGAGCCGGTCGCGTCGGTGAGGGCGATCGACATCGTCGCCAGCGCGTTCAGGCTGGGCACGTCGAAGTCCTTCGCAAGTGGCGTTTCCCAGTGCGCGAACTGGCCGATCATGAGCAGCGTATCGGGCCGGATGCCCTGGCGCAGCACCGCACGGCCGCTGACGCTGCGCTTGGGGGTGGCGATCTCGATGCGGTCGCCGTCGGCGATGCCCAGGCGCGCGGCGGCCTGCGTGTTCATGAGGACGCCGCGGTGGCCGGCGATGTTGTCGGCCACCTCCTTGATCAGCTGCATGCCGACGTTGGCGCCCCAGGCGTATTGCATCGAGCGCGCCGTCAGCAGCCAGAACGGGTACTCGGCCGCGATGGCGCCGCCTTCAGTGATGACGGCTTCCCACAGCGCAGGGAAATCCTTCCACTTCGGCAGTGCCTGGTATTCCTCGAGCTGCTTGTCCCACCAGTGCATGTCGTTCTCGTGCAGGCGGCGGCCGAGCTCGGCGCCGACCCGCTTCAGCCGCTCCTGGTACGGCAGCTCGAAGCGCAGCCCGCGTTCGATCAGGGTCGGCAGCAGGTACCAGCGGCGCCGCGGATAGGGTTGCGTCGCCAGCCCCTGTTCCTTCCACCAGTCGAGTCCGTGCGATTCGGCCCCTTCGCTCAGCTCGGCGCTGGCGGCGCGGCAGACGGCGTCCCAGATCTCGTCGCGACTGTGACGCCGTTCGAGTGCGAGCGAGTGGTCGGCGTGCTCGCTCTTCAGCGGCACGCCGGCGGCGCCCTTGTTGATGGCGGCGTGGTAGCCGGCAAGCACGCCCGCGCGCTCGGCGAGCTCGCTTGCGATGTCGGTGAAATCGCGCGCTTCGCCCTGCGGCTCGCCCACCGGCTGGCGCAGCGCGAAGCCTTCGTGGTCCCAGAACTGCTCGACGTATTTGGTGCTGCCGATGCGGATCAGCTGCAGGCTCTCGAGATCGGTGGCATCGGGCAGCAGCACGTCGGCATAGTGGTTCGTCTCGTCGCGCGTGTAGGCGAAAGCGACGACGAACGGGAAGCGCGCCATCTTCTCGCCGAGCGCCGCGGTGTCCCAGAACGAGACCGCCGGGTTCGTGCGG
>JBBSBZ010000092.1:0-11816 GCA_038250795.1 Burkholderiales bacterium | reverse complement strand
GGCACCGTCGGACGATGCCGCAACCCCACGTAGGCCCTGCGACGCGCGTTCGCGACGCGAGTCAGCCGGCGACCAGCCGATAGCCGACGCCCGTCTCGGTGAGCAACATCGTCGGCTGCGCCGGATCGCTCTCGAGCTTGTGGCGAAGGTGGGCCATGAAGACGCGCAGGTAATGGTTGTCGTCGACGTGGCCGGGGCCCCAGACCTCGCGCAGGAGGTGCCGGTGCGTGAGCACGCGACCGGCGTTCGCGACGAGCACGCCAAGGAGGCGGAACTCGATCGGCGTCAGGTGGACGACGGCGCCGGCCTTCGTCACGACGCGCGACGCGAGATCGACGACGACGTCGCCGATCGCCACCGTCGAGCGCTCACCCGCGGCGCCGGAAGTCAGGTGGCGCCGCATGTTGGCGCGTACCCGCGCGAGCAGCTCCGAGACGCCGAAGGGCTTCTCGATGTAGTCGTCGGCGCCGGCATCGAGGGCGCGCACCTTGTCGTCCTCGTCGGAACGCGCCGAGAGCACGATCACGGGCACGCGCGACCAGGTGCGCACCTGGCGGATGAGGTCGACGCCGTCGCCGTCGGGCAGGCCGAGGTCGGCGATGACGAGGTCGGGCTTTCGCGTCGCCGCGTCGACAAGGCCCTGGCGCAGCGTCTCGGCCTCAAACACGCGCCACCCTTCGGTCTCGAGCGAGGTGCGCAGGAAACGCCGGATGTGGCGGTCGTCCTCGACCAGCAGCACGACCGGCATGGGCTCGCTCACCGGATCGCGCCCGCCGGCTCGACCAGGACGCCTTCGACGAGCGCTGCACTCTCCGCCTCGACCGTCGGCGCCGTGCCGAGCGGCAGCACGAAGGTGAACGCCGCGCCGCCGTCGGCGCCGTTGGTCACGGCGATCGTGCCACCGTGCGCCTCGACGATCGCCTTGCAGATCGCCAGCCCCAGGCCCACGCCGGCGACCGACGACTCGCGCGCACCGCGCGCGAACTTCTCGAAGATCACTGTCTCCTGGCCCGGCTTGATGCCGCTCCCGTCGTCGGCGACCGTGACTCGCAGGGCAGTGCCGTCGACGCGCGCCGAGATCGTCACGTGCGACGACGCCGGCGTGTACTTCGCGGCGTTCTCGAGCAGATTGACCAGCACGCGCTCGATCAGCACGGCATCGCATTCGACCAGCGGCAGGTCGGCGGGCAGGTCGGTCGAGACGCGACGCGGCGCGATCGCGCGCGCCATCGCCCGCACTGCGCTGCCGACGATCTCCTCCATCGAGTGCCACTCGCGCCTGAGGCGCACGCTGCCGCTCTCGATGCGCGCCATGTCGAGCAGGTTGTTGACCTGCGTCGACAGGCGCATCGCCTCGGCCTGGAGCGACTGCGCGATCTCGTCCTGCTCGTCGCTCAGCGCCGGCCGTGTGAGGCGCAGGCTGCCCGCCAGGCCGACGAGGCCGGCGAGCGGCGTGCGCAGGTCGTGCGACAGCGCCGCGAGCAGCGAGTTGCGAAGCCGCTCCGATTCCATCTGCAGCGTCGCCTGCTGCGCGACCTCGACGTAGTGGACGCGCTCGAGCGCGATCGCGGCGAGCGCGGCGAAGGTCTCGAGCTGGCGCCGCTGCTCGGGCACGAGAAGCAGGCGCGGTTCCTCGGGGCGTAGCGCGAGCACGCCGCGCGTTCGCATCGGCGCCTTCAGAGGGAGATAGAGCCAGGCGCTGCCGGCCAGCGTGTCGGTGCCGAGGCCCGCCGCCTGCGCGTGGTCGAAGGCCCAGCGCGCCGTGCCGAGGTCGAGCCCCGCGCTCTCGCTGTCGCTCTCGGCGCCGGCGAGGACGAGGCGATCGTCGAAGTCGAGGACAAAGAGCCGGGCGCGGCCGCGGAACTCGCGCGCAACCGCCTCGCCGGCCGCCTCCACAACCTGCTCGGTCCCGAGCACGCTGGAGAGGTCGCGCGCCACCTCGAACAGCGCGTGCGAGCGGCGCTCGCGATGGGTCGCGATGCGCGCCTGGAAGCGCAGGCCCGCGGTGAGCTGCCCGACGATCAGGCCGACGGCCAGCATCACGCCGAAGGTGAGCAGGTACTGGACGTCGGCGACGCCGAACGAGAGCCGCGGCGGCACGAAGAAGAAGTCGAAGGCCAGGACGTTGACGACCGACGCGAACGCCGCCGGGCCGCGCCCGTAGCGCAGCGCCACGCCGAGCACGGCGAGCATGAACAGCATCACGATGTTCGGCGCGTCGAGCACGGCCCCGAGCGGGTGCGCGACGGCCGTGATGGCAACGCAGGCGACGAGTGCGACGACGTAGCCGATCGGCTTCCACGTGGTGCGTCCCATCCTTTCGCTCGCCCGACGACCGCTCGATCGCGGCGCGCGATCGGCCTTCGTCGCCGCGCCGATCTCGATCAGGTCGACGTCGGGCGCGAGTCGGCCGAGCTGCTGCGCCAGCGTGCCCGACGGCCGCCACACGCTCGCCTGGTTGTGGCCCATCACGATCTTCGACAGGTTGTGCGCGCGCGCATGCGCGACCACCGCCGCGGCGACGGCTGCGCCCGGCACGACCGCCGTCGTTGCGCCGAGGTCTTCGGCCAGCTTGACCGCGCCGAGGATGCGCTCGCGCCGATCGTTGGCCAGACGCTGCAGCACCGGCGTCTCGACGTAGACCGCGTGCCACGACACCGCGAGCTGCTGGGCCAGCAGCGCGGCGCTGCGCACGATGTGCTCGCCGCCCTCGCCGGGGCCGATGCAGCACAGGACGCCGGCCTCGGTCTTCCAGACACGACCGATCGAGCGCTCGACGCGATAGGCCTGGACATCGTCCTCGACGCGGTCGGCGGTGCGGCGCAGCGCCAGCTCGCGCAGCGCCATCAGGTTGCCCTTGCGAAAGAAGTTCGCGGCGGCGCGCTCGGCCTGCGCCGCGCCGTAGACCTTGCCCGCCTTCAGCCGCGCGAGCAGCTCGTCGGCGGGCGTGTCGACGAGGACGACCTCGTCGGCACGGTCGAAGAAGGTGTCGGGCAGCGTCTCCTGCACGCGGATGCCGGTGATGCCGCCGACGACGTCGTTGAGGCTTTCGAGGTGCTGGACGTTGAGCGTGGTCCAGACGTCGATGCCGTTCGCGAGCAGCTCCTCGACGTCCTGCCAGCGCTTCGGGTGGCGCGCACCAGGAAGGTTCGAGTGGGCGAGCTCGTCGACCAGGATCAGCTGCGGCCGACGCGCGATCGCGCCGTCGAGGTCGAACTCGGCGAGCGCGGTCTGACCTGTGCCGAGCGGCTGCCGCGGCAGCACCTCGAGACCCTGGAGCTGCGCGTGCGTGTCGGCGCGGCCGTGGGTCTCGACGACCCCGGCGAGCACCTCGACGCCGGCGGCCTGCGCAGTGCGTGCCGCGGCGAGCATCGCCCAGGTCTTGCCGACGCCGGCCGACGAGCCGAAGTAGATGCGGAGCTTGCCGCGCGCGGCACGCGCATCGTCGTCGCGCAGGCGCTCGATCAGCGCGTCGGGGTCGGGCCGCGACGGCGTGTTCATGGTTCGCGAGCGCCCGGCGGGAGAGCTAAAGCCAGCCGGACCGACGGAAGCGCCACCACATGAACAGGCACGAGGCGCCGATGACTGCCAGCGCGGCGGGATAGCCCCAGGCAAATTTCAGCTCGGGCATGTTCTGGAAGTTCATGCCCCAGATGCCGGCGAAGGCGGTCGCGACGGCGAAGATGCCGGCCCAGGCCGCGAGGCGCTTGGTGACCTCGGTTTCCTCGATCGTCACCGTCGAGAGGTTGACCTGGATCGCGGTGCCGATGGTATCGCGCAGCGAATCGAGCAGCGAGTTCATGCGCGCGAGATGATCGAAGACGTCGCGGAAGTACTCGCGGTTGTTGGCACAGACCTGCGGCACGCGGCCGCTGATCAGCTTGGCCACCGCCTCCTGCAGCGGCGCGATGGCGTGCTTGACCACGCCGATCTTCCTCTTGAGCGCATAGAGCCGCTCGATGTTGGCGCGGCCGTGGTGCGGCTCGAAGATCTGCTGCTCGATCGACTCGAGGTCGGTCTCGAGCGTGTCGATGATCGGGAAGTAGCGGTCGACGACGGCATCGAGCAGCGCATAGAAGACGAACGCCGGACCGTGGCGCAGGAGATGCGGCTCGCGCTCCGAGCGCGCACGCACGCCGAGGAAGTCGGCCTTGGTGTGGTTGCGCACCGAGAGCACGAAGTTCGGGCCGACGAAGACATCGAGCTCGCCAACCTCGAGTTCGCCGCCTTCCGCAAACTCGACCGTCTTCAGCACGGCGAAGAGCGTGTCGTCGTACTCCTCGATCTTGGGCCGCTGATGGCCGTGGCGGGCATCTTCGATGGCGAGGTCGTGCAGGCCGAACTCCTGCTGCATCTTCGTCAGCTCTTCGGGCGTCGCATCCTTCAGCGCCACCCAGACGAAGCAGCCCGGACGCTTGACGAACTCGCTGATGTCGTCGATCGGGCAGTCGGCGAGCTTGTTGCCGTCCTCGTAGGCCACGCAATTGATGAGCACCGTGCCTGCCTTGCCGCGATGGAGATCGGCTCATTCTAGGAGCGCACCCATCCCTCGCCACTTCAGCGAGGCGCGAGCGCGTCGAGTGCGAGGTTGAGCGCGAGGACGTTGACGCGCGGTTCGCCCAGAAAGCCGAAGCGCTGCGGGCTGGCATGCGCCTCGATCAGCGCGTCGACCCGATCGCGCGGCAAGCTGCGCACGCGGGCGACCCGCGCTGCCTGGAACGCAGCCGCGGCTCGGCTGATCTCGGGGTCGAGCCCGCTCGCCGACGCCGTCACGAGATCGATCGGCACCGGCGCCATGTTGCCCGGATCGGCGGCACGCAAGGCGGCGACACGGCCCTTCACCGCGTCCACGAGCGCCGGGTTGAGCGGGCCGAGGTTCGAGCCACCCGACGCGAGGCCGTTGTTCGGCATCGGCGAGGTCGCCGACGGCCGGCTCCAGAAGTACTTCGGGTCGGCGAAGCTCTGGCCGACGAGGAGCGAACCGACGAGCTTGCCGTCTCGATCGACCAGGCTGCCATTCGCCTGGCGCGGGAAGAACGCCTGCGCGATGCCGGTGACGGCGAACGGATAGGCGATGCCGGTGACGAGCGACAGCAGCACGAAGAGGACAAGCGCAGGACGGAGGACGGCGTTCATGAGGAGCCTTGGAAGAGTTCAGGCGAGATGGGCGACCGAGAGCACGAGGTCGATCGCCTTGATGCCGACGAAGGGCACGATCAGGCCGCCGACGCCGTAGACGAGGACGTTCCTGCGCAGCAGCTCGGCGGCCGGCGCGGCGCGGTACTTCACGCCCTTCAGCGCGAGCGGGATCAGGAAGACGATGACCAGCGCGTTGAAGATCACCGCCGACAGGATCGCCGACGACGGGCTCGTCAGGCGCATGACGTCGAGCGCCGCGAGCTGCGGATAGGTCGTCGCGAAGGCCGCCGGGATGATGGCGAAGTACTTGGCGACGTCGTTGGCGATCGAGAACGTGGTCAGCGACCCGCGCGTCATCAGCAGCTGCTTGCCGGTCTCGACGACCTCGAGCAGCTTGGTCGGGTTCGAGTCGAGGTCGACCATGTTGCCGGCCTCCTTCGCGGCCTGCGTGCCGGTGTTCATCGACACGGCGACGTCGGCCTGCGCGAGCGCCGGCGCGTCATTGGTGCCGTCGCCGGTCATCGCCACCATCCGGCCTTCGGCCTGGAAGGCGCGGATCATCTTCAGCTTGGCCTCGGGCGTCGCTTCGGCGAGGAAGTCGTCGACGCCGGCCTCGGCCGCGATCGCCGCCGCCGTGAGCGGGTTGTCGCCGGTGATCATGATCGTCTTGATGCCCATCCGGCGCAGCTCGGCGAAGCGCTCCTGGATGCCGCCCTTGACGATGTCCTTGAGCTCGACGACGCCGAGCGCACGCGCCGGCTCGCCAGAGCCGTCGCTTCGGAGCCCTCCGCCTTCGGCGACCACCAGCGGCGTGCTGCCGCGCCGGGCGATGTCGTCGATGGCGGCTGCGAGCGCCGGCGCGATCGATCCACCGAGCGACTCGACGTGCTCACGGATGGCGTCGCCCGCGCCCTTCCTGATGCGCCGCGCGGTGCCGGACGCGCCCGCGCCGAGGTCGACGCCGCTCATCCGTGTCTGTGCCGTGAACGGCACGAAGGTCGCGGCGAGCGAGGCCATGTCGTGCTCGCGAAGGTTGAACTTCTGCTTGGCGAGCACGACGATGCTCCGGCCTTCGGGCGTCTCGTCGGCAAGCGAGGCGAGCTGCGCGACCTCGGCCAGCTGCTGCTCGGTGACACCCGGCGCCGGGAAGAAGGCCGACGCCTGCCGGTTGCCGAGCGTGATCGTGCCGGTCTTGTCCATCAGCAGCACGTCGACGTCGCCAGCCGCCTCGACGGCGCGGCCCGAGGTCGCGATCACGTTGGCCTGCATCATCCGGCTCATGCCGGCAACGCCGATCGCCGAGAGCAGCGCGCCGATCGTGGTCGGGATCAGGCAGACGAGGAGCGCGACCAGCGCCGTCACCGTCACCGCCGAGCCCGCCTTGGCGCTCGCGACGCTGAAGAGCGACATCGGCAGCAGCGTGACGACGACGACCAGGAACACGATCGTCAGCGCCACCAGCAGGATGTTGAGCGCCACCTCGTTCGGTGTCTTCTGCCGGCGCGCGCCCTCGACCATCGAGATCATCCGGTCGAGGAACGACTCGCCCGGATTGACGCTGACGCGCACGACCAGCCAGTCGGAGAGCACGCGCGTGCTGCCGGTGACCGACGAGAAATCGCCGCCGGCCTCGCGGATCACGGGCGCCGATTCGCCGGTGATGGCGCTCTCGTCGACGGAGGCGACGCCTTCGATCACCTCGCCGTCGAGCGGTATCGCGTCGCCGGCCTCGACCAGGACGACAGCGCCTTTGCGCAGCTCCTCGGCCTCCTGCGGATGCCACGACGCGCCGTGCTTGGCTGTGTTCAGCACCTTGGCGATGACCTTTCGCTTCATGCCGCGCAGGCTCGCCGCCTGTGCCTTGCTCCGTCCTTCGGCGAGGGCCTCGGCGAAGTTGGCGAACAGCACCGTGAACCAGAGCCAGACGGCGACGGCGACGATGAATCCGGCCGGCGCCTCGCCCTTGCCGCCGAGCGCCTGCACGGCGAGCACGGTGGTGAGGATGCTCCCCACGTAGACGACGAACATCACCGGATTGCGCCATTGCACGCGCGGGTCGAGCTTGGTGAAGGCATCGCGAAGGGCTGGCCGCACGAGCGCCGGGTCGAGGAGCGAAAACGAGGTGCGCGAGGTGCGCGAGGGGGTCATGGCGTTCATGGGGCCGAGACGAGCATGAAGTCCTCGACGACCGGCCCGAGAGCCAGCGCCGGCACGTAGTTGAGGAGTCCGACCAGCACCACCGTGCCGATCAGCAGCAGCACGAAGAGCGGACCGTGCGTCGGCAGCGTTCCCGCCGTGACCTGGAGGCGCTTCTTGGCCGCCAGCGAGCCGGCGACCGCGAGCACCGGCACGATCACGCCGAAGCGGCCGAACCACATCGCGACGGCGAGCATGACGTTCCAGAACGGCGTGTTCGCCGACAGGCCCGCGAACGCGCTGCCGTTGTTGTTGGCGGCCGAGCTGAAGGCGTACAGGATCTCCGAGAAGCCGTGCGCGCCAGGGTTGGAAATCCCGGCCCGGCCGGCGTCGACGGCGACCGCGATCGCGGTGCCGACGAGGACCAGGATCGGCGTGACGAGGATCGCGATCGACACCATCTTCATGTCGAAGGTCTCGATCTTCTTGCCGAGGTACTCGGGCGTGCGGCCGATCATCAGGCCGGCGATAAAGACAGTGAGAATCGCGAAGACCAGCATCCCGTAGAGCCCGGAGCCGACGCCGCCGAAGACGACCTCGCCGAGCTGCATCAGCACCAGCGGCACGGCACCGCCGAGCGGCATGAAGGAGTCGTGCATCGCGTTGACCGCGCCGCACGAGGCGGCCGTCGTGATCGCCGCGAACAGCGTCGAGGCCGCGATGCCGAAGCGCGTTTCCTTGCCTTCCATGTTGCCGCCGGGCTGGAGCGCGGTCGCGGCCTGGTCGACGCCGAGCGGCGTGAGGAGCGGATTGCCGCCCTGCTCCTGCGGCGAGACGATCAGCACCATGACGACGAACAGCAGCGTCATCGCCGCCATCACCGCCCAGCCCTGGCGCATGTCCCCGACCATCCTTCCGAAGGCGAACACGAGGCCGGCCGGGATCAGGAGGATCGACAGCATCTGCACGAAGTTCGAGAGCGGTGTCGGGTTCTCGAACGGATGCGCGGAGTTGGCGTTGAACACGCCGCCGCCGTTGGTGCCGAGCAACTTGATCGCCTCCTGCGAGGCGATCGGGCCGGTGGGAACCGACTGGCTTGCGTGCTCGAGCGTCGTCGCGACGGGCGCGGCGTCGAAGTTCTGGATGGCGCCCTGGCCGACAAGGAAGACGGCGAAGACGACCGAGAGCGGCAGCAGCACGTAGAGAGTCGCGCGCGTCGCGTCGACCCAGAAGTTGCCGACCGTGCCCGACGCCTTGGCGACGAAGCCGCGGATCAGCGCCCAGACGACGGCGATGCCGGTCGCGGCGGAGAAGAAATTCTGAACCGCGAGCGCAAGCATCTGCGTCAGGTGGCTCATCGTCGATTCGCCCGCGTAGCCCTGCCAGTTGGTGTTGGTGACGAAGCTGATCGCCGTGTCGAACGACGAATCGGCGCTCACCGCGCCGAGCCCTTGCGGGTTGAGTGGGAGCGCGCCCTGCAGCCGCTGCAGCGCATAGACCGCGATCACGCCGAGGACGTTGAAGGCAAGCAACGCGATCGCGTAGCGCCGCCAGGACATGCTCTCGTCGGCATCGACGCCGGCCAGGCGATACAGGGCCCGCTCGACGGCGACGAACGGTTTCAGCCAGCCGGGAAGCCGGCCGTCGGCGATGGCGGCCAGCCATCGGCCCAGAGGCCATGCGAGCGCCAGAAGGACGACCAGGTAGACGGCGAGTTGCAGGAGGAAGGGAGAACTGACCATCACAGTTTCTCCGCGTTGAAGAACGCGACGAGCAGGTAGACGAAGAGTGCGGCGGCGACGGCGGCGCAGACCAGGTAGAGACCGTTCATCGCCGCGCCCCGAGTGCCGAGCAGCCGACGATGAGACCGGCGATCAGCGCGGCGAAGAGCGCGATCAGGAACAGATAGGCGAAGTCCATGGGGATCGTTTTCTGCCGGTTGGCGTGACAACGATGGGAATCCTAGGAAAACAGCCGTCAATTCGTCGTAGAAAGGCGCCGCCCGGCCATCAAGATCGCATCAAGACCGACACCGTCCGCACGTCGCCTGCGGTCGGTCGCTCGGAAGCCCGGAAGGAAGGCGGCGAGGTGCCGCCGCCGACGGAGGCCTCGCGCTAGGTCCGCGCCGCGACGAGCGCGTCGACCTCGCGCTCGAACAGGTCGCAGGCGAACTCGCTGGTGCCGAAAGTGAGCGCCGCGTTGGCGCCGCTCGCGAGGCCCGCCTGCATCGACGCGGCGAGGGCGAAGTCCTCGTCGATCGCGTCCCAGAAGATCGTCCAGTTGCGCTGCCAGTGCCCCGGGTCGCGCTTCGCGTGCTGCGCGGCCGGAACGATCATCCAGCTCGCCGTGTCGCAGCTTGCGGCCGTCTCGGGCGTCACGTTGAAGACGTTGGCGTGATCGCCCTCCCAGAGCACGAAGGTCGACGGGAAGAAGAAATAGATGATGTTGCTGTGCCGGCCGAGCAGTTCCAAGTCGGCGGCGTCTCCAGCGGCGCCGGCTTCGACGAGCGAGCGCTTGGGCAGGACGATCCGCTGGTGCCGTCCGAAGGAGGCCTGCTGGACGACGTTGTCGTGGAACAGATGTGCAATCGTGGCGCGGTGCGCGTACTGGAAGTGATAACTCTCGAGGTTGGCATCGAGGACCAGCTTCCAGTTCGACGGCTGCACGAAACGCCGCTCGTGCGGGCTCGGTGCGAGCTGGTCGTAGCCCAGCGTCTCGAGCTCGTCGGCGAGTGGTCCGAACCACGCGGTCCAGTCGAAGTCGCCGAGCGCCTCGGGCACGACCCACACCAGCCCGCACCGGATCGCCACCGGCAGCGGCACGAGCGATGCCGACTCGCGCGCGACATGCGGGAAGTCGTCTTCGTGCGGCCGTCCGACGAGGGTGCCACGGTCGTCGTAGGTCCAGCTGTGATACGGGCAGACGAAGCGCGCCTTGCCCGAACCGCAGGCGCTTCCCGGCACGACCAGCGCGCCGCGATGGCGGCAGACGTTGATGAACGCACGCACTTCGCCGTCGCTGCCGCGAGTCGCGACGACGGGCACGCCGAGGAGCTGCGCGCTGAGCCAGTCGCCGGATGACGCCAGGCGAGACGCCGGGCCGATGGCATGCGGCAGGCAGCGCAACGCGCGCACCTCGAGTGCATGGCGCCCAGGATCGAGGTAGCGCGACACCGGACTCGTCGAGGGCGCGCCGCGCTGCGGCTCGATGCGGTCGATCGCGCGCCGCGCCTCACGCCACAGCTCGCGCGGCTCGGAGGCGCTCGACGCGTCGTCGCTCATGGCGCCGACTGTGCACGACCGACGGGCTTCACGGTATCGTCGAAAGTCCCACCTCTCGCTCCGGACTCCATGAAGACACGCCAGCTGGGCCACGACGGTCCGGTCGTCTCCGCCATCGGCCTCGGCTGCATGGGCATGAGCGACTTCTATTCGAACCGAGACGACGCGGAGTCGGTCGCAACCCTGAACCGTGCCCTCGACCAGGGCGTCAACTTCCTCGACACGTCGGACGCCTACGGCCCGCACACCAACGAGGAGCTGATCGGCCGCACGATCAAGGGCCGGCGCAACGACGTCTTCCTCGCGACCAAGTTCGGCATCGTGCGCGACCCGAGCGAGCCGCTCCGGCGCGGCATCGACGGCACCCCGGTCTACGTGCGGCGCTCCTGCGAGGCCAGCCTGAAGCGGCTCGGCGTCGAGACGATCGATCTCTACTACCAGCACCGCGTCGACCCGAAGACGCCGATCGAGGAGACCGTCGGCGCGATGGCCGACCTCGTGCGCGCCGGCAAGGTGCGCTATCTCGGCCTCTCGGAAGCGTCGGCGGCGACGCTCGAGCGGGCCTGTCGCGAGCATCCGGTCACCGCGCTGCAAAGCGAGTATTCGCTCTGGTCGCGCGAGCCCGAGGGGGGCACGCTCGCGGCGTGTCGCCGGCTCGGCGTCGGCTTCGTCGCCTACAGCCCGCTCGGGCGCGGCTTTCTCACGGGCGCGATCACGAAGTTCGAGGACCTCGCCGAGGACGACTACCGCCGCCAGAGCCCGCGCTTCCAGGGCGAGAACTTCCAGAAGAACCTCGTCCTCGCCGGCAAGGTGCAGCAGATCGCGCAGCGCCTCGGCTGCAGCGCGGGCCAATTGGCGCTCGCGTGGGTGCTGGCCCAGGACGACAACGTCGTGCCGATCCCGGGCACGAAACGGCGCAGGTATCTCGACGAGAACGTCGCCGCCACCGAGCTGGTCCTCGGTCGCGACGTGCTCGAAGAGCTGGCGTTGGTGTTCCCGAGCGGGGCGGCTGCCGGACAGAGGTATCCCGAGAACATGATGAAAGTGCTGAACGGGTGACGTCGGGCCACGCCCGTTCCCTCACGACGGACCCTTCGCGCTGACGCCGCGCGCTTCGGCTCGACTCAATAGCCGAGCGCCGAGCCCGAGCCTGCGCGCGGATCGATCGCGCCGTAGAAGCGGTTCCTGCCCACCGGCCTGCCGTCGAGCCGCGGCGCGCCGACGAGGATCGCCGCGACCTGGTTCAGCGGCCGGATCGGC